>JAJTDF010000016.1 GCA_021294835.1 Planctomycetaceae bacterium
GCCGCCAGCCGCCTGGCCCACGGCGTTCAGCGGGCCGACCGGCGTGATCGAGCCGGTGTCGGGGTTGATGGCGACCAGGTTCGTGCGGTTGCTCTCGCTGTTCAGCCCATAGAGCGTGCCCCCGACCGAGCCCAGCGACAGGATAAAGGGCGACGGGCTGCCGCCAAAGACAGCGCCGAGCGCCGCGGCGATCGCCCCCGGCTCGATCACACTCTCAGGCAGGTTGGTGGCCGCGTTCAGCCGAAAGACCTGCGCCGCCGCGTTGGCGGTGATCAGGAAGACCCGCCCGTCGGCCAGAGCGTCAAGCCCGGTGCCGCTGACGCCGAAGGACACACCGTCGGACAGCACGCCGGTGAGCGGGTCGATCGTCCACAGCGTGCCCGAGGTGTACGCGATCAGCCGGGCTGGTCCGGCGCTGCTGGCGGGCAGGGCCGCCAGCGCCGCCGGGGCGGTGGGCAGCAGGTCCGACAGCGCGGTGGCGACGCCGGTGGTCGGATCGATGCGGTAGATGCGGTTCTCACGCACGCCGTCGGCCCGCAGCAACTGGCCGGTGGCGTAGATCGGCCCGGCGCTCGCCGGTGACACCGAGCCGGCCAGGAAGGTCACGGTCAGGGCCATGCACAGGCCGGCCTTGATCTCCGTTGATGCACCATTGAACGTACCGACGGTCTTGTTTGCGCGCATTGATCGCCTCTCCACGCCCTGTGGGCTTGCGGGGAACACCTCCAGCGGTGGGGACCACCCCGTCAACCGCCATCGCCATGATGCTACCCGCGCTTGTTTGCTTTTGCAACATGGTTGCATCTAGAATTCACCATGCACTCACCTGCTTCCACGCCCGGCGTCCCGCCGCTGCCCGTCACCGTGCTCTCGGGGTTCCTCGGCGCCGGCAAGACCACGCTGCTGAACCACGTCCTGGCCAACCGCGCCGGCCTGCGCGTCGCGGTCATCGTCAACGACATGTCCGAGGTCAACATCGACGCCGAACTGGTCGCCACCGGCGGCACCATGGGCCAGGCCGTGCTGGACCGCGTCAACGAGCAACTGGTCGAACTCTCCAACGGGTGCATCTGCTGCACGCTCCGCGAGGACCTGCTCCGCGAGGTGGCGCGGCTGGCGGCCGAGGGCCGCTTTGATTACCTGCTCATCGAGGGCACGGGCATCGCCGAGCCGCTGCCGGTGGCGCAGACGTTCACCTTCGCCGACGAATCGGGCCGCTCGCTGGCCGACCTGGCGCGGCTGGACACCATGGTGACGGTGGTCGACGCGCTGACCTTCCTGGACCACCTGCACAGCGAGGACGACCTGGCCGACCACGATCTGAGCCTCGGTGAGGATGACACCCGGTCCATCGCCGACCTGCTGACCGATCAGGTCGAGTTCGCCGACGTGGTGGTGATCAACAAGTGCGATCTGGCGGGCCCCGAACGCCTGCGCCAGGTGCAGGCGGCGGTGCGCTCGCTGAACGCCAAAGCGAAGATGGTGCTGACGGCGTTCGGCCGCGTGCCGCTGGAGCAGGTGCTGGGGACGGGCCTGTTTGACATGGAGACGGCCTCGCGCTCGGCCCGCTGGGTACAGGAACTCAACGCCGAGCACACCCCGGAGACCGAGGAGTACGGCGTGAGCTCGTCGGTGTTCGCCGCGCGTCGCCCGTTTCATCCGCAGCGGCTGCACGACCTGCTGACAGGGGGCGGGCTGCGGACCATCCGCTCCAAGGGCTTTGTGTGGCTGGCCAACCGGCATGACCTGGTCGGGCTGTGGTCGCAGGCGGGCGGGTCGTTCCGGCTTGAGCCGGCCGGGGTGTGGTGGGCCTCGCGCAGCACGCCGGCCGAAGCGACCGACGCGGAGAATCGGGCGTACCTGGAGAACGTGTGGCGCGAGCCCTGGGGCGACCGCCGCCAGCAGGTGGTGCTCATCGGTGTGGACTTTGATCACCCAGCGCAGCACCGTGCCCTGGAGGCCTGCCTGCTGACCGATCAGGAGATGGCCCTTGGCCCCGACGGCTGGCTGACGCTGGACGACCCGTTCCCCCAGTGGCACGTCGAGGGCCTGCAGCGGCTGCTGGATGATGACCGCAACGATGACGACGATCAGGACGATGACGATGATCAGGACGATGTGACCGACGCCCCCGCCCCGGCCCAGCGAGAGACCGCACCATGACCACCGACCGTTTCCGGCCCCTCGCTGCTTCGCTCACCGCCAGTGTGCTGCTCCGCTGCGTGCTGCTGCTATCGCAGCTGAGCACAGTTGGCCTCGGCGGGTGCGCCGCCGCACCGCCCGCGCCGCTGGCGCCCGCGCCCGCAGCGGTTGCCGCGTCGGCGGGTGTGGCCCCGGTGCCCGATGTGGCCCGCTCGCGCCAACTGCTGGAGGTGGCGCTGGAGCGCGAGGCGCTGTACACCCTCGCCGGCGGGCTCAAGCCCATGTCCACCGGCTTCTGGCAGGCCCGGCTGAACGTCGCCGACACCGACACCGCCGAACTGAACACGGTGCGGGCGGCCCTGAGCCTCTGGCACACGCCTGATCTGTACGCAGACGTGCAGAGCTTCCAGGCCGTGCACGAGGGCAAGCGCACCGTGGAGGCGTATGTGGTGCACGTTCCGGCGATGGCCGCCATGCTGCACCGGCACCGGCGTTTCTGGTCCGGCTATGGCATCACCCCCGCGTCGCACCCGGCCGAGGTGCTCGCCGTGACCGAACGCATGGACCAGCAGGACCGCTGGCGGGGCTACGGCTACCTCTTCGGCTACCCCGACTACGCGGTGGACTTCTTCGTTGATGCCGGCCGCCGCGCCCGCGAGACCAACGCCGACGTGGGCCCCGGCAAGGACCGCCGCTTCATCGCCGTGCCCGTCGCCTCCACCGACACCGGCCGCTTCACCTGGGCCGCCCCGCTGGACCACGTGCCCGGCCCGGAGGATGAACGCATCCGCTCCACCGCCCTGACGATCCTGGACCGCTACCGCTCGCTGCGGCCCCGCCTGCAGGGCTTGCACCCGCAGCAGATGATCGGCCGCATCGCCGACTTGGCCCCGCCGGCGTTCACGGGCACCCCTGCGCAAACGCCGCGATGAACGCGTTGAAGTCGTCACCGGTGATCAGGCCATCCGGCGCCGCCGGCGGCCCGCCGATCCCCGTCACATCCGCCAGCGGCCCGGCGCTGGCAAAGGCCGCGATGAAGGCGTTGAAGTCGTCCCCGGTCAGCAGGCCGTCCGGGCTCGCCGGCGGGCCGCCGATGCCGGTGACATCCGCCAGATTGCACCGCGTGGGCAGGGCCGGCGGCACGGGGTACAGGCTCATCGCGCGCACCGCCCGAATCCGCCCGCTCACCGCCGCCAGCAGCCACGTGCTGCGTTCGCCCGTGCTGGCGAAGCGGCCGTCGCCGTCGATGTCGCGCAGGCGGATGATCGAGCCGTTCTTGGTCGCGTCGCCGCCGTTCTCGCTGATCAGCACGCTGCCGTCGGCCAGGGTCATGGCGTCGATGGACGTGAAGCCCGCCTCGGCGGTGCTGAACACCAGTTCCGCCTCGCCCGCGTCCATGGCGTCGCCGTCGCCGTTGCCGTCGCGCAGGCGGTAGAGCTGGTCCACCCCGCCGGTCGCCGTCTGCAGCATGTACACCGCACCGGGCCGCGTCGGGTCCACATCCACCGCAAACCCGGCCGAGACCGTCACCCCCGAGCCGTTGCCGGCCCCGAAGAACAGCGTGAACTCGCCGGGGTCATCAGCACGCCCGTTGTTGTTGAGGTCTTGCAACCGCCACACCCCCTGGTTGGCAGTGCCCGACTCGCGCATGTACCCGACAGCCCCCACACCCCCCCCGCCCCCCGCCGGCCCCGCAAACACGATCTCCTGCGGGCTGAACGGCCCGTTGCCCGGGCCAAAGCCGGTCGTTGCGTCGCCCACCACCGGCGTGATCTCCCCGGCCGAGCCAAAGGCCCCGTCGCCGTCGCCATCCACCAGCCGCCAGATCGCATCCGCACCCAAGGTGTTGCCCGCGTTGGTCACGCACGCCCGCCCCTGGGCATCAAACGCCACCCCGGTGGGGAAGGCAAAGCTCACGCCCGAGGCGTTGGGCGTGCCGAAGGCGGGCACCGCCTCGCCGGGTGCTGCGGAGGCGGCGCCGATCACCGCTTCGCCGGCGTCCATCGCGTCGCCGTCGCCGTTGCGGTCGCGCAGGGCGAACACGCAGCGTCGCCCGCCGTCCTGATCGCCCACCAGCACCAGCCGCACACCGGCGCCGTTCTCCCCGCCGGTGGCGCCGCCCGAGCCCAGCGGCCCGGCACCCAGGATGTTCGGGTTCAGGCACGTGCCCAGGCCGTCGGCGTTGCCGGCCCCGAAGAACAGGCCCACCTCGGTTGACAGGTCAATCGACCCGTCGTTGTTGGCGTCATGCAGCAGCCACACGCAGTCGGCGGTGCGGTCCACCAGCAGCAGCCGCGTCTGGGCCCCCGCCGTGCCCGCCCACCCGCCCACCACCCCGCCCGCGATGCCCCCCGCCGCCCAGACCAGTGCCCGCGTCCGCTTGTCCATTGATGCTCTCCTCGCCAAGGACCCGCTCATCCGGCCCCCATCTATTTGAGCATACCGCCATCTGACCCAAACCGGGCACCCCCAGTTCGCACTTTTGTGCCCCCCAGCAGCCCGACCCCCACCCGAACCCCCCCTCCCCCCGCTCCCCCAGCTTCCGCATGACCACCGCCCCCGCCCGCCACAGCCCCGCCAGCGTCACCCCCGCCGCCTCGGCCACCCATCCGTTCGACCTCCGCGCCGGCGAACTGCTCGAGTCGCTCCACGCCTCCGGGCAGTACAAGCACCTGCGCATGCTCGAGAGCCCGATGGACGCGGTGGTCCGCATCCGCGGCTATGGCGACTGCCTGTGCTTCTGCTCCAACAACTACCTCGGCCTGGCCAACCACCCCGAGGTCATCGAGGCCGGCATCAAGGGCCTGCGCGATTTCGGCGCCGGCACCGCGTCGGTCCGCTTCATCTGCGGCACCTTCTCGCCGCACGAGGTCCTCGAGGCCCGCATCGCCGAACTGATGGGCACCGAGGCCAGCTACACCTTTGTCTCCGCCTGGACGGCCAACGAGGCCGTCTTCCCGACGCTGGCCGAGCCCGGCGACACCATCATCTCCGACGAACTCAACCACGCCTGCATCATCGATTCCATCCGCCTGGCCGCGGTGATCAAGAAGGGTGTGAACAAGACCGTCTACAAGCACAACGACCTGGCCTCGCTGCACGCCAAACTGGAAGAAACCGCCGCCGCCAACCGCGACCGGCCCGGCACCGGCGCCAAGGCCCCGGTGACCTGGGTCGTCACCGACGGCGTGTTCTCCATGGAGGGCGACATCGCCGACCTGCCCGCGCTGCGTCGCCTGTGCGACCAGTACAACGCCGTGCTGGTGGTTGATGATTCCCACGGCACCGGCGTGATGGGCGCCCGCGCCCGTGGCACCCACGAGCACTGGCACATGATCGACGCCCCATCAGGCGACGGCTGGGGCCAGGCCGCGGGCACCGCCCACCGCCCGCCGCACGACGGCGCCACCGCCCACCACCATGCCGACAACCACTCCAAGGGCCGCGTGGACCTGTTCACCGGCACCCTGGGCAAGGCGCTGGGCGGCGGCGCCGGCGGCTATGTGGCCGGCAGCAAGAAGGCCATCGACCTGCTGATCCAGCGGGGCCGGCCCACGCTGTTCTCCAACGCCCTGCCCGTCACCGTCGCCTGCTCGGCCACCAAGGCCATCGAGATCCTCATGCGCGAGCCGCAGCGGGCCGCCAAACTGCGCGAGAACGTCGCCTACGCCCGCGCCCAGATCAAGTCCGCCGGCTTCAACGTCATCGACTCGCCGACGGCCATCTGCCCCATCATCGTGCACGACACCGCCAAGGCCATCGCCATGAGCAAGCGCCTGCTGGAACTGGGCGTGTTTGTCATCGGCTTCGGCTACCCCGTGGTGCCCGAGGGCCACGCCCGCCTGCGGGTGCAGATCTCCGCCGCCCACGAGAAGCAGCACATCGACGGGCTGGTCGCGGCGCTCAAGAAGCTCTAAACCGGCAGATCGGGGTTGACCGGTCGCGCCTCACGGGCACCCGGCGGCGAACGCCGCGATGAACGCGTTGAAGTCGTCACCGGTGATCAGCCCATCCGGCACCGCCGGCGGGCCGCCGATGCCCGTGATGTCCGCCAACCCCTCGCCCGAAGCGAACGCCGCGATGAAGGCGTTGAAGTCGTCACCGGTCAGCAGGCCGTCCGCCGGGCTCGGCGGCCCGCCGATGCCGGTCACATCCGCCAGATTGCACGCGGTCACCTGCTGCGTCAGGATGAACACGCCCAGGCTCTCCGGCTGGGTCCCCAGCGGCACGCCCGAGCCGACGATGCTCGATTCCCCCAGCATTGCCACCGGCTGGAACAGCAGGCTCCAGCCGTGCGCCGCCAGCCCGCCGTCCACCAGCGAGCCCAGATCCGCAAAGCCCCGCGTGGGCGACCACGCAAAGGCGCGATACCCCAGTTGCGTCGCCCCGCTGTAGAGCATGTAGTTGCCCAGCACCCAGCCGTCGTCGGTGATGATCGTCGGCGCCGTCACCGCGTTGCCGCCGGTGGACACCGAGAACACCAGCGCCGTGCTGACGCCGCTGGCCGGGTCGTAGTACCAGCCGCTGTTGCCCAGCCACGCGCTGCCGCCGTTGTAGCGCTCAGATGTGCCGATGACCTGCCCCGCCCGGTTGACCGCGTTCGGCCAGCAGCCGCGGTAGCCGTCGTCGCGGGTGTGCAACCCGTCGCGAAGGCCGATGATGCTCGTCGCCCCGTCAGGCCCAGCCAGCCACCCAGTCGTCCCGGCGGATGCTGTGCCGCTGTAGCGGTACGAAAGCCCGGCCACGTGTCCGCCCTCGCCCACGCGGTTGGCCTGGCTGTACCGCTCGCCCAGCGTGCTGGTGTGCTCCGCGTCGGTCAGGCCCAGTCGCACGCTGCCGGTCTCAGCGCTCCACACCCATGCGCTGCGGCCCCGGTCGGCCAGGCCGTCAAATCGCAGCGAGTATCCCGCCACCCGCCCGGCGTTGCTCTGGTGCATCACCGTGCTGTACTGATCGCCGGCGGAGGTGGTGTGCTGGGCGTCGCTCAGGCCCAGCCGCACGGTGCCCACCGTCGGGTTCCACACCCAGCCGCTGTCACCGGCGTAGAACACGCTGCGGTAGCGTGCCGACGTGCCGATGATCTGCCCCGCAGGGTTGATCTTCAGGCACCGCGACGTCTGCCGGCCGTTGGACGCGGTGTGGGTCGCATCAATCAGCCCGATCCGCACCAGCCCGCCCGTGTTCGTCCACGCCCACGCCGTCTCGCCGAACTCCGCCGTGCCGCTGTACCGCTTGGATGACCCCGCGATCCGCCCGCCCTCGCTCACGCCCACGCTGTCGCTGGTCTGCATACCCAACGTGCTGGTGTGCGTCGTGTCGGCGTAGCCGATGCGCACCGTCCCCCCGCTCGCCGTCCACGTCCACGCGCTCACGCCGTTGAAGTTCGCCCCGCTGTAGCGGTAACTCACGCCCGTCGCCCGGCCGATGCCGTTCACGCCCCGCGCTTCGCTGAACTGCCCGCCGCTGCTCGCGGTGTGCGTCGCGTCCACCAGGCCGATGCGGACCAGATCCCCGCCCAAGCCCCCGCCCGGGCTCCACGTCCACGCACTCTGCCAGTTGCCGGGCCCCCCGACGTACCGCAGAGACACACCCACCACCCGGCCGTCGCTGCCCAGTGCCACGGCGGTGCTTGATTGCGTCCCGTCGGTCGCCGTGTGCGCTGCGTCGGTGAACCCCAGCCGTGTGTTCACGCCCGCCGCCCAGGTCCACGCGCTCTGCCCGGTGCCGGCCGAGCCGTTGAAGCGGTACGCCCAGCCGATCACCCGGCCTCCTGCTCCGCTCGCTGTCACCTGGCTCCGCTGGAATGGTCCGGTGCCGGTGTGCTGCGCATCAAACAGCCCCACCCGCTGGATCGACCACGGCGGCGGCGACCACGGCTCCAGTGCCGCCGAAGAACCGGCCATCGAGGCCAAGGTCGCTCCGCAGACAACGCAGCGTGCCTTCATCATGATGAGGCCTCCTGCCGACCCCGAGTCGCCACCCCGCTGTGCGTGTGCGTCGGAGAGGCAAGTGGGGGGTGGGGGGGGGAGGGGGGTCGGCCAAACGCTCCCCGCCGCCGGATGCTCCCGCCGCCTGATGCCCACCAACCCAAGGGTAAACGCGCCGCGCGTCCACGCTGCGTCAGCCCACCTCACTCCTGCACCCCATCGCCCGCCACACTGTCAGATCAAGCACCTTCCCCGCAGCCAATCACCCGACCCAGCTCATCAGCCGCACCCTCCGCGGCTCCTGCTCCCCCCGTTCCCGGCAGCGCCGCCCGTGCGGCCGCCGCGCTCCTGCACTGCTCAACCGGCCAGCGCGGTGAACCGCTCCCGCGCTGCGGTGTCCCCCGCCAGCACCAGTTCATCGCCATCGGCCAGCGGCGTGTTCGCCGCCGGGTTGGTCTGCAGCGGACCGCCGGCCTTCTCACGCAGCGCCACGATCGTGCACCCCGTCTTCTCGCGCACGCCCGACTGTGCGATGGTGCGGCCCACCAGCGCCCGGGGCACCGGCGTGCGGAACACCTCCAGCCCTTCGGTCACCGTCACCAGCCGGCTCCCCTTGAGCAGGTTGAGCACCGAGCCGGCGCCCATCGAGGCGAACGAGAGCACAAAGTCCGCCCCGGCGCGGTGCAGCGTGCGCACGTTGCGTTCGGCCGTCACCCGCGCGATGATCTGCACATCCGGCCGCAACCGCCGGCAGAAGATCGTCAGGAACAGGTTGATGCTGTCGTCGTGCGTGGTCACCAGCACCGCCGGTGCCTTGCGGATGCCCGCCCGCTCCAGCACCTTCGCGTCCGCCGCGTTGCCCACCACCGTCCGCTCGGCGTCCCGCACCCGCGAGGGGTCCTGCTCGACGATCCGAACGTCGATGCCCCGCTCCTGCAGGGCCCGCGCCGCCGCCCGGCCCAGGCTCCCCCCGCCCAGCACCAGCACCGGGTCGCGTGACACGTTGTAGATCGCAAACGCCTCGTCGTAGTTCTGCAACTGCTCCGCCGAGCCCGCCAGCACCAGCACCACCGACTCGCGGATCACCGCGTCCGGCGTCGCCACGCTGAACTCGCCCCGCTCCCAGAAGCCCACCACGCTCACCCCCAGGTCACGCAGCCCGCTCTGCCGCAGCGTCTGCCCCACCAGCGGCGTCCGCCGCACGCTCGCCTCGGCGATCAGCAGTTCGTCCACCTGCCCCACCACGTGCGTCATCGCGTTGCCGCCCACCGTGCCCCGCGCCAGCGCCTGCGCCAGCACCTCGCGCAACTGCAGCACGCTGCTCGAGCCGGCCAGTTGCAAGATGGGGATCGACGCAGCGTCGGTCGCGGTTGCCACCACCGGCGTGCGATCGGTCACCTCACGCACCGTGAACGCCACGTTGGTGTTCGCCGCATCCGGCAGCGAGGTGAACACCATCGCCGCCTTCTCCGCCCGGGCCCGCCGATACGTCTCCGGATCATCCGGCTCGCCCAGCATCACCTTCACCCCCAGGTCGTTCAGCCGCTGCGCCTCCGGCAGATCCGGGCACACCACCGCGTAACTGTGCCCGAACTGCTCCAGCCGCCGCACCAGCGACTCACCCACCGCGTCATACCGCGTCAGGATCACATGCCCGGCGGTGTCCTCCGGCAGGCTCCGCGGCGTGCGCGCCGCCTCCCGCTCCTCCAGCCATGGCGCCAGAAAGAACTGAATGAACGCAAACGGCAGCACGATCAGCATGAACACCGTGCCCGACAGCACCACCACGATCGAGAACACCCGCCCCAGGTCAGACTTGAAGGTGATGTCCCCGAACCCCAGCGTGGACATGGTCACCAGCGTCCAATAGAACCCCGACACCCACGAGTACTCCCGCCCCTCGTAGAGCATGATCCAGTGGAACAGCACGCTGTACACCGTCACCATCGCCACCAGCGCGCCGATGAACCGCAGCAGCATCCCCGTGTTCCGCCGCGAGATCCGCCCGCCTGCCATCCCAAACGCCACACCCCCCGCACCCACTCCCGTGCCGCCACCGCCACCCGCTCCACCCCGCCCCCGCGTCAGCATCTGCGTGAAATGCGTTGAGAGGTTCTTCATGCCCGCCAAGCGTAACCGCGGAGCGGTGTGCACACTGCCGCCGCTCTGGCCCGCCGGGTCAGCCCACGCCTCTGCGCTCTACGTTTCTGTGGCATCCGCGCCCGCGCCGCTGCACCGGCCTTCGCCTCCCCCCCGCGCCCCCCCGCGCCCCCGCCGCCGTCGCCTCAGCGTGCCCCGCCTGTACCGCATGGCCCGCCTGCCCACCCAGAGACCCCACCATGATCTACCAGATCCTCGGTGTCCTCCACGTCATCCTCTTCCTCCTCGCCGCCTACGAGGTGCTCACCTCCACCAAGGCGTTCCCGCTCAAGGTCCTCTGGCTCCTGCTGATCTTCCTCCTCCCCATCGTCGGGCTGATCATCTACGTCCTCATCGGCCGCGGCCGCTGATCCGCCGCCTCACCCCGGCCGCCGGCGCACGCTCACGGTTTCGCCAGCCGCGTTGCCAGCACGCACGCCTCAAGCATGCTCGTCGCGTCCGCCCGGCCCTCACCCCGCAGGGCCCACCCCGCGATGTCAAACGCTGTCCCGTGCGCCGGGCTCGTCCGCACCACCGCCCGCCCCTGGTGCCGCAGCCCCACCGTCACGTTGATCGTCCGCTCCCGGTCCAGCAGCTTCATCGCGATCAGCCCCTGGTCGTGATACATCGCCACCACCACATCATGCGTGCGTGGCGTGCCCCGCTGCCGATCAGGCTTGATCGCCTGCGTGAACACCGCATCCCCCGGCACCGGCCCCACCACGTTCAGCCCCTGGGCCTGCGCCTCCGCCACCGCCGGGGCCACCAGCAGCGCATCCTCCTGGCCAAACAGCCCGCCCTCGCCCGCATGCGGGTTGATGCCCGCCACCGCGATCCGCGGGCGCCCGTCCGGGCCCGTCCGCCCCAGCGTGCGTGCCGCCCGCTCAGCCAGCCGAATCGCCGTCAGCACCCGCGCCGGCGTCACCGCCGTCGGCACCTCGCGCAGCGGAATGTGAATCGTCACCAGAATCACGCACAGCGACGGCCCGACAAACAGCATGCCCGACTCCGGGCTGGCGAACTGGTCGGCCAGCAGCTCGGTGTGCCCCGGGTAGGTGATGCCCGCCAGCCGCCACGCCGCCTTGCTGATCGGCGCCGTCACCAGCGCATCCGCCTCACCCCGCTTGACCGCCTCCACCGCCCGCAGCACCGCGGCATAACTCGCCGCCCCGGCCCGCGCATCATCCCCCGGCGGCACCTCATCCCCACCCTCCGGCACCGCCGGCCCCACCGCCTCCAGCCGCACCCGGCCCCCCGCCTCCAGTTCATCCAGCCGCCGCCCCAGCCCCACCGCCCCCGCCACCCGCCGCAGCCGCGCCACATCGCCAAACACCCGGGCCTCCAGCCCCTCGGGCAAGTCGGCCAGCGCCTTGGCCGTCACCTCCGGGCCAATGCCCAAGGCATCGCCCAGCGAAATCGCCAGCACACACTCCCCGCCCCCGCCGCCCGGCCCGCTCCCGCCCCCGCCGCCACCAGTCACGTTTGATGCACGAGCCGTTTCCACCGACGAGGATAAACCGCCCGCCCTCGCTGCAATCAGCCCAGCATCCACCGCCCCGAGCGTCCGCGGGGTGGCTCAACCGGCCTGACCAACGGTTGCCAGGAGGGGCTGCTGGGGAACCTTGGTTCCCCGGCGCTGGCGAACCCGAACGGCTGCCGACGCACCGACGCGCCCGCCCTGCCGCCGTCACCGCGGCCGAGAAGCGGTCGAGCAAACCGAATCCGCGCATGCCCGTCGCCCCACCAGCAACCTCTTTCAGTCACAACACGTGGAGGTCGTGCAGGTGCAAAGCAAACTGCCCTCCACGCCAGCACGCGGTCACCTCAACCGAAAGGTCCGATCGTCCCTCCTCCACCGTCCACAGCGGAGCGACAATAAAGAAACCAGCTTCCGATCCATCAAGGTATTGATCGACCGTCACGAACTCGGCATAGTTGTCCGGAGGCAGGCACGGTGTACACCCATACTCGCGGATCACCCGCGCCAGTTCGTCAGCCGTTACTCGAGAAGAGCCGCACATCGCCACCACCCCGGCCCAGTCCATCGCTGCCATGAACCCGAGCATGGGTCGCAACAGGTTGGCGGCGTCGGCTTGCGTCATAACCACTCCTCTTCGCGATTTCATATGTTCGTCGCGCTCGCCCCTCCCGCCCGCCCTCCGTCGCGCCCCTCCCCTCTCTCACACGCTTCCCGCAACTCGAGGGCGGACGGCATGCGGCGGACCAGCTCGACACCGAGCGCTTCGCTGACCAGCAACCAGGGGTACCACGAGCGAACCCGCCTGATCGGCACATCCACAAGCCGCTGCTCCTGGCGAACCCGCGGCTCCAGCATCTCGGGATCCACGCCGTATGCGCTCGCCAACTCGCATCCCGCCTCCACGCAGTCCCCGCACGGTCGCACAACCCCGAGCCTGTCATCCACGACATCCCCAGTCAGATGCGCCACCACCTCAAACAACCGCACCGAGCCGCCCGACGCCCCGCCCGGCCCCTCGACAATCTCAACCGGAGCTGCTTCCAACGCAAAGCCCATTGCCCGAAGCTCCTCAAGCACATCCCCTCGCATCAGCAGCACCATTCCGGCGATCCACGTGATCGGCTCCGGCTCGGCGAGCAACCGCACGCGCAGCGGTCCAATCTCCATCCCTGGCAACACCAGCGCTCCGCCATCCTCCGCAAACGCGTAACCGGCCCGCTCGGTCGCCGGGCGGTCGGCCAACGCTGCGCGAACCGCTTCACGCACCTCAGCCCACCGGCTCGGGGTTACCGTGTGGTCCACGCCCGCCATCAACGGTGCCACGTCGATGCGCTCAAGCGCCGGATAGCCGATGCCCGCAACCCCCCAGACGCCGCACCTTCGGCACCCCATAAGCGGCAAGCGGGCACGCCCCAGAACGTCAACGCTGCGCTGGAGCGACTCGGTGGGTCTGGCGGCCAACCGCAGCAGCCCCCTCTTGCCAGGGCCCCGCCCCGCGCGGTGATCACCGCTTCCGCCGCCTTGTTCGCTGCCCGCCCCCCGACCACCTGTCACGCCATCCAGGTGGCGAACCGGATGCCACCTGACGGCGTCAGGTAGCGACTCCCAGAAGATCTGGATTGCATCAGCGAAGCGGACGATCGTCCCGCGTCCCAAGTCCACCACGAACGGCCCAAGCCACCCGTTGCGATAAGAGAAGCATGAGACGTAGAAGTCGCCCATCGGCCTCATGGAGACGTCGCACACCATCAGTTCCTCAGGCGCGCACCGATTACTCGCAGCCACCATCGCCTTCACCTCAAGCAACCGCTCCGGGCTGTTCATGGTGCTGCTCATCGCCTCGCCCCCGCATCGCGCAACTGCTCCAACGTCAGCACGAACCGCCCCCCGCTGTTTGCTGAGGATCTCCGCCACATCGACGAACGACTCGCGGCCCAGCAGGGCCGCACACCGGTCATGCAGATCCGCTGGCACGTCACCCGGACCATCCGCCAGGCGGATGGTGGTCCTGCCGCCAGCCGTGTCCGATGAAAGAGCCGTTTCCACACCCGAGGATAAACCGCCCGCCCTCGCTGCAATCAGCCCAGCATCCGCCGCCCCGAGCGTCCGCAGAGTGGCTCAACCGGCCTGACCAACGGCTGCCAGGAGGGGCTGCCGGGGAACCTTGGTTCCCCGGCGCTGGGCACACCCCAGGATCGCCCGCGTTCTCGCAACATCCGCTCCTCAGCCGCCAAGCACAGGTCGGGCCCCCGTCGCCTCTGCCAGTGTCGTCCCATCGCCATCACGTCGCCCACTCGGTCAATTCCGGGAAGCGACCTTCCTTCCAGTGCAAAAAGAGCCTCCTTCCCGCTCGTCCAAAGGCCGGTTCATTCACGAATTCGGCCTCCTTGAGCAACCGCACCTCGCCGGTCCTGCGGTCAATCTCGCACTCGCCCCATCCACCACCTCGGTCCACCGATCGGAACCGATACACCGCCTTCAGCTCATCCAAGAACAGCCGTTCGATCTTGACGTACATCGGCGCGGTCCTTGTACCATCCGCGCGTCCACTTGGCATTCGGCCGCCACACGCCACCTAGCCAAGTCGCTGAGATGCGCGCATCGTTGGCGTGATGTTCACCCGATCTCCAGAACATCCAGCAGGACTGTCTCCTGGTCCGGCGGCGGCCGCAACGGTGGATCGAAGTGGCCAACGTGACCGTCCTCCGTCCGAAAGGTCTGCCGCTGCGCTCCCGAGCCCAGATCGACCATTCTCCCGACGTCGGCAAAATGGTCCGCCACGCTCTGGCCGCTGTTGGCGCAGGCCACCTTCGCCCGGTCAATCACCTGCACGAAGTTGTCCCACTTCGCGTACCCCAGCACCCCCTGCAAGTCCCGAGCGTGCCAGTACTCGACACCCTCCGTCTGCCTGGTGATCGCACCAAACGCCGTGAAATACTGCCCGATCAGTTCGCGTTTCATGACTCGGCCAACCTCCACCTGATGCATGATCCCCCGGTACGCCGCCCTGTGCTTCCGCAGTTGCTCTTCACCTTCGCAGCACGCTTTCCCCTCTCGTCTGCCCCGACCGTCTTGAACCTGCGCAGGTGGGTGCTCTGTGTCAGCAGGGTTGCCGCCCCACGCGCCACCGTCCGGCCCCACCTTCATCCTTCGGCCGGCCTTCAGCAGCCCGGCACGGCACCTCCGGAGGGTGACCGACCGCCGCCTCCTTGCCCACCGAAGACAGACGCGTCTTTCGCTCGAGCATCCAGCCATCCCACGCTCCTCTCTCTTGACCCCCACAAAATCCAACCCTCCCCCTTGCACCCCCGCCCACCTCGTGGTAAGGTGTATGTACGGATGCCCCCGACCCCCCGCCCATTCCGCGCGCTCACCCCGCCGCTGCCCACCCCGGCACCTGCCACCGGCCCCACCCCCCGCCACCCCAAACCCCGACTTTTCCACACACACACACACCACAAGAACCGCGGACGCATGGCGAACACCGGCACAAAGCCCTAAACAACCCGCAAACCCTCCCCTGCCCCCGCTGACTTCTCCACGCACACCCCCCCCAAACCCCACCCTTGGCCAGCCCGCCCGAGACTCCCTCCCACCACTTCCAACCCCTTCGCACCCCCGCCCTCTCCACCACCACCACGCCCGATCCCAGCTCCAGCCCGCCCCACCCCCCGCTCATCGCACCATTTCGCCCCCTGGCCCTTTGCCCATTTCCTCCCCCCGTACCATCGCCCCTCCGTTTTCCCCCCGCCCCCGCAGGATCACAAAGAACATGCACACCCCCCGCACCCCCGTCGCCCTCTGTGCGTCCCTTCTCCTCGTCGTCCCCAGCCTGGCCCTCGCCCAGGGCGGCACCCAACCCGCCGCCCCCGCGCCGGCTCCGGCCCCCGCGCCGGCCGCCACCACCCCGGCCGCCCCCGCTGCCACCCCCGCCCCCGCCCCCGCCACCCCCGCTGCGGAGACCGTCGTGAACACCGAGAAGCGCGACAACGGCCTGCTCATTGAGGACCTCAAGCTTGGCGAGGGGTATCAGGTCGCCGCGGGCGGCGCCGTCGTCGCCCACTACCGGGGCACGCTCAAGGCCGACGGCACCGAGTTTGACTCCTCGCTCAAGCGGGGCCAGCCCATCGCCTTCCCGCTCAACGGTGTGATCAAGGGCTGGCAGGAGGGCGTCCCCGGCATGAAGGTCGGCGGCAAGCGTCGCCTCACCATCCCCGCCGCCCTGGCCTACGGCGAGAAGGGCGTGAAGGACCGCTCCGGCAAGGAGGTCATCCCCGCCAACGCTGATCTGGTCTTCGAGATCGAACTGGTCAACGCGCTGGAGATCACCGACCTGACCGTCGGCGAGGGCGCCGAGGCCAAGCCCTCCAGCACCGTCGTCGCCCACTACAAGGGCACGCTCAAGTCCGACGGCACCGAGTTTGACTCTTCCTATTCCCGGGGCGAGCCGGCCACCTTCCCGCTCAACGGCGTGATCCGCGGCTGGCAGTGGGGCGTGCCGGGCATGAAGGTCGGCGGCAAGCGCAAGCTGATCATCCCCTGGCAGATGGCCTACGGCGAGCAGGGCAGCCCGCCCAAGATCGGCCCCCGCGCCGACCTGGTCTTCGAGATCGAACTCAAGGAAGTGAAGTAACCAGCCCTTCGGCCGGCGCAGGTGGGGGTGTGGGGGGTGTGGAGGGGGGGAGGGGGGTGGGGGTTGATCGTCGGCCCGGGCGTGCGGACACGTTCGCCCGGGCTTTGCCAGGCAGCCCAAACGTCCGCCGGTGGCGGGTTCGCCACAGCAGTGGGGGGGGCGGCGGGTGGGGGGATCCAGCGGGTGGGCCATAGAAAGGACCGCAGCATGTCCCAGTCCGGATCACCGTCGTCGTCGGGCCCCAAGACCTTGCCGGGTGGTGTGGTGGTGGAGGACCTGGTCGTGGGCACCGGCGTCACCTGCAAGGCCGGGGCCGTGGTCACCGTCCACTACCGGGGCACGCTCACCAGCGGCAAGGTCTTCGACGAGAGCTTCGGCGGCGACCCGGTGGAGTTCCCGCTGGATCAGTTGATCGAGGGCTGGCAGGACGGCATCCCCGGCATGAAGGTCGGCGGCCGCCGCAAACTCACCGTCCCCTGGCAGAAGGCCTACGGCGCCGAGGGCATGCCCCCGGAGATCCCGCCCAAGGCCAACCTGGTCTTCGAGATCGAACTGCTCGACGTCGACTGAGTTGGCCCGCACCCCCCCGCGGCCCACCGCCCGGCCGGGTGCCTTGTTTGACCATTTGTCTCTTTGACCATTTCTCCCCCTCCCCGCCCCTACTCTCCCTCCCATCCCCCGTCCCCCTGTCTGGAGTTTGTCCGGATGTCGTTCACGCTCAAGCCGTACGAAGGGTTCGATGTCGACGTTGACAACACCGACTACTTGCGCAAGCACGTGGACACCGGCGAACGCTGGGTGCTCAACTTCGGCCCTCAGCACCCCGCCACCCACACCACCCTTCGTCTGGTACTGGAACTCGACGGCGAGCGTGTGGTCCGCTGCACGCCGCACATCGGCTACCTCCACTCCGGCTTTGAGAAGCTCGCCGAGCATCTGGATTACAACCAGTACGTGACCATCGTCAGCCGGATGGACTACGGCAGCCCCATCTGCAACGACATGGCCTGGCACCACGCGGTGGAGAGCCTGTTCGACATCGAGATCACCCCCCGCTGCAAGGCCCTGCGGACGATCATGTTCGAGATGGGCCGCTGCCTGAACCACCTGCTGTGCGTGGGCGCCGCCGTGCTGGACCTGGGCGGCTTCTCGCCGTTCATCTGGTGCTTCAACGCCCGCGAGAGCATCTACGACGTCTGCGACTACGTCTCCGGCCAGCGCTTCCACCCCGACTGGACGCGCGTCGGCGGCCTGATGCAGGACCTGCCGGATACCGAGAAGTTCATCGCCCTGTGCAAGCGTTCGCTGGCCGAGATCCGCAAGGCCACCGATGAGCTGTGCATCATGGTCGAGCGCAACCGCATCTTCATGGACCGCACCCAGGGCATCGGCGTGATCAGCAAGCAAGACGCCATCGCCTGGTCGCTCAGCGGCCCCATGGCCCGCGCCTCGGGCATCAAGCGCGACGTCCGCAAGGACTTCCCGTACCTCTGCTACGCCGACAACTGGGACAATCAGGGCGCCGAGGCCGTCAAGTTCCAGGTCCCCGTCGCCACCGAGGGCGACGCCTACAGCCGCTTCCTCGTCCGCGTGCAGGAGATGTACCAGAGCATCAAGATCGTCGAGCAGCTCCTGGGCCGCATCCCCGGCGGGCCGGTCGACACCTACTCCGACGCCAAGATGGTCAAGCCGCCCAAGAACGAGGTCTACGGCTCCATCGAAGGCCTCATCCAGCACTTTGAACTGATCATGTCCAACCGGGGCTGGAAGGCCCCCGTCGCCGAGGGCTACGCCTGCGTCGAGAGCCCCAACGGCGAACTCGGCTACTACATCGTCGCCGACGGCACCGCCCGCCCCTGGCGCGTGAAGGTCCGCCCGCCCATCTTCATCAACTACTCCACCATGGCCAAGCTCACCGAGGGCCACATGGTCAGCGACGTCGTCGTCGTCATCGGCTCCATCAACGTCATCGCCGCCGAACTGGACCGCTAGTCGGCTCCGTCGGCTGAACGCCCCGCGCCATCAACCGGCCAGTCCGCCGCCGCGCCGCTGTACCTGCGCCCGCGCCGCCGCGCTGCGGACAGCCGCTCCGCGCGCAGCCCACGCACGCAAGCCCTCCCCAAACAAACAGCCCCGGGACGGCCCGGGGCTGCAGGGGATGCTTGGTTGTCCAACTCCATCAGCGCCGGCCGACGAACGTCCAATCGGCCCGGTCCGCGTAGTTCGACCACTTGCGCATGTCGCGGAGGTCTTCGATCGCTTGCACTTCCGCGTGCCCATCGGCGAAGGCCGCCGTTGTCTTTCCGAAGTGACGCGCGTCGAGGTTGCCCCAAGTTCCGGGCGTCCGCGTCTTGTTGAACACGTTGGACGCGTTCCAAGCAGGCCCAGTAGCACTGGTCGCGCCGCGCTGGGCCGGGAACGGCCGGGGTGGAGTCACCAGCCAGTAGCCCGGGCGGATGGTGCCGGAGTCAGGCGGGGACTGTCCGTACCCCCACCAAGACCCGTCACGCACATCGCCGCCTCGCGATGAAGCGAACACCAGCATCTGTGACGGGAAGCGGATCTGCGACAGACGCTTGACGTAGAACTCACCGAGTCCGCTCGGAGCGGAGCCGTTGGACTGCCCGAAGGGGTCACGGGTGAACGCGCCGTGGCTGTACGAGCCGCCGACGAACACGCCGTTCATGCCGAAGCTCGGGTGGAAGGCGAACGCGGCTTGCGCTGAATCGCTGCCATACTCGGCCCACCCGTTGACGATCCGCGTGGGCGTTTTGGTGCGGCCAAAGAAGTTCTCAAACGTCGGGCGATCAATCTGCAATTCCGCAATCGGATAATCGGTCCACGTGCGCAGGTGCCAGACCCAGGTCTTGGCCGCCGATCCCTCAATCATGTAGATGGAGCTCGGGAACGGGTCCGTCGGCCGAAGCAGGTACTGTGCGGGTGTGGTCGGGCTGGGATGCACCCACAGCCACTGCGGACCCGCCGGCACAACCCTGTCCTTGCCATCGGTGGCATAGGCCGTCCAAGCGTTGAGCAGCTGCCGCTCAGACGCCAGTTCCTTGATCATCCGCGCATTCTGCCGCGCCTGCGCCAGGGCCGGCAGCAGGATGGCGATCAGCATCGCGATGATCGCGATGACGACCAGCAGTTCAATCAAGGTAAAGCCCAGTCGCCGCACACGAGTCCCGTGGTTCATGGTCGAGTCTCCAGAGCCGCCCGTGCGATGCAAACGCGTCGCAGGGCCTTGCGTGATCCGTCAGGGGGTCCTGCCGTCAACTCAGGCCGGATCACCAGAACAGCGTCCGGCTCCCCCTTCCCCCTGTTCACCTCCCCCAGTTCACCCCTCCCAGATCACCTCCCCTGTTCACCCGCTCCCGATCGCTCCAACCGCATCCGCGCCGCCAGCAAACGCGGACAGCACCTGCGCACCACGCCACATTCGCCCCGGCACGCGGCGGTTTCACCGCCTTCAGCCTACCTCATCTTGTTCCGCCCGGACAGCACAGGCATGCACGCGGCGGGCCCATTTTGCCCGCCACGATCAAAATGCCCAAATATGGGCATGAAAAAGGCCACCCCCAAATCGGTGGCATGTTTCGCCCATTTCCACCCCCTGTTCGCCCCGCAGCCTCCCGCCGTTCACAGGCCGTTCGCGCCAGCGGTTTCCCCGGGCCCGCTGACGCTCGGGACTGATCACCAGCCCGCAGGTCCGTGCACCGGGGGTTGACGGCAGCCGCCGGGGCGAAGCGGTTACACTCCCGGCGGTGCCTTCTTCCGCCCGGCCCTCGGCCGGCTCACCCCAGTCCGGATGTGTTGCTCATGGCTGACCCGATCGCCTCGGCCGGCGCTGCCGGCGTTGCCGCCCCGCCGTCCCTCGCCCGCCCCCAGTTGCTCTACCTCTGGCTGGTGTCGCTGTTTGTCACCTGCCTGCTGATCGCCAACATCGTCGGCTCCAAGTTCTTCTCGTTCGGGTCGGTCAACCTCTTCGGCACCGAGATCTTCATCGAGCACTCGGTGGGCATGTTCTGCTTCCCGGTCACCTTCCTGCTCACCGACCTGCTCAACGAGTATTACGGGCCCAAGGGCGCCCGGCGTGCCACGCTCATCGGCCTGGCCATGTCGATGGTGGCCCTGGCGTTCATCACCCTGGCCACCTCGGCCCCGCCCGCGCCCGAGACGCGCACGTTCGTCCCCGAAGCCCAGTTCGACCGCGTGCTCTCCAACAGCACGGTGATGATCTTCGCCTCCATGATCGCCTACGTCGTCGGCCAGCTCACCGACATCTTCACCTTCCAGGCCGCCAAGCGCCTCACCGGCGGCAAACTCCTCTGGCTCCGCGCCACCGGCAGCACCGTTATCAGCCAGGCGGTGGACAGTCTGGCGATCATGACTGTCATCGTCTTCTCCAGCCAACTCGCCGACGGCAGCAGCACCGGCTGGGGCTTTGCACTGGTCGCCGCCCTCAAGGGCTACCTCATCAAGTTCTCCATCGCCGTCAGCATCACCCCGCTGCTCTACCTCGGCCGCAGCGTGGTCGAGGGCGTCACCGGGCTGCGTCCGCTCCCCGCTGAATCGCGGGGCCGCAGCCACGCCTGATTCAAGCCCCGCCGGTCTTTCCCGGCGCAGGGGCGACTCACCAAATCTTGGCATGCACCTTGGCGTCCGGGGTGATGCCCGCACGCACGGCCCCGCGGCAAACGGGTACCCTCACCCGCCACCATCTGTCCGGTTCGGTCGGTCGCCCGTGCCGCCGACCCCGGCCAAGGAGTTTGCGTTCATGACCACCCCCAGCCCCCTCACCCCCGATCAGTTGCTCGCCGCCTTGAACTGGCGCTACGCCGTCAAGGCCTTTGACCCCAGCAAGAAGATCCCCGCCGCCACCTGGGCAGCGCTCGAGCAGGCCATGGTCCTCGCCCCGTCCTCCTTCGGCCTGCAGCCGTGGAAGTTCGTGATCGTCTCTGACCCGGCCGTCCGCGCCAAGCTGCGCCCGCTGTCCTGGAACCAGTCTCAGGTCACCGACGCCAGCCACTTTGTGGTCTTCGCCACCCAGGTGGGCATGACCGAGGCCCAGATCAACCGCTACGCCGACGAGATCGCCCGCCAGCGCGGCCCCAGCCAGGACGTGGAGAACTACCGCGGCATGATGCTCGGCTTCCTCAAGGGCCTGCCCCCCGGCACCGACACCACCGCGTGGAACACCAAGCAGGTCTACCTGGCCCTCGGCCAGTTCATGGCCGCCGCCGCCGTGCTGGGCGTCGACACCTGCCCCATGGAGGGCATCACCCACGCCAAGTACGACGAGATCCTCAACCTGCCGGCCCAGGGCTACCGCACCTGCGTCGCCTGCGCCGTCGGCTACCGCTCGGATGCGGATTGGCTGGCCAAGCTCAAGAAGGTCCGCTACCCGGCCGAGCAGGTCATCCTGCGGGTGTAAGTTGACTCCTCGCAGACTGCCCGCCGGCCGCTGCTGGAAACCGGCCGACACTGGCCGGGGCGGCGCGCGGTGTTGATTGCAGGGGGGCTTCGCCAGACAGATCTCACAGCCGTCGACCGCTGTCGCTGCGCACGCGCTGCCGCCTGCAAACGCTACGGCACGAGCACGGACTGGCAGACCGGCCAGCCGCTTGATAGCGGGTTGATCACCCGCCGGACGTTTGAAAGCCTGCATGCCCGCGATGATGTTCCGAACATGCACCTTGCTGATGGTGTGAGGAACGTTCGGTCATTCCGGTTTGAGCCGCTGCTTCAGTGGGCCACTGCATCATGCGCATTTCAATGTGACCAGCCATCAGAAAGGCATGCGGATGCCGCCATTATGCCGCTTGCCGCCGGCTGTTCATGCGAATCGCCCGCAGGTCTCAAGCCGGCCTCTTGCGGATGCCGCAACTGCACGACCACGCTTCGCTGACCCGGCAGCAAAGGCAGCTTGTCCCCCGAGGCGGTCCTAGCGGCAGGCTGACAAGGCTTGCGGTTGTTGTTTGGCAACCTGATGACGGCCGGACTACATGTTCTGTATCTAGACGATATCAAAACGAAAAACACGAGTCCAGACAGGCAGACTGTGCAATGAAAAGCCAAGGGCTATTGACATGAATCCGGGTTTCCGCTAAGCTCCAATTCGCGTTCAGAGCGGACCAGCAGTCAAACACAATCTGGTCATCCAAAGTTCTTAGTGGGAGTGAAACATGGTGATGCGGTGCTTGTTGGCATGTGGCGTTGTGCTGGCCGCCCTGTTCAGCGGAGGTTGCGCAACCATCCTGAATTCCGATACTCAGCAGGTGGCCTTCGACTCAGATCCGCCCGGAGCGACCATCAAGATTGACGGCGCCGCGTATGGCAAGACGCCGTCCACCATTCCGGTGCCTCGCCGGGGCTTTGACAAGACCGTTGAGATCTCGCTCGACGGCTACAAGACCGAGGTATTCACGCTCAAGAACAACGCCATCAATGGCGCCACGCTGCTGAATGTCCTCTGGTTTCCCGGAGCGATCGTCGACGGCATCTCCGGCCGCGGTGGCTCATATCAGAACACCGTGCGAGTGGTTCTGGAGAAAGGGAGCGGTGTTCAGGATCGCCGAGCGGAGCAGGAGAATCTCGAGAAGAAAGCTGCGCAGCCGGCTTCAAACACCTCGCCCTGACGGGCGGTGTCTCGCATCCTCTGCCGCGGAGCCGGCTGTTTCAAGGCGGGCGCTTGCGTGGGGCTGGCAAGCATGCGGTCTGGGCGATGGCCTGAAGACTGCCCGGTCCGGCCCAGCAATGTGACCAAGTCTCGTACGGAGACGATGCTCCCCCTTCACAGCACCTTCAGCCCGACGCGCTTCTCCAGTTCATCGGTCGGCTTGGCCACCAGGTCGTAGCCGTCAAAGCCCACGATCGTGCACCGCACCACCTCGCCGGGGGCCAGCGCCTTGCGGCTCTGCACGTACGTCACCGAGTCGATGCTCGGCGCCTGCGCGAACGTGCGGCCCTGATACAGCCGCCCGCCCTGGCCTACGCCCGCCGTCGCCCGCCCGGCCGAGCCGGTCGCCTGGTCGATCAGCACATCCATCCGCACGCCGGTGGTCGCCGGGCGGTGCTCGTCAAACTGCTCGGCCAGGGCACGGTTGGCGGCGAAGGCCACCTCCTGCTGCGCCGCCATCACCTCATCGCGACGGCGAGCCTTGACCTCCGCCGGCACCGCCAGCGCCGGGTCGGCCTCCATGGTGCCCGCCCGCGTGCCCGGCTCGCGGCTGTATTCAAACACGCCCACCGCGCTGAACTTCTGCTCGCGCACAAAGTCCACCAGCTCGCGGTGGTCCTGCTCGGTCTCGCCCGGAAAGCCGCTGATGAACGTGGTGCGGATGGCGATCCCCGGGATCCGCGACCGCAGCTTCTCAAGCAGGGCCTCGGTGTGCTCGCGGGTGATGTGCCGGCGCATCGATTGCAGCATCCGCGTGCTGGCGTGCTGCAAGGGCATGTCGATGTACTTCAGCACCCGGGGCGTGCCGGCGATGGCGTCGATGCACGCGTCGGAGAAGTTGCTCGGGTAGGCGTACATCAGCCGCACCCAGCCCTCGCCCACACTCAGTTCGTCAAACGCGCCGCTGACGGCCTTGAGCATGCCCGGCAGGCCCACGCCCGCATCCATGCCGATGCCGATGTCGTCGCCGTAACTGGTGGTGTCCTGCCCGATCAGGTGCAGTTCCACCGCCCCGTCGGCGATCAGTTCCCGCGCCTCGGCGGTCAGCGCGTCCAGCGGCTTGGAGCGCATCTTTCCGCGGATGCTCGGGATGGTGCAGAAGGCGCAGTTCTGGTTGCACCCCTCGCTGATCCGCAGGTACGCGTAGTGCCGGGGCGTCAGCCGCAGCCGCGTGCGGTCATCCTCAAAGTACCCCACGCCCTTGCCATCCTTGCCGTTGACGGTCAGGCCGATGGTCTTCATCCCGCGCTCATCCGCGGCCGTCAGCGCGTTGGCGTTGATCCAGTACTTGGGCTGGTCCGGCGAGGCGGCGATGTTCGCCCGCGCCCGCCCGGCCAGGTTCTTGGTGCCCCGCACCGCCTCGGTGATGCGGTCGCGATCAAACACGCCCACCATCGCGTCGATCCCCGGGGCCCACTCGAGCATCTTGGCGCGGTGCCGCTGCACCAGGCACCCCGCCACCACCACCCGCCCCACCTGCCCCTGTTCCTTGCGCTTGATGGCGTCGTGGATCACCGCCAGTGATTCGTCCTTGCTGGCCTCCAGGAAGCCGCAGGTGTTGACCACCACGGTCTCCACCGCCCCGCCGTCGTCCACCACGTCATACGCCACCGGCGTGTGCCCGTCCTCCACCAGCAGGCCGAGCATCTTCTCGCTGTCCACCAGGTTCTTCGGGCACCCCAGCGACACGAACGCCACCGTGCCGTCGCTCGGCGCCACCGGCAGGCTCACCGTCTTGGGGGTGCGGGCCGGGGCCTTGGTGGCACGAGCGCGTGCCCCACCGGCGGGCGCGGCTTTGCCGCGGGCGGCGCCGCCCCGTTGGGCCTTCTTGGGGGCGGTGCTGCGCTTGGCAGCGCCGGAACCGGGGCGGGAACGGGATGACGAACGCGGCTTGGCCATGGGAAGGGTGAGTTTATGCGGAGGGGCTCGGGTGCCTTGGGCGGGTGACGGGTCGGTGGGATTCGCCGCATATGCGAACTGGCGGTCTGGTGTGAGAGCGCAAGCGATGCGGGAGGCCGAGCGGCCGCTCAAGATCCGCGGGAGTTGCCGGTGGGGTGTGGGTGGCTCCTTGCCATGGGATGTGTCGCGTGGATGTGCCTGGAGAAGTGCCCAGACTTCAAGCTGAAGATAAGGCTTTGTTCTGGTGTCGGGTCGTCGCCCTGCAATTCCATGGGGGGGTGTGTGTGGATAAGTTGAAGCTTCCCGGGCGTGTCTGTGAGCCGGGGGCGGGGTGGTGCGCAACCGCCCGCAGAGTGGGCGCGCGGAAAGGGCGGGAGGTCGGTGTCGTCCGTACAAGAACCTTACCATAGAGCGTGGCCGATGCAAGAGAATTGATCGGATTTTGTGCGGGTATTTTCCGGTGGGGCACGCACCCACCGGACGGATGCGTCAGGTGCGTTCGGGGACATGGTTTACACCTGCGGCTCGACGGGACAGGATCTAGCTGGACACGGGGATGGCACGCTGCCTGTCGATCGCTCGAGACGATCAGCGGCTGCCAGTCGGGGAGTGCGGTTGGGGACTGCGGCTGTTCAGGCCCCCGTTGTTGGGTTCAGTCGGGCTATGGCAGCAAGCACGTCATTGAGCTCGCTCTTCAACCCGCAGAAGCCGGCACGGCTTGAGAGAGCCTTCTTCGCGAGCGGACCCAGGGTTCCCCACGGCTGGGATCCGACCCAGCGAACTGGCCGCAGGTGGGCGTGATCCAGGCCGGCCTGCGGCTGGAAGCGGTACGCGCCGGTGATATGTCCGAAGTGGACCATCTGGGTGCGTTTGGACTTGTAGACGATCCAGTCTTGCCGCTCGACCTCATGAACGAACTGAAGGTACTGCCGTGCCCACCTGCTGGTGGTGCCAGCGACTTCGCCGGGGAAGACCGTCCGAAACCGTTGCTTGAACGCCGCGAGGTTGTTCGGGATCGATGAGAGGTCACCCAAGTCCTCGCCATCGAGGGCGACCGTGCCGCCGAGGAACATCACCTCCGCCTCGCTGCGCTCGCCAGCACGGATGCACCAGATTCGCAAGGCGCGTTCATCCATAACTTCCCCTGAGTTTCCTGCAGCGGCCGTTGGGAATCTGGTCAACCCAGCCGGAGAAGCCCCAGACGCAACCCCCCAGCCCTTGTCGCGAGCCGGGCCCATCGGCGGCGGACGCGCAGGCGTCAGCGGGCCGGAGACACGTCATCTTGATGATGCGTCCTCCAGAACCAGCCGCACACGATGCAGGCGGAGCATGGCGTACGGGGTCATGCACTTGATGCCGACGCCCGCGCACGCGTCAGGCACCTTGATCTTCTTCTTGCTGGGAGTGGTAGCCGGCTTCTCCAGCGTGACGACGGTGTGCCCGCCCGCCAGCGCCTGCGCGACGAGGTACGAATCGGCGACGTCGAGAAACTCGCTCTACGCTGCCTGCTGGAATCCGGCTGTGAGCGCCCACTGGCTCACGCGCTGAAAGGCATCGCTGAAGGCGTTGTCCGGACGGAGGAAGAAGGCGGTTGGCCGGGTCGCCGCCCACTGACTGAGGTCGTCTTGCTGGGCCCCGATCTCCTCGGCCACCCGCTCGATGGACCGGATGGTGCCGGCCTTGGCCTCGCGCATCAGCCAGTCCCAGTATCCTGGAACGAAGTCCATGCCATAGAACCGGCGCTTGGCCTCGATGAACACACCTGTGTCCAGCAGATACGCCATCAGACGGCCCCCTCACGCACGTACTCGGCCAATCCAAGTTCTTCGCCGAAGCGATCAATGGTCTTGACGCTCTTGAAGCCGAGAAGCCGTGAAGCCTCAGTGAACGTGGCGCGTCCCTCCCAGGTCGCCGCGATCAGCGCCCTGCCGAATCGAGGGCTTACGCGCACGCGCCCGGTGGCAAATGGGTCGCCGCCGGTGCTCTTCGCTTTCTTGCTGGCCATCTCAGCCCGGAGCCGCTTGGTCTCGTCGTCAAACGCGGCCTGAAACGCCGGTCGGGTAAGCCCGCCCGCATCCAGCATTCGCCGAAGGACGACAAGCGTGCTGACCTTGTACACCCTGCTCAGCCGCTGCACCTCCGGCCGGAGCTCCGCTCGGCGGTTGTACGCCTGGCGGAAGCCATCGAGCGGGACGAGCATCTCCGCCGCGACCGCATTGCACCAGCGTTCGATCAGGGCGCGTTGCGGCACCGACGAGGCCGGCGTCACATCCGAGACGCCCGACTGGCCAAGCCAGAGGTGGGCCAATTCGTGGGCGAGGGTGAACATCTGGCCGGACTTGGTGTCGGCGCCGTTGATGAAGATGAGGGGGGCAAGGTCGTCGCTGAGGGCAAACCCTCGGAACTCGGCGGTGTCGAGCGGGCGATGGGTGTTCTGCCCGACGATGCCGCTGACCATGACCAAGATGCCGGCCCGGTCGGCGGCGTCGATCATGTTTCGAAGGGCGTTCAGGAAGGTGGCAGCCTCCGCGCGAGCGTCGAGATCAAAGCCGACTGTCTGACGCATGCGAGCGGCGGTGTCAACGACGTCGCTCTGCACGGTGGCGGAGCCGACGAACTGGAGCCGTTCCTCGCCCAGAACCAGCGCGTTCTGGCGGTACCAATCTTGGCGCTGCTGGCAGAGGTGGATGGTGTCGAGCAGGTCGGGGGACGGGCGCCCGAGCCGTTCACTGCCGATGGTTCTTAAGTCCGGGATCGGGACGTTCTCAACCGGGGGCTTGGGCAAAAAGAGCAGGCCGATCGGCGTCCGCGTCGCTCTGGCATACTCCTCAAGCTGCTTCAGCGTCGGCTGAATCTCGCCTTGCCGCCATGCATCGAGTTTGGGGAAGCGATCGGCGAGCATGCCGACGGCGAGCCCGGCACGCTCGCGGGCCCAATCAAGCAGCTCGGGTTTGACGGCGACTCGCGTCATCGCTTCTGCCTGACAAGCGTAGCAAGGGGATCTATGGACTCGGTGGGGGGAATTCGGCTGCGATGCATCGGCCCCCAGAGGGGAGTCGCCATCGAGCATCAGTTGAGCGCCGACAGTGCGGCCGTGGGCAGCCGCTGCTCGCCGGGCGGATGTGCGTTCAATCCGCCCGCCAGATCGCCGCACACCCCACCGCCTCGGTCACCCGCAGGCTCACCAGTTTCGGCTGCCGCTCCGGCGGCAGGGGGGCGCCCATGCGGTTGACGGCCGCCGCCAGCCGGCTGGCCAGATACCGCGCCACGTTCTCGGCCGTGGGGTTCAGTTCGGTGAACGGGGCCACCTCGTTGAGGTTGCGGTTGTGAAACGCCGCCAGGATCTCATCCAGCGCGTGCTTGACGGCGTGGAAGTCCAGCAGCAGCCCCTCGTCGTCCAGCGTGCGGGCCTGAATCACCGCCGTCACGTGCCAGTCGTGCCCGTGCAGGGGCTCGCGGACCCCGCCGATGGTGATGGCGTGCGCCGCCGAGAAGTGCGATTGCAGTTCGATCTGAAACATGGCGGATCAGCCTTCAGACGCGTCGGTGGGTGGGGGCCGGTTGGCGTAGGGGTCGTCGGCGGCCCCGCTGGGCGGCGGGTCGTCGTCATCGGGCCGCTTGCCGGCCACGCGCGAGGCCGGCAGCACCCGCAGCAGGATGACCCCCAGCTCGTACAGCAGATACAGCGGGATCACCAGCAGGATCATCGACAGCGGGTCGGGCGTCGGCGTGAGGATCGCCCCCACCACAGCGCACACCACCAGCGCGTGCCGGCGATACTTGCCCAGCCACGCCGGGCTGATGATCCCTGCCCACCCCAGCAGCAGCACCGCCACCGGCAACTGGAACGAGATGGCAAACGCCAGCGACAGCCCGAAGAACAGGTCCAGGTAGTCCTTCACGCGATACTGCGGCGTGATCAGCGACGGCTTGATCAGCGCCGTGCCCCGCACCTCCACGCCCCCTTCGGGGGTCGGGAAGGCCACCCGCAGGGCGTGGTGCCGCGTGTTGATCCACATGTGCCCGGGCTTGACGACCTCCGCCGGCGGGTCATCGGTCAGCACCAGCGTCGGCTCGGGCATGCTCACGCCCGGCGGCAGCGGCGCGGTGGCGTAGGTCTGCGGGGCCAGGTTCTGCCCGAAGCCCACCAGCCACTTCAGCCCCACCGGCAGCATGACAAAGTACATCATCATCAGCCCGGCGATCGTCAGCACCACCGACAGCGGGGCCAGCACATACGCGAACCGCCGCTCATGGGCGTACAGCCCCGGGGCGACGAACCGCCAGGCCTGGTAGATGATCCACGGAGCCCCCACCGCGCCGGCGACGATGATCGACAATTTGAAGTACGAACCGAACGACTCGAGCACCTGCGTCTCGATCAGGCTCTCGCTCTGCCCCGTCGCCGCCAGGCTCTCGCGCAGCGGACGGGTGATCAGTTCGATCAACTGGTCCGCGAAGATCAGCGAGGTCAGCACGATGGGCAGCAGCCCGAACAGCGCATGGATCAGCCGCTTGCGCAGCTCCTCCAGGTGCTCGCCCAGGCCCATCACGGCCTCTTTGTTCCGGCGTTCAATGATCGGATCCAGCACGCGCGGCACGTCCGGTTTCTCAGCCCCGTCAGCGCCGTTCGGCCGGCGGCCCCGGCTGTCACGGGCCGCCGCCGCAGCCGGCCCGGCTTACTTGCCGGCAGCTTCCACCGCGGCCTTGAGGGCCTCGGCCGTCGGCGCCGCCTCGAAGAACGCCGCCACCTTGCCGTCCTTGTTCAGCACCACCACCGAGGGGAAGCCGCGGACGTTGAAGGCTTCTGCCGTCGCGTCGCCGCCCACCGCCGAGCGGATGGAGAGCTTGTTGTCGGCGATCCACTTCTGCGCCAGGGGCTCGTCGCCGTCATCGCGGGCGGCGATGGCGAAGACCTTCACGTCCTTGTTCTGCTCGGCGACGGCCTGCAGGGACTTGCCCATGTCGGCCGAGGCCTTGACCATCGGCGACCAGAAGCCCAGCACCGCCACCGAGCCCTTGATCTCCTCGCCGGTCAGCTTGCCGCCGCCGGCCAGCTTCAGGTCCAGCGCGGGCGCCGCCGTGCCCGCCGGCAGGCCGCCGGCCGGGGCCGAAGGCGCTGTCGCCGCCGGGGTGATCGTCGGCACCGCCGCCTCCTGCTTGTCGAACTTCCAGCCGTCGGGCGTCGGCACCGTCAGAGCCTCAGGCTTGATCGCGTCGGTGCTCAGGTCGAACATCTCCCAACGCAGCACCACGCGGCTGTTGGCCCCGCCGATCACCCGCGAGATCTCGTACATCCGGGGCAGGTTGTCGGCCACCGAGATGGCGATGGTGTGGAAGACCTTTTCCGGCTCCACTTCCACCACGATCACATTGCACGCCTCCCCGCGGATCTCCTTGGCCTCGCCCATGGTGATCTTGCGGGCCCGGATCTCCTTGGCGAACGGCTCGGAGTCCAGCAGCGGCGCCGGCAGGATGATCTGCCGCACCCGGCCCAGATGCTTGTTGCCGTCGTTGTTGGGCGCGAAGGGCCGCTGGAACACGGTCTTCTTCTCCGCGTCCGCCCACATCGCCTGACCCTTGTAGATCGAGGCCTCGAAGGTCGTCTCCGGCTCGCCGGCCAGTTCCGCCTTCCCCTTGGCGTGCAGCGCCATCGTCGCCGGCGAACCGCCGCCCCCGGGCGACAACTGCGACTCGCTCCGCAGGAACGTCACCCGCGCCTCCCCGCCCAGCTTCATCCCGCCCACGCCCTCGGTCGTCCGCTTGCCCGTGAACGTCAGCCCCTGCAGCCCGCTGATCGCCTTGGCCGAGTCCACCAGCATCGCCTTGGCCGCCTCGTCCACCTGGCCCACCGCGGTGCCCGAAAGCACAAAGACCAGGGCGGCGGGGGCGACAACGCTCATGCAAACAATGCGGTTCATCAATGGCTCCGAGAAAAAAAGCGCCCGCAGTCGCCGGTTTCGGTCGGGCAGAAGCCCGGCCGTTCCGGCCCGTTGGGCTCGAAACTGGCCCGGATGATACACGGCGGCCTCACTCTGGCTTCGCCGCCGCCCGGCCGATGGGTTCAGCCCGCCGGCCCAATCAGGCCGGTGACCGCCAGCTCAAGCCCGCATCGGACCTCCCGCCCGCACGGTTCATCAGTCCAGCCTCGCTGCCAGCGTGGTGGACCGCCGCGGCCATGGTTGAATGACCGCAAGGGGTTAGCGGACGCTGGGGCGTTCATGGATCATCACCCGAGTCCGGTCGACCTCATGGACGCAATGCATATGCAGCCTGTTCGCTTGACCCCGCGCCGCTACGCTGCTCCGCCACGCACACCGGCTCGGCTCGCCGTTGCCGATCCCCCGCCCGCCCCCGCACCCCGCCCCGTGCTTGGTATCCCGCGTTTTGGGTGTGTTGTAAATCCATGCTATGCCTGAGTTTGAGTTAGGTCTGCTGGCCATCCTCTTCGGTGTCGCCCTGGTCGCAGGGTGCATCGATGCCATCGCCGGAGGCGGCGGGCTGATCACCATTCCCACCCTGCTCTGGGCCGGTCTGCCCCCGGCCATGGCCCTGGGCACCAACAAACTCCAGAGTTCTGCCGGCTCGTTCTCCGCCAGTCTGCACTTCATCCGCGCCAAAGCCGTGGACTTCCGCCAGTTCTGGCCCGCCTTCCTGGCCGCCCTGCTGGGCGGCGCAGCCGGGGCGGCGCTGGTGCAACTGGTCAACCCCGGTTTCCTGCGGGGGGTCATCCCCTGGCTGCTCATCGGCATTGCCGTGTACATGGTGCTCGCCAAGCGCGTCGGCGAGGTGGAACGCCACCGCCGCATGGGCGTGTGGGCCTTCGCCGGCCTGATCGGCTTCGGCGTCGGTCTCTATGACGGCTTTTTCGGCCCGGGCACGGGCACGTTCTTCGCGCTCGGGTGCGTCGCCCTGCTGGGCATGACCCTGCCGGTCGCCACTGCCCACAGCAAGGTCCTCAACTTCGCCAGCAACCTCGCCTCGCTCATCCTGTTCCTCATCGGCGGCAAGATCCTCTGGGTGCCGGGCCTGACCATGGCCGCAGGACAGTTCATCGGCGCCCAGATCGGCGCCCGCATGGTCCTCAAGAACGGTCCCGGATTCATCCGCGCCGTGCTGATCACCGTGGCGCTGGCCATGGCCGCCCGCCTGCTGCTCTGGCCCTGACCACCACCCGCCCGCTGCGGCGCAGGGCCCGCCTCAGGCGCCGGCCACCCGCTGCAGCAGGTATTCCTCGCGCGGCTCGTCGGCCCGCAGCACCTCAAAGCCGTGCTCGCGGAACCAGCCCAGCCAGGTCTCCACCGGCACGCACGTCAGGTGCAGGTGCGTGCCGGCCAGAAACTTCCACCACTTGTTGCGGTCCTGCCTCGGGTTGATCTTCACCGCGATCCACCGCTTGGCCACCCGCGTCATCTCCGCCACCGCCCGCGGCGCATCCTCCGGACGCATGTGCTCCAGGCAGTCCGTCGACAGCACCAGATCGAACGCCCGATCCCCAAACGGCAGATCGGTGGCGCTGGCCACCCGCGCATCGCGCCCCAGTTTCTGGGCCGATTTCACCGCCACCTCGCTGATGTCCACCCCCACCGCCTGCACGCCCTGCTGCGAGAAGTACTCCAGCGTCCAACCGGTCGAGCAGCCGACGTCCAGCATGCTCGTCGGCTTCAGCTCGGCCATCGCCGACTTGCTCAGTTCCTTGGCGTGGCTGTAATCCCGGCCGCGGTGATAGCCAAGACGGTACAGACGGTTGTAAATGCGGCCGTAAAAAGCCGCGCGGTTCTGCTGCTCGTTGCTCATGGGGCGTTGCTGTCCAAAGGCTGCGGCGCGGGGTGCGCTGCGGTTCACAGTACCAGATCTTCGCATGCCGGAAGTTTCCTGGCCGGGAGATTCCCCGACTCCAGGCGGCATTCATACGCGCCTCCTCCCCCAGTTCGGACGCTAAACCCGCAGCATCACCACGCCCGACAGTCCCGGTCCGGCCCCGGACCAGCATCGACCCTCCGCGCCCGCCCGAGCCTGCGCCCGCCCTTGGTTTCCGGTCACCGGCCATCCGCACCACGTTCGCCACACCACCCCCGCCGGGGGCCTGGGCCGTTGCCCGCAGGTCCGTCCGTACCCATCCGCATCGCTGTGGCTGCACCCCGCCTCCCCGATCCGGTCCGCTTCGCCCGCCTCGCCACCCGGTCGCGGGCCTTCCGAAGGTCGGTCCGCTCCGACCGGCTGGTTCGGGCACGCCCACACCCACTCGGCATGGCCCACCCCCGTCCCGCACCCGCCTCCATCGCCTCCGTCGCGGCACCATTCCACCGCCCCGGCCGCCTGCATCAGCAGGCCGGTCTGAGCCAGCACCGCCAGCACAACCGCCAGCAGCCGCCACCAGGTTGATCTGGGCCGAATCACCGCCGGATAAGGTAGACATCCCCACGCACCCGGCGGTTGGCCGTCCCAACCGATGGGCCGCTGTCCATCCCCCAGCCGCCGGTTTCAACTCGTCGGCAGGTTGCGTGAGCAGCCCGCCGATGGATGGGGCGGGAGTGGGGGGGAGGGGGCAGCAGGGGGCAGCAGAGGGCAGCAGGGAGCCGGGAGGGTGGCGGCACGGGGGCCGTCGCCCACCACCCCTACTATCGGTCCGTTCCGATCCCGTTTGGGCTCGGTACGGGCCCACCAATGGAGACGGTTCTTCGCGGCATTGCGGTTTCCCCTGGCATCGCCATCGGCGAGGTGTTCGTCCTGGACGATCAGCGTCGTCGCATTCCCCGGCGGCTGGTGCCCGCTTCGCAGGTGCCCGACGAACACCGCCGGCTTGACGCCGCCCTGGCCGCCTCGATCAGCGAACTGATGGTCATCCGTGAACGCACCGGCAAGGAACTGGGCGACGAGGCCGCCAAGATCTTCGCGTTCCACGTGGGCATGCTGGCCGACCGCACGCTCACCCGGCCCATGCACGACCAGATCGACCGCGAGCTGGTCACCGCCGAATACGCCGTCTTCACCGGCATGACGGCCCTGGCCGAACGATTCACCAGTCTGGGCGATGCCGCCTTCAAGACCAAGGTCGATGACGTTCACGACCTCTCCGCCCGCGTCCTCAAGCACCTCATCGGCGAGCACACCACCAAGCTCGCCTCCCTCAAGCACCGCGCCATCGTGCTCGCCCGCGACCTGACCCCCAGCCAGGCTGCCGCCTTCAACCGCAGCCAGGTGCTCGGATTTGTCACCGACACCGGCGGCCGAACCGGGCACACCGGCATCTTCGCCCGCGCCATGCAGATTCCGGCGGTCGTCGGCTGTCTGAATGCCAGCGTCGAGGCCGTGGAGGGCACCCCGGTCATCCTCGACGGCGACAGCGGCCTGGTCATCCTCGACCCCGAGGAAAAAACCCTCGCCAAGTACCACGCCTGGCAGGAACGCCGTCGCCTGTTCTCTGTCAGCCTCAAGGAACTGGCCGACCTGCCGTGCGTCACCCGCGACGGCATGCCCATTGACCTGCAGGGCAACATTGAATTTCCGGAGGAAATACCCAACATCCTCTCCAGCGGCGGGCACGGCGTCGGCCTGTATCGCACCGAGTTCCTCTACCTCACCCGCGACAGCCAGCCCACCGAGGAGGACCACTTCGCCGCCTATTCGCAGTGCGTCAAACTGCTCGACGGCCGCCCGCTGACCATCCGCACCATGGACCTGGGCGCCGACAAATACACTCAGGATCAGGCGGAAAACCCCGAGCGCAACCCCATGCTCGGCTGCCGCTCGATCCGCTACTGCCTGCAGAATCAGCCGATGTTCAAGGCCCAGTTGCGGGCCATCCTCCGGGCCGCCGCCCTCCGGCCCGACACCGTCCGCATCATGTTTCCGCTGGTGACCACCCAGGATGAATTCCGCCGGGCCCGGTTCTTCCTCAACGATGTCATGGAGGACCTCCGCGAAGAGGGGGTGCCGATCGACTCGGGCATCAAGGTGGGGATGATGGTGGAAGTGCCCGCCGCCGCCCTTTGCGCCGACGCTTTCGCCCATCAGGCCGACTTTTTCTCCATCGGCACCAATGATCTTGTGCAGTACACCCTGGCGGTGGACCGAACCAATGAGCTGGTCGCGGGGATGTACAACCCGGCCAGTCCGGCTGTTGTTCGGCTCATCGCCCACACCGTCCGGGCCGGTCGCGATGCCCGCATCCCCGTCAGCTGCTGCGGCGAGTCCGCCGGGGAGTTGGAATACACAATGTTGTTGCTGGGCTTGGGCTTGCGTACGCTCTCCGCGTCCGCAGCGTCCCTGCCCGCTCTTAAGCGGCTCATCCGCAGCGTGACCATTGAGCAGTGCGAAGTGGTGGCCGAGAAGGCCGCAACCTTCGATTCCGATGTCGCGGTCAGCAGTTATCTGCGGGACGTGACCAGGAAGATCATTCCCGAGGCGTTCGACGGTCGTGCCGTCGACGTCTGACGGGCGAGGGCAGTGTTTGCCGGGCCAAGGGGGTCCGGCGGCCCCGTCCGCAAGGCCTTGGGAGACAACCGACCGGTGCCCGCCTTGCCGGCGCGCACCAGAAACGACGGACGCCTCGCCCTGTGCGGGCGCGACCGACGGCCCCGGACACCGGCCCCTCCTTGAGGGACCGATCCAACGGGCCCGGCGCCCACCACAGACGCGAGGCCGACCAACGCGGCCCGGCGAGCACGCCGGACCGGGGCGAGCAACCGTGATGGGCACGGGGGCCGGGTGCGGGGGGGGCGGCGGGCGGGGTGGCAGCGGGGGGGGATGGACGGTCGACCGGCGCGAACCGCTGTTTCGCTCACCAGTCCCCGCCCGGGCCCTTCGCTCACGCTCACCCTTGTCCGCACCTTGCTCCGCACCACCGCCTTGCCCCTGACGCACTTCGCGTGCCCGGGGACATCCGGCCGACCGCAGGGTCCGTCCAGTCGTTTCTGAACCGTTCGCCGGCACGCCGGGCCCCGGGAGGGGCGTTCCGGGCGTTGCGCCATTCTCTCGCGACACGCGTCGCGCGGCGCAGCGGCTGTCCCGGAGGGGTCCGTTTTTTCTTCAAGGAGCCGCAGTCGGGACAATCGTCTGCGGCGGCAAGTCCATGTCCAATCAACCCAAGCGTGAACTGATCATCAACTACGTGCCCGGCGAAGAGTGCCGTGTCGCCGTCGTCCAGGGCGGCAAGCTCGAGGAGTTCTACTCCGAGCGTCGCGACGCCATCTCCCACGTCGGCAACATCTACGTCGGTCGCGTCACCAACGTCGAGCCGGCCATCCAGGCCGCCTTCGTCGAGTTCGGTCTCGACCAGGCCGGCTTCCTGCACACCTCCGACGTTCACCCGCGGTACTTCCCCGGCGAGGACGCCGAGACCACCGAACGCGTCGGCAAGAAGACTCCCCGCCGCGAACGCCCGCCCATCCAGGAGTGCTTCCGCCGGGGCGACGAGGTCATCGTCCAGGTCCTCAAAGAGGGCGTCGGCAGCAAGGGCCCCACCGTCACCAGCTACCTGAGCATCCCCGGCCGCTACCTGGTCATGATGCCCGGCATGGACCGCGTCGGCGTCTCCCGCAAGGTCGAGGACGAGGAACTCCGCACCAAGATGAAGGCCATCCTCGACCAGCTCGAGCTGCCCGAGGGCTTCGGCTTCATCGTCCGCACCGCCGGCCTTGACAAGAGCAAGACCGAACTCAAGCGCGACCTGGCCTATCTCGTCCGCCTCCAGAAGGACATGGAACGCCGCCGCAAGTCCGGCAGCAAGCCCCGCCTGCTCTACAGCGAGAGCGACCTGCTCGTCCGCTCCCTCCGCGACATGATCACCGGCGAGACCGAGCGCGTCGTCATCGACTCGGCGCCCGCCGTCGAACGCGCCGCCCGATTCCTCAAAATCGTCTCCCCCCGCTCCACCACCCGCATCGTCCACTACACCGGCAACACCCCCATCTTCCACGCCATGGGCGTCGAAGAGCAGATCCGCAACATCTACTCCCGCGAGGTTCCCCTCCCCTCCGGCGGCCGTCTGGTCATCGACGAGACCGAGGCCCTGGTCGCCATCGACGTCAACTCCGGCAAGCACCGCGACGCCTCCGACAGCGAGACCAACGCCCTGAAGACCAACCTCGAGGCCGTCGAGGAGATCGCCCGACAGCTCCGCCTCCGCGACCTCGGCGGCATCGTCGTCAACGACCTCATCGATATGCGGGCCGCCCGCCACCGCAAGGAGGTCGAGAGCAAGTTCGAGGAACTGATGAAGAACGACCGTGCACGCAGCACGCTCGCCTCCATCAGCGAGTTCGGCGTGCTCGAAATGACCCGCCAGCGCATGCGCGGCAGCCACGAGAGCCAGCACTTCCACGACTGCCCCATGTGCCGCGGACGGGGCCTGATCCAGAAGGCCGACAGCGTCGCCGCCGACGCCCTGCGCGAGGCCGCCGCCATCCTCGATCACGATCGCGTCGCCCGCGTCGAAATGGTTGTCAACCCCCGCATCGCCGGTGAGCTGCTCAGCGGCAAGCGCATGGCCCTGCTGCGGCTCGAGAAGCGCATGGGCAAGCCCGTGTCCGTCCGCCTCTCCGACGCCACCCCGCTGGACCGCGTTTCGCTCTACGCCTACGACGCGAGCGGCAACGATGTCGACGTCGACCGTCTTCCCCGTTACCGCCTCACCGACCAGGTCCTCAAGGCCTGGGAGGATGCCGGCGCCGACGCCGAGATCCTCGAGGAAGAAGAGCAGTTCGACTTCGGCCCTGAGATCGATCACGCCCCCGCCGACGAGCCCCACCCCATCGAGTCCGCCGGAGGACCGGAAGACCTGGAAGGCCCGAACCTCTCGCTGGAAGCTGCCCGCCGAGGCGGCAAGCGGGGCCGCGGCCGACGCGGCCGGGGCGGCAAGGGCGAAGGCCGCGGGGATGGTCGCGATCAGGGTCGTGCTGAAGGCCGTGGTGAAGGCCGCGGCCGCGCTCCTGACCGCATCAGCCCCGAGCATTCCCCGCACCGCCAGGACGTGCGGCCGGTCACCGGCGTCGCCCCCGCCGCCATCAGCGGCCCGCGCATGGTCATCGAGCCCGCCCCCGGCGATGCCGAGGCTGGCGCCCCCGCCGGCGAGCCCGGCCGCCAGGGTGAAGACTTCGGCCCGCACGACGGCGACCACGCCGATGGTCCGCCCCAGCTCGGTCCCGATGGTCAGCCCCTGCCCGACAGCGAACGCCGCGGCCGTCGCCGCCGTCGCCGCCGTCGCGGTCGCGGTGGCGCCGGTGGTGGCCAGTCAGATGCACCGGTCGGCGCAGCCATGGGACCCGGCGGCGCACCTGCGCCGCGTTCGGCCCCCGTGTTCGACGACGGCGACGGCTTCTTCGATCCGCGACCGGTGGACGAAGCCCCGCTGCCCATGGGCGACGGCACGCCGTCCATGCCCGTGCCCATGCCCGCCGGAGGCTTCGCCCCCGGCACCATCATGCCCGCCGACGACACCCTCGATGACGGCTCCGACGGCCCCGAGGGCGCCGACGGTCCCGACGGCGACGATGCCGATGGCTTCGGCCCCGGCCAGCCCGGCGAAGGCTCCGCCGGCGAACCCCGCCTTGGCCCCGATGGCCAGCCCCTGCCCGACAGCGAGCGCCGCGGCCGTCGTCGCCGCCGTCGCCGTCGCGGTCGCGGCGGCCGAGGCGGCCCCGGCGGCCCCGGTGCCGAAGGTGGCGCCGGCCCGATCGACGGCGGAGCCCCCGCTGGCGAGCCCGGCGTGCGCCCCAGCCCCGTGGGCGCTGCCCCCGTCGACGGCCCCGGCCCGGCCGATGCCCCGCGTCCGCCCAGGCCCCCCCGCAACGACCGTCGCGAAGGCCGCCGCGATGATCGCCGCGACGGCCGCCCCCGCGACGACCGACCCCGCGAGCCGGCCGTCAATCAGGGATTCGTGCCGCCGCCCCCGCGTCCGGCCCCGCCGCCCGCCTCGCCCGCACCCGAGCCCAAGCCGCTCGGTGGCGAGCCGGCGCCCGCAGCCCCCAAGCCGCGTTCGCTGTACGGCTTCAACCGCAAGCTCAAGCCCGGCGAGATCGGTCGCATCAAGCGCGACTGACCCGCCGCACGCTCCGTCCGGCCGGGCAACACTTCCTGGTCCATGGGTCGAGCTGACGATCCCGTCGCCGCCCGCCGCCTGGCCCTTCAGGTGGTGCAGCGGCTCCGCTCAGCCCCCGGTGTTCCCGGGGGCTTTGTTGCGTACTTCGCCGGCGGCTGCGTCCGCGACGAACTGCTCGGCCTCCACCCGACCGACTTCGACGTCGCCACCAGCGCCACGCCGCAGCAGGTCGCGGCCCTCTTCCCCCGCTCGCGGCTGGTCGGCGAGGCCTTCGGCGTGGTGCTGGTGCCCATGAGCGAGGGTGGCCCCGGGGGGGCGAAAGGCAAGGGCGCCGCATCGGCCCAGATCGAAGTCGCCACCTTCCGCTCCGACGGCGTCTATTCCGACCGCCGCCGCCCCGACTCGATCACCTTCTCCACCCCCGAGCAAGACGCCCAGCGCCGCGACTTCACCATCAACGCCCTGTTCCTTGATCCCCTCGCCCCGCCCGAGCCCGGCTCGCCGGTCAACGGCCGCCTGATCGACTACGTCGGCGGCGCAACTGATCTGGCCGCCCGCGTGCTGCGTGCCGTGGGCGACCCCCACGCCCGCCTCGCTGAGGACCATCTCCGCGCTTTGCGGGCCGTCCGCTTTGCGGCCCGCCTGGGCTTTGCCATCGACCCCGCCACCGCCGCGGCCATCACCCAGCACGCCTCCGGCCTCACCGGCGTCAGCCGCGAACGCATCGGTGAAGAGGTGCGTCGCATGCTCTCCCCGGCCGCCCCCGGCTGGGCCCCCGGCGCCCGCGCCGCCGCCGTGCACTGGCTCACCCGCCTGCAACTCGCCGACGTGGTGCTCACTGATGCTCCCGCCGCCTCACCCGAGTGCTCGCGTCTGGCCGCCCTGCCGCCATCGGCCGGGTTCCCCACCGCCCTGGTCGCCTGGCTGCTGGATCGCCACCTTGGCCCCGCCGTCGCCTCGGCCCAGGCCTCGCTCGAGCCGCCCCGCGCCCGCCGCCTGATCACCACCGTCCGCGACGCCCTCTGCCTGAGCAACGACGAAACCGACGGCCTGACCGCCATCGTCCAGGTCCATCACGCCCTGCTGCACGCCTGGCCCGCCGCGTCGGTCGCCGCCGCCAAGCGGCTGGCCGTCCGCCCCGGCTTCGCCCAGGCCCTGGCCGTCGTCGCCACCTCCGCCCCTGATCGGGCCCAGGCCATCGCCAGCCGGGTGGAAGAGCTCAAAGTTCTCGGACCAGGCCTCGCCCCCGACCCCCTGATCACCGGCGACGACCTCATCCGGGCAGGGTTCCGTCCGGGTCCCCTGTTCAAGCGAATCCTCGATCAGGTCTACGACCACCAGCTCGAGGCCCGGATATCCACCCCCGAGCAGGCATTGTCATTCGCGCGGGAACTCGCCGGCCCCTCAGGCGTCTAATCATTCCGGCGTACCCCTAACAGGGTGGACACACGTCCGGTTCCGGTCGCTCCACGACCTCGCGATCATGCAATCGTGGGATGGCGCGAACCCGGACGATCGGCCGCTGTAGAACACATTTCATCCGCAGACCAGCCCCTCGGAGGCCCGTGCATGAACAAGCGCAACACCACCGCCCGCCTGATTGCTGCCTTTGCCCTCACAATGGGCATGGGCACCCTGCCGATGATCGGCGGGCATTCGGGTCTCGCCCTGGCCCAAGCCACCCAGTCCGCCCCGGCCGCCGCGGCCGAACCCAAGGTCGGCGACACCGTGGTCATCACGCTGGCCAACGGCACCACCGTTGAGGGCGTGGTCACGGCGATCGACAACCGCCAGATCAAGATCCAGCGTGTCATGGCCGGCGGCATCAAGGCCGACGTCGGCTACCAGCGCACCGAGATCCGCAGCCTCACCCTCAAGCCAGCGGCCGCTCCGGCGCCGGCCTCCACCCCGGCCTCCACCCCCGCCTCCACCCCCGCCACGGCACCGACTGCACCTTCGCCCGCCGCACCTGCTGCCCAGCCCGCAGCCTCCCCGGCTCCGGCTCCCGGCGCAACCTCTGTCTATGTGCTGCCCCTGGGCGGCCAGTTCGGCCGAGATGTCTCCGCCACCCCGCTGCGTCAGGCCCTGCGCGACATCAAGCGTGCTCAGCCCGACATCCTGGTCGTCCGCGTGGACTTCAACTTCGCCATCAACGTCATGGGAGACAACGTCGAGTTCCTGCCCGACCCCCAGGCCATCTGGCAGCTTGAAACCGCCCGCCAGCTCTCCACCATCCTCACCGACGAAATCCGCGACGACGCCACCTGGACCAAGAAGCCCCGCCTGGTGATGTGGGTGCGTCGCGCCTTGGGCGCCGCCGCCTTCCTGCCCTTCGTGGCCCCCGATGTCTACTTCACCACCGACGGCCTCCAGGGCGGCATCGGCAACCTCGAGCTGGCCGCCGGCGGAGACGAGGACTACCGCGAGAAGATCTTCGGCATCATGCTCGCCCGTGCTGAGGGCCTGGCCATCAAGGGCGGGCACGAGCCCCTGCTTGTGCAGGCCATGGCCCGCACCCGCTACTCGCTGAGCTTCTCGATGGTCAACGGCGAGCCCCGCTTCTTCGAGGACACCACCGGCGACACCATCCTGACCGATGACGGCGACCGAGAAGCCGGCCGCAATGACAGCCTCCAAGACGTCGTTCGTTTTCAGGGCAACGACTGGCTGACTCTCAAGGCCGCCGTCGCCCAGCAGATCGGCTACTCCAGTGGCACCGTCGACCGTCTTGAGGACCTGATGGACGACCTCGGTGTCGCCCGCAACTACACGCTGGTCCGCAGCCGCGCCGGCGCGGTCTTCGAAGGCTGGCGCCGCTCCGTCGCCCAGGGCGAGGGCGAGTTCAACCGCCTGTGGCGCGACTTCAACGAGATCGAGGTGCGGGGCGAGTCCGCCGCCGAGCGCAACACCCAGCGCGGCCGCCAGCTCTCCACCCTCCGCAAGATGCAGGAGTTGCTCAAGGACTACGCCGAGGCCATGGACCCGGAGAACATCGGCGGCGGTGTGGACCAGTGGAACGGCCGCCTTGAAGTCATCTCGGAGCAGATCCGCCAGCAGATGCGCGTCGACCGCTGAGCCTCCCCGCCCGTCCGTTTGCCGCACCAGACCTGATTCATCCGTCCCCGCAAAGGACCATCACCCATGAACAAGTTCCTCCGCAACCTCACCGCCGCGTTCGTCCTGGGGGCTGCCCTGCTGGGCAGCGTCGGCATGCCCTCCTCGGCCCTGGCCGACAAGCTCCACCTCCGCGACGGCAGCGTCATCGACGGCACCATCATCCGCGAGGATGACACCTTCTACGTGATCCAGCTCGTCAAGGACGGCAAGACCGTCACCGAGTTCATCGCCAAGGACGACGTCCGCCGCGTCGAGCGCGAGAGCCAGACCCCCGCCACGACCCCGGCCACCACCCCCGCTGCGACCCCCGCGCCGGCCTCCACCCCCGCGCCCGCGGCCCAGCCGGCCCCGCAGCCCGGCCCCGCCGCGGCGCCCGCCGCGACGCCGGCCGCCGGCAAGGACGCCAAGCCCGCCCCCAAGCTCACCGGCAAGGTCAACCGCGTCGCCATCCTCAACTTCGGCCCCCCCAGCTCCTGGCAGGGCAAGGTCGGCGACACCGTCGGCACCGAGATCAGCGCCGCCGCCTGGGAGCGCGCCATCCCGCTGCTCGAGAAGGACAACATCGACACCGTCATTGTCCGCATCAACTCCGGCGGCGGTCTGCTGCTCGAGGTTGAGAACTTCCACCGGGTCTTCCACGAGCGGTACAAGTCCCGCTTCCGCACCGTCGCCTGGGTCGAGTCGGCCATCTCCGCCGCCGCCATGAGCCCCTGGGTCCTCGAAGAGATCTACATGATGCCCGAGGGCAGCATCGGCGGCGCCACCGGTCACCGCAACGGCGTCGCCATGCGCGGCATCGAACTCGAGCAGGTCCTCGCCCAGATGGAGCGGGCCTCCGAACTCGGCCGGCGCCACCCCTTCATCGCCCGCGCCATGCAGATCCTCTCCCCCCTCTCCGCCAAGATCGACGAGAACGGCGAGGTCCGCTGGTTCAACGACGAGTCCGGCATCGTCGTCAACCGCAGCGACCGCGTCCTCACCTTCAACGCCCTGAACGCCATCCGCTTCAAGGTCGCCCGCGGCATGGCCGCCACCGTCCCCGAGTTGATGACCGCCATGGGCATCAGCGAGTACACCATCGCTGGCGAGCAGGCGACGGCGATGATCGACGACTCCATGCGAAACAACGACCGCACCTCCAAGCGGTTCGAGGAGTTCTACACCAAGTATGAGATCTGCGCTCAGGGCGCCGAGCAGCTCAACGACCGCAACGCCCGCATGACCGAAGTCGGCCGTGCCCGCAACTTCCTCCGTCAGATGCGAGGCATGGTCGAGGAAAACCCCAACTTCGGCCTGCTCAACGGCACCGATGCCCAGTGGTTCGCCAACCAAGAGGACCGCCTCCGCCGCCTCGCCCGCTAAACGCAGCGCCCGACAACGTGTCTCTCCTTCGCGCGAACCCGGCCCCACAGCCGGGTTCGCTGCTTTTCCGGCCCGCTGCGGCGCACGCCGACCGCCCCTGTCCGCCCGCCTTTTCGCCCGCCCCACACCCACACCGGCAGCGTTCACTCGCCCGCATTGCGGTAGTGTCAGATCATCCCGCATCAAGGGGTGATCACGCCCGATCTTCACGCGCTCTCGACCAATCTCCACGCAATCGCGGTGGCTCGCCTCGCCCACCTGATCGGGGATTCTGCACCCGCCGGCCATTCCGCCCGGAACCCGCCGCCCCCTCCTGCGTCGTACCACCCGGCGGGCGATCCGTTGGCCGCGGCACACCGCCGTCGTCCGCAGACCGTCCGGCCCCGTCCGTTCATCCGTCCCGTATTCCCGCGTGAGGCCCCACCTATGGCACGTCGCCCCCTCTCCCTCGTGACCAAACTGATCGCCGGTGGCCTTCTCGCCGGCCTGCCCCTGCTGGCGCCCGCCATCGGCGTACTCGCCCCCGCGTCCCCCGCCCTGGCCCAGTCCGGCGAACAGAAGATCGCCGGGGTCGCCGTCAAGGTCGGCGACACCGTCACGCTGACTCTGGCCGACGGCCGCACCATCACCGGCGAGGTCACCGCCGTCACCGGCAACCAGATCAAGGTCAAGTCCAAGGTCGCCGGCATCGCCGCCGAGACCTCCTACAACGCCTCGGAGATCAAGAGCCTCACCGTCGGCGCCGCCCAGCCCGCCACCGCCCCGGCCACCACGCCGTCCGGCACCCCCCGGCCCGACGCTCCCGCCAAGCCCAACACCACCGCGCCCGCCACAGAGCCCAAGGACGACCAGGCTCAGGGCCCCAGCGTCTACTTCGTCCCCATCGTCGGTGAGTTCGGCCGCGATTGCGCCGCAACCCCCATGCGCGAGACGATCCGCGACGCCCGCAAGTTCCAGCCCGACTTCCTGATCTTCGTCTTCGACTCCGAGTTCGCCTTCCGTCGCGAGGAGAGCAACGAGCTTGACCTCTCCCAGGCCGAACTGGCCTGGCAGGGCGGCCTCGAGGCGGCCCTGAACATGGCCGAGATCATCCAGGACGAGATCCGTGACGATCCCAAGTGGGTCAAGAAGCCCACCCCCGTCGCGTGGGTCCGCCGCGGCATGGGGCCCACGGCCTTCCTGATCATGTCGTTCAAGAACATCTACATGTCCTCCGGCACCAAGATCGGCGGCATCGGCTACCTGAACCTGCTGATGGCGGGCGTTGGCGATGTCACCGTGCAGGAGAAGCAGCGCTCGCTGCGGTTCGGTCGCGCCGCCGGCCTGTTCGACAAGGGCGGGCACGACCTCAAGCTCCTGCGGGCCATGGCCCGCTCGGAGTACGAGCTCTCGTTCAGCATGGTCAACGGCAAGCCCGCCTTCTTCGAGAACCTCACCGGCGATGAAGTCCTCACCGACAACGGCGACCCCCAGGAGGGCAAGGCCGATCTGCTCTCTGACGCCATCCGCGGCCGCGGCAACGACGTGCTCAACATCACGCCCGAAGTTGCCCTGAAGCTCGGCGTCTCCAAGGGCACCGTCAACTCCCGCGAAGAGCTCTTCTACGCACTGGGCATCGAGCGGCAGGTCCGCGATCTGTCCAAGGACGCCAAGGCCGCCAAGATCCAGAGCGAATGGTCCCGGGGCGTCGGCGAGGCCGAGGCCGAGATCAACCGCCTGCTGGCCGAACTGCAGCGCACCCCGGTTCAAGGCGCCACCGCCACCGAGCGCAACGCCGTCCGCGGCCGCCGCATCGGCATGCTCAACAAGATCAAGTCCACCTACGAGGCGTACAAGGAATCGGTCGACCCGAACCGCTTCGGTTCGTCATCCAACAAGGAACTGGTGGTCCAGTCCAATATCCAGATCGACATGCTCAAGCAGCAGATCCGACTGGACCGCGATTGATCGCCCCCCGGTTCCCCCGTCCGCACCCCCGCGCTGACCGCACCCCCGCCCCGACAGCACACCACACCGCTCCGCCGCCGGAGCCATCGGAGTTCAGATATGACCCGCCCGTTCCGCCGCCTCACGAGCCTTCTGGCCGGCCTGACCCTCGCGGTCGGCCTGCTGGCGATGCCGGTGCCCGCACTGGCCGACAAGATCCACCTCCGCGACGGCACCGTGCTCGACGGCACCGTCGTCCGCGAGGAGGGTGACTTCTACGTCATCGAGATCGTCAAGGACGGCAAGAAGGTCACCGAGTTCATCGCCAAAGACGACGTTCGCAAGATCGACCGCGAGGCCCCCAAGAAGGAGGAGCCCAAGAAGGACGCTCCCAAGCCCGAGGCCGTCAAGCCCGAGGCCGTCAAGCCCGACGCCCCCAAGCCCGAAGCGGCCAAGTCCGACGAGAAGAAGGAACCCGCCAAGCCCGACGCCGCCGCCCCGGCCAAGGACGCCAAGGACCCCAAGGCCGCCCGCCAACTCACCGGCAAGGCCAACCGGGTCGCGTTCCTGAACTTCGGCGGCCCGCGCTCCTGGCAGGGCGAGATCGACTCGATGGTCGGTCGCGCCATCGTTTCCGCCTCCTGGCGCAAGGTCATCCCCATGCTGGAGAAGGACAACGTCGACACCGTCGTCGTCCGCATCAACTCCGGCGGCGGCTACACCGCCGAGATGATGCCCTTCAACCAGATCTTTCAGTTCGAGTACAAGCCCCGCTTCCGCACCGTCCTCTGGGTCGAGTCGGCCATCTCCTGCGCCGCCATGAGCCCCTGGCCGATCGAAGAGATCTACATGACCCCCGGAGGCAACATCGGCGGCTGCACCGAGTGGTACGGCAACCTCCAGCTCTCCGATCCGGTCAGCCAGGAAACCCGCTTGGCGGAGATGGAGCAGGCCAGCGCCTGGGCCAAGCGCAGCCCGTTCATCATGCGGTCCATGCAGATCCGCGAGCCCCTCTCCTGCACCGTCAACGAGGACGGCTCGGTCGACTGGTTCCAGGACCTCTCCGGCAAGATCGTCGTCAACCCCTTCGGCGAGGTCCTCACCCTCAGCCCCAACCTCGCCGTGCAGACCAAGTTCGCCAAGGGCATCGCCGCCACCACCGAAGAGCTGATGGAGCTCATGGGCATCAGCGAATACGTCGTTGCCGGTCAGGAGGCCACCAAGTACATCGACAACAACATGCGGGATTGCCACAACACCTTCACCCGCATCCAGGAGCTCGACTCCCGCTACGCCCGCGCTGTACAGGCCGCCGCCTCCATCCAGGATCGCAACCTGCGCATGGGTGAGATCGGCGTCGCCCGCGGCGCCCTCCGCGACATGCAGCGATGGATGAGCGTCAACCCCAACTTCGTCTGGATCCTCAACCGTCCCCCCCAGTGGTTCCGCCAGCAGGAGGACATCCTCCGCGAACTCTCCCGCTGAGTTTCCTCATCCGTCGTCCGCTCAACCACACCAACCTCCGCGGCCCTGCCCCTCCGGGTGGGGCCGCTTGCTTTGTGCCCAACGTTGCCACAGCGCGAGCCCCCCGCACCCCGCCACCCCCGCCACCCCGC
>JAJTDF010000088.1 GCA_021294835.1 Planctomycetaceae bacterium
TGACGCGCGGGCGAGTCACTCAAATCCGTGGCGGACTGACGCCTGGATTCTGTCATCCGAAGTGACGCCCGGATAGTGTCACTTCATCTCTCAGAGGTCAGAGGGAACGGAGAGGTTGGCGGGGGAGTCGTCCTCTTGCCCTTGCGGGGCAGACGGGTTGCGGGGATGGGTACGGCGGGTTGCGAGAGGCTGAGGACAGCCTGGCTTGAACAGCCGCGACGTGCCGTCGCCCCTTCGGGGCGAGGAGGGGAATGTGCGATTTGAGGATTCAGAGTTCGGAGGGGCGCGTGGGGTTGGTGGGGGCTTGGTGCTTTGGAACTTGAGAATGAGGTGGGTTGCGGGCTGGCGGGTTGGGCCTGGAAACAAACAGGCCGAACCGGGGGTGCCGGGTCGGCCTGTTTGATGTTGCTCTGGGTTGGCGCGGGAGTGCGGGGCGATCAGGCGCGGCGGCGGCGGAAGGCGCTTATGCCGGCGAGGCCGAAGAGGGTGGAGGCGGCGGCCATGGCGGCGGGCGGGAGGGGGATGACGGTGCTGGCCTGGGGGATGGTCCAGAGGAGGGCTTGCTCGCGGCCGGTCGTGCCGTTGAAGCCGTAGCCGGTGATGTAGGTGAACCCACCGGAGGTGGAGATGCCTTGGGCAAATGATTCGACAAAGCCCGCGGGCAGAAGGGCGTGCAGATCGACCCATGAGGCGGCGGTGCCGGTCCAGAGGCTGGCGCGAGTGATGCCGCCGACAGTGGCAAAGCCGACTTGCTGGGAGCCGCTGGTGCCATAGGCTTCCGATTGCGTCGATCCAGCGGGATTGAGATCCGTCCACGAAGCGGCGGTGCCGGTCCAAAGACTGGCGCGGACGGCGCCGCCGAAAACGGCAGAGCCGACTTGCTGGGAGCCGCTGGTGCCCCAGGCTGTCGATTGCGTCGATCCAGCGGGATTGAGATCCGTCCACGAAGCGGCGGTGCCGGTCCAAAGACTGGCGCGATTGGACCCGCCGACCTGGGCATAGCCGACTTGCTGGGAGCCGCTGGTGCTGTTGGCGACCGACTCTGTCGCCCCGGCGGGGTTGAGATCGGTCCAAGACGCGGCGGTGCCGTTCCAGAGGCTGGCGCGATCGCGGCCGCCGACCCGGGCAGAGCCGACTTGCTGGGAGCCGCTGGCACCGAAGGCGAACGACTGCGTAGCCCCAGTTGGATGGAGGACGGTAACGGACTGGGCGGAGGCGGTGGCTGCGGCGGTGGATGCCGCGAGCAGGGCGACGATGGCGATGCGGGGGGCGGGGTGCACGAGCAGGCTCCTTGGCATGTACCGGGTGGGGGCGGGTGGAGGTTGGCGACGCGGCCTGTCACCATGCCCGAATGACACGGTGACAGCAGCGCGACCGGGCCGCGGGACGCAACGGTTCATATGAAAAGCACCACCGTCAGGTCCGTATGCGGCCTGACTTGCCTCCCAGCGCGGCGAATGCCGGATGAATGGAAGACACTCGACCCGGCTGGGGGTGTCAAGAGGGCGGGCGTGCTTTTTGGCGGGGCGGTGATCAAGGCTTCATGAAGGACGTCTGATATGCCTGAGGGGCAGAACAGAGGGTGGAGGCGGACAGCGGAGTTGGGGGTGGCAGCTCTGGAATGGCAAACAGGCCGACCCGGGGGTTGCCGGGTCGGCCTGTTTGATGGGTTCGTGAGCGTGGTGGTGTGGCGTGCGATCAGGCGGGGACGAGGCCCTCGCGGATGGCGAAGCGGACGAGATCAGCGCGGGAGTGGATGTCGAGCTTGGCCATGAGGCGCTGGGTGTGGTTGTCGACGGTCTTGGCGGAGAGGTTGAGCATGGCGGCGACCTCCTTGATGCTGGCGCCGCGGGCGAGGTGGATGAGGACTTCCTTCTCGCGCATGGAGAGGGTCTCGAGCGGGACGGTGACCTCGGCGAAGAGGTTCTTGCTCTTGTCGACGGTGGTGAGGCGTTCGGAGATGGCCTGGGAGAAGATCTGCTTGCCCTGGACGGCGAGGTGGACGGCCTCGAGGACCTTGTGGGCGGGCTCGTCCTTGGTGACGTAGCCGGCGATCTTGAGCTTCATGGCCATCTGGATGTACTGGTCGTTGAAGAAGCCGGAGAGCAGGAGGAAGCGGGTGTTCTCGAGAAGGTTTCTGGCGGTGGAGATGACATCGAAGCAGGAGCGGCCGGGCATCTGGATGTCGAGCAGGGCCACGTCGGGGCGTTCGCGGAGCAGGACGTCCAGGCCGTCGTTGCCGTTGCTGGCGGTGCCGACGACCTTGACGACCGGATCGGTCTGGAGCACCAGGGTCATGGCGTCGCGGAGCACCTGATGATCATCAACGAGAACGACACGGATCTGCTTCACAAGGACCTCCTGTCAGGACTTCTGGGCCGGCCGCACTCCGCGGCAGCCGAAAACGGAACATGGATGATGGATCGGCCCGAGGGCCGAGGACACGACAGAGAACGGGGATGTCAGGCCGAGATGGCGGCGACCCAACGCTGGACGACGTCCGGGGCGAGAGGTTCATCGGCGAAGATGCCGGGTCGGCTTCGCGGTGTGACGGAGGCCGGGGCCAAGGCGGGCTTGGGCTCGACGATCTGCGGCAGGAGCGAACGGACGGTGCGCTGGCCGTGCCCCTGGCCGACAACCAGAGTGGGGAGAGCGGAGAGGGTGTCGCTGACCTCGGCGGGAAGCGCGGCGGCACCGGCGGCGGCCGAGGAGTCGATGATGACGGCGGCGGGCTGGCCGGCGGCGCCGAGCAGGCGAGGCTGGGTGCTCTCGAGTGAGGGCACGGTGACGAGCGACCAACTGGAGGCGAGGAGGGCCTCGGCGACCGAGCGGCGGACCTGGTCGTCGGCGGTGACCAGCAGGAGCCAGCGGTTGGCGGCGGAGGCGGGCTGGCGATGCGGGAGGACCATGTCGAAGCGTTCGCCGCCGCCCTTGCTCTGCCAGACGGAGAGTGAGCCGCCGTGCTCCTGCACGATGGAGGCGGCGACGCGAACCTGCTCGTCGGAAGACATGACGGCGTCGAGGTCGGCGCGGCCTGCGGCGTGGGCGGCGCCGGAGGGAGAACCGGTGTAGAGAACGCGGAGGCGTGACCAGCCGTCGCCGGCGCGGTCAGCGGGGGTGGAATTGACCACAAAGAGGATCTCGCCGCCTTCACAGAGGGCCCGCTTGGCGCGGAGGGCGAGATGGAGGAGAGCCTGGCGGAGCTGGTCGGCGTTGCCGTCGATGACTTCGGCGTTCGGCTGGGCGTGGACCCGGATGTTCAGGCTGGGGGGAAGCAGGCGCCGCAGCACGGCGGCGGTCTCGTGAGCGACCAGTGAGAGGTCGACGTGGTCGGTGCCGGCGCGTTCAGGTCGAGTGAGCGAAAGCAGGCTGCGGGTGACCTCGCGGGCCCGGGCGGCGGCGTCGTCAATGGCGGTGAAGTGGGAGCCGAGGCGGTCTGCCCCGGAAGCGCCCGAGGGGGCGGAGGTCGCGGCGTGGGCCACCAGCACGTGGGCGCTGATGGTCATCATGAGGTTGTTGAAGTCGTGCGCGATGGAGGGGGCGAGCTCAGCGAGGACGGCCATGCGGGCGGCAAATCGCTCGGCCGGGGTCATCGGAGCCGGACCGGCGACGCCAAAGGCGCGGGCCGGTGCTGGCTGTTGGTGTGAACCGGGCCGCATACCCAGGGCATGCCCGCCGTGCGCCACCGCCGACGCGGGGGTCGGTTCAGCAGCGTTTCGGGAAGGCGAACGACCAGAGTCCATGGCGGTGCCAGCGGCGTACTGGACGAATTTGTACGGCGAAGCTGAATCAGCTCCGCTCTGAGCAGGATACCTCGAGGGAGAGGTGACGTCGGCGGGTTTACCGACAACTTGCTCAGACTCCAGTTCGCTCCACAAGTGTCGCACAGACATTCCACAGTCCTCTTGTTGAATCCGGGGGATGACCTTGTTCACCGACGCGAACACGTGGCGAACCGCGAGTGCTCAGGGGCGTACAGCGGGCTGACGAGGGAGTCGCTTCGGGTAACGGCGGGCGTGCCGGAACGCAACGCGGAGCTCCCGGCGGCATTGGCCGGGGTGCGGGCCATCCTGGCCTGCTGCTGCGTTGAGTTGACCTGCTGACCGTTGAACACGAAGAGATCCTTTCTGCCCGACCACTGCGGGCCCTGTTGTGGACGCCGCGAAGATGAGCACCGCGTCGTCTCTCCCCGGAGCCGAGTTCCATCCGGCAACGGGGACCGTGCTATCGGCAGCCATGCCGCGGGCACGCAAAGTTGTGGGGCTCTGGCCGCGATCCTGCGAAGAGCGCAAAGACTGCGCGTTTCAGGGAGGTCATCCTGACCAAGCTCGAGCGAGCGATCCCGTCACGCACTCTTGTAGACGAGCGACGTGGGGTGAATGAACCCGCAGTTTTGCCGGTCGGGGGGAAGCCCCCATTGCCAAACGCAACCGAGTTGACTGCAAATCACCAACAGATCACACCACAATCGACACAGTTGCCAGCTTATCGGCGGTGGTCCAGAGGTCATCCACAGGTCATCACGATGGTGAAAACAGCGTAAAGAGCAGGTGAATGGCCGGATCTCTGTTTGTATTTCGACCGGAGGGGGGCGGCCTGGGCGAGTGACATCGCGAAGTGGCCCGCCCGAAGAACCCCTCATTGAGGGGACGTTGTGTGGGGCATACAGAGTGCGGGATCGCCGTTTGTCAGGTGCCCGAGCAGAGGACCTCGTGATCTTCAAATAAGCGTATTTACTTATTTTTGCGACGTTGGGGATAACGGCGTCGGTGAGCGGACGCCCGGACCACTTCAGGTGCGCTTCCGCCACCGGTCGCAGCGCGGACGGCCGGGGCTGGGGCCAAGGAGGGCCGCTGGCCGGTGCGGGCGAGCAGTTGGTCGATGACCAGGAGGGCTTCAGCGGAGGGATCAGGCAGGAGGGCGGCGGCTTCGGCGAGGGTGAGGCCCCGGGCGGTGGCGAATTCGTCCAGGAGAATGGCGGCGAGCATGGAGCGGGGGTCGGGGAAGGCCATGATGCCGCTGAGTTCGGCGATAAGGACCTCGGCCTGGTCGCAGAGGCGCTGGAGGAAGGCGGCGTGGTCCTCGCCTCGGGCGCGGCAGTCGACGTCGATCCAGTCGAGCAGACCGGGGAGGGGCTGGGGCGATGAGGGCGAGGGGGCGGCGGAGGGCGGGGAGGCCTTCCAGGCTTCGCCGGACTCAGCGATGTGGGAGAGGTGCAGACCGGCGTGCTGGCAGCGATCCCAGAACATGATTCGCCTCCGTGCGATGTTCGAGCGTGATGCGGGCGGCCGGCCGTCCGTGGCCGAACCGGGCACCGATCCGTGGGGCGGGGGGGCCGCCGTCAGCAGACAGGACGCAGGAGATCGGCCGCGGGTGAGTTGCGCGTGCTGGGGCGTTCGCACCGCAATTGGGGGCGAAACGGGCGGGTGGGGCGTGAAGGGGGCGAAGGGCCCACGGGGGAGCGGCGGGCGTAGGCTGGGGGATGAGCAGCGAACACACGGCGGGCATGAACGGCGGGAAGTCAGGCGGGGCGGGCGCGGGGGGTGCGGGCGGTTATGGCGAGGTGGTGAGCCGGCTGCTGGCGCTGGGTGATCCGTTCTATGAGTGCGAGGGGCACCATGGGGATGCGGCGGGGGATGCGGAGGATGAGGCGGAAGGTGGGGCAGAGGATGCGGTGGATGGTGAGGACGGGGAAAAGGGGGATGAGGATGGGCATGGGCACGGGCACGTGCACCTGCACAAGGAGGAACTGGACTTTGTGGGCATGGGGCTGGGGGGCGAGCATGTGGGGGAACTGCTGCGGATGGCGTGCGACAAGGGGCTGCTGGCGAGGACGGATGAGTCGGACCCGCTGTCGTGGGGGCCGATGCATGCGCTGGACGCGCTGGCGGACGTGCTGAGCCACGCGCGGGAGAAGGGCCAGGCGGTGAGCGTGAACCCGGCGTGGCCGACGAAGCTGATGGAACTGGGGGAGTGGCTGGTGAAGCACGAGCAGGATTACTTGCTGGACAGTTGGCTGGGGGCGTGCATTGAGATGGGGCCGGCGGTGGTGAAGCCGGCGCTGGGGCGGATGGTCAACGGTCGGAACCCGGTGACGCTGCGGCTGCTGTGCATCGAGGCGGCGGAGTTGGTGGCGCAGGAGCACGCGGAGGTGCGGGGCGAGGTGGTGGGGGCGCTGATGGCGCAGTTGAAGCAGGCGCGGCTGAACGTGGTGGCGATGAACGACGTGTTGTGCCTGGCGCTGCGGGCGCTGGGGGTGGCGGAGGCGGAAGGGCTGATTGACGCGGCGTATCAGGGCGCGGGGATCAGCGAGGCGGCATACCAGCGGCGCGACGTGCCCAAGGAGTGACGCGGGCAGCGGCCCGGCGGGTCAGGCTCCGCGGAGGAGCAGGACGCCGTTGACGACGATGCTGAGGAAGAGCAGGACGACCATGACCACGAAGAGGGACATGGAGACCTTGCGGGCGGGGGCCTCGGCCTGTTCGACGATGACGCCGGGGGCGGCGGCCTCGGCCTTGGCGAGCTGCGCGAGGTCGTTGCCGGCGAAGTCCTTGTGGGCGATCGGCGGGGCCTTCTTCTCGCGCAGGGCGCGGAGATCGACCAGGAGGTCCTTGCAGTTGGCGTAGCGCCGCTTGGGGTCCTTGGCCATCATCATTTCGATGACTTCGCTGATCCCGGCGGAGAGCTTGGGGTTGACGTGGTCGGGGGCGACCAGATCGGCCCGGAGGTGCTTGTGCATGACGTCCGACGGGCTCTTGCCGTCGAACGGGACGCTGCCGGTGACCATGTGGTAGAGCGTGGCGCCGAGGCTGTAGATGTCGGCGGGGGGGCCGATCTTGACCTCGCCTCGGATCTGCTCGGGGCTGATGTAGTAGGGCGTGCCGAAGGCCTTGCCGGCCTCGGCCTCGGCGGCCTCTTTGTCGCTCATGGCGCGGGCGAGGCCCATGTCGGCGAGCTTGGCGACCCCCTCGCGGGTGATCATGACGTTCTTGGGCTTGACGTCGCGGTGGATGAGGCCCTTGTCGTGGGCGTGCTGGAGGGCCTCGGCGATCTGCATGACGATGTAGACGGCTTCGCTCTCGGCGTAGCGCTTGTGCTTGACGATGTCGTCGTAGACGGTGCGGCCGTCGACGTACTCCATCACGAAGTAGTGGAACTCGCCGGCCTTGCCGACGTCGTAGGCCTGGACGATGTTGGGGTGGTTGAGCTGGGCGGCGGCGCGGCCTTCCTGGTAGAAGCGTTCGATGAACTGGACGCTCTGGGAGAGGCGGCGGGGGAGGATCTTGATGGCGACGAGGCGATCGAGGCTGAGTTGGCGGGCCTTGTAGACCTTGGCCATGGCGCCCTGGCCGAGTGGCTCGAGGAGCTTGTAGCCTGGGATCTGCTGGCCGGAGCGCTCGGCCTCGGCCATGCGCTTGAGGCGGTCGGCCTGGCGGGCGGTGATGTACTCGTTGCTGACGAGCAGTTCGGCCAGGGAGAGGGAGGAGCGGTCTTCGATCTGGGTGCGGGCCTGCTCCAGGCAGTGCTGGACTTCTTCGCTGGTGGCCAAGCCCTGGTCGACGACCAGTTTGCCGATGAAGGTGTCGATGTTGGTGCCGGAGCGGGACTTTTCTTTGGGGTCCTGCCCGGAGCGGCTGCCGCCGGGGTTGGTGCCGCTGAGGTCGGCGGCGCTGACGCCGCCGGTGGCTCCGGGGCCGGCGGGGCTGCCGGGCTGATCGAGCCTTGAGGTCTCGCCGAGTTCGGGTTTGGAGGGACCGGGCTGCATGGTGACGCGAGGCGGACCGAACGGGGCGGGCGGTGCCCACCGGGGGACCGGGGGGCGGGCGGGGGGAGGGGGGGGCTCTACAGGTCCATCCGAATCAGGCAGCCCGGCGGGTGCATGGACCGGGCACCTTCGGGGTTATCGACCAAGATGGGGGGAGAAGTCAAAGTGGTGGTGTCGGTGTGGGGTGGAGAGGGACAAGGCGGGAGCGAAGACCCCAGCCGTGGTGGAAAGCGTACCAACCTGCCACCACCGGTGCCGGACGGGGTGTGGGTCTGATGGTCGGTACGCGGTTGGGGGTGGGGAGGTTCTGTCTGGAGGGTGGGTTGGGGGGAGTGGGAGTCTGGGGGGAGGGGGGTGCGGGCTGGCCGAACACTATCGGCTGGGGAGCGTGGCCGCCGGATGCTGGGGGACGCGAGCGACCAGCGGTCCGCAGCCGCGGCGGCCGTGCTGGACGGCGGTGGTTGCACGCCCATGCACCAGATGAAGGGCCCCGTGCGAGACCCGCGGCGGCCTCGCGTTGCCGACGCCCTTTCGCCGTGAGGTGAGGGAGGTGAGGCGGGCGGGCCTGCTGGAGTCGGACCCGGGTTGACCAAGCTCGCAGGCCGTTGCGAAACCCACAACTCGGTCCCAAACGGACGATTCTCCGACCTTCGCATCCGGGGCCGTGGGGCGGAATTTGGCCTGGGAGGGATCGGAGGAACCTCGCGAAAACCGATTTCAACAGCCTGCTAGCTCGACCGCATAGGCAGGCGGGCTGTCCAGGGGGAAGCGGGCGCCGCATATCACCCTCGCCGCAGACCTCCCTGCCCGAAGAAAGAAAGCCCGCGGCGCTGGTCGTGCGCTCTGAGTGCCTTGAGCGGGGTTGCGAAGGACGGCAGCCCCAGAAACTGCTATGCTCTTCGCCATGCCAGGGGACTGGTTACTCCGCCCGCTCTTGCTCATGGCGACCTGTCGATCGCGTTGCACACGCGAAACGGCTCGGGTGCGGTGCGACTCTCAGACGAGCACAGGGCGTCATAGTCCATTGTCCATGATGGACGATGCTCCAGGAAGCGGCACATGGCGGTGACGCATAAGGCGGCACACAAGACGGTGACCAACGCGGTGGCGGCGGCGGGTGCGTCGGCCGGACTTGTCATCGCTATCGAAGGCCTGCGCAGTAAACTGATTCCATTCTGGGGCCTTGAACAGAAGTCGGCCGGGCTTTTCGGCGTGGGCCTCACACTCGGCTTCGTTGGCTACTTCTGGGTCTGGCCACTGCTGCTGCGCTTGTGGCGGAAGCGAAGGGAACCGATTGAGGCGAAGTCGCACATCTTCCGCCTCCACCCGTACGATGCATCTGACCGCAAGGCTTTCAAGCGCGAGGACGGGGAGCACGAGCGCATCTTGACGTGGCTCCGAGCCGCCGCGGACCCGCTCTTGTACTTGGCGGGAGCATCCGGGAGCGGCAAGTCATCCCTCCTGCACGCTCACGTGCTGCCGGAACTCACGGAGACCGACAAGCACGTCTGCATCGCTGTGCGCGGCGTGAACGAGCCGCTCCAGCAGATCCGACGCGAACTCCTGCGTGCCGACGCGGTATGGCAAAGCCCGAAGGACGACGCGGACGACACCACCGCGGTCCTGGCGCACCGTGCGGCGACGCACCTGTCTAAGTCCGGCCGCCGCATGTACATCGTCTTCGATCAGTTCGAAGAACTCCTCATTCTCCACGAACGGAGCTCGCCGGAGGTCGCGGGCGTGCTGGAGTTCATCAGGACGATCACGAGCACGGGTGCCGGGAGTGTGCCCACGGTCCTGCTGGTGATGCGGAGCGACTACGAAGGTCGCGTGCGCGAACTGAGCCTGCCGGCGGAGCGCATGGGAGTGAACAAGGAAGTGGTGCGCCTGGTGAGCGAGATTCACGCGGAGGCGTTCCTTGAACGTGGCGGGGTGACCGACGCCACGATTCGCAAGCGGCTCGTTCGCGAGGCGTCGGAGATAGAAGAGACCAAGGGGCGGTTGCGGTTCATCACGCTCAACTTCCTGGGCCTGGCCGTGTCGGGTGCGCCGGGACGCAGGCGCATGGGCCGCACCGGATGCGGGCTGTTGCACGGAGCCGTACGGACGTGGGTGACGAGGCCATCAGTGCGCGAGCAAGCGGACGCGGTGCTGCGCTCTCTGATCAGCGATGGAGAGACCAAGGAGCCGCTGGCGCTCGCGGAAGTCGTGCGGGAAAGCAGGCTGCCGGAGGGCGAGGCCGCGCGGGTGCTGATGCGGTTCGAGCGCGACGGGCTGGTGCGACGGCACCAAAGCGACGCGGAGACCTGGGAAATCTCGCACGACTTTGTAGGGAGGCTCTTGCTGCGAGTGCTGGATGATTTGCGCAGGTCGCTGCTCAATCGGGCGCGGCCGTGGCTGGGGGCGGTGGCTGGCACGCTGGTGCTGCTGGCGTTGGCCGGAGTGGGTACGGCGAGGTACGTGCGATATGACCGGGCCCTCTTGGCGTGGCAGATCGCCGAGGGGAGCGTCACTGATGTCGAGCGGCCAACGGTCGGGAAGAGTGTCGAATTTGGAAATGGACAAGCAGTCACTGTCGCGACGCTCAGGTACCTCGCGTACCTGCCAGAGCGAAGAGCCATCAGGAACTTGAACCTGTTCGGAGCTTCTGTTTCGAACGCGGAAGTGAAGGAACTTGCTCGTCCCGATGCCGCCCTTAGCGGCCTGACCACGCTGGACCTCAGCCTCACGGAGGTGACGGGGGCGGGAGTGAGGGAACTCGCCCGTTCCGATACCGGTCTGAAAGCGCTGACCATGCTGTTTCTCGGCAACACGCCGGTGACGGACGCGGGCGTGAAGGAACTCGCCCGCACGGATACGGGCCTCAAGGCCCTGACCACACTGGGCCTGTGGAATACGAAGGTGACGGACGCGGGGGTCAAGGAGCTTGCCCGCGCGGACACGGGCCTCAAGGCCCTCACCGTGCTGCGTCTCGACGGCACGCAGGTGACGGACGCGGGCGTGAAGGAACTCGCCCGTGCGGATACAGGCATCAAGGCCCTCACCACACTAAGCCTGTGGATGACGAACGTGACGGACGCAGGGGTCAGGGAACTTGCCCGCGCGGACACTGGCCTCGAGGCCCTGACAGTGCTGTACCTGAGCGGCACGAAAGTGACGGACGCGGGGGTGAAGGCACTCGCCCGCGCGGAGACCGGCCTCAAGGGCCTGACCACGCTGCACCTCCGCGGCACACCGGTAGCGGACCCCGGGGTAAGGGAACTGGCCCGCGCGGACACCGGCCTCAAGGCCCTGACAGTGCTGGACCTGAGCGGCACGAACGTGACGGACGCGGGGGTGAAGGAACTGGCCCGCGCGGACACCGGCCTCAAGGCTCTGACAGTGCTGAACCTCAGCGACACGAACGTGACGGACGCGGGGGTGAAGGAGCTCGCCCGCGCGGAGACCGGACTCAAGGCTCTGACCGTGCTGGACCTCAGCGGCACGAGCGTGACGGACGCGGGGTTGAAGGAAGTCGCCCGCGCGGACACCGGCCTCAAGGCCTTGACCACGCTGCACCTCAGCGGTACGAAAGTGACGGATGCGGGTGTGGCGGCCGTCAAGGCACGCTTCCCCGGCATCAGGATCTTCCACTAAGCCGCCACCGTCGCGCTCGCCGTGTCGCACCACGGCCCGGCCGCGCCGCTCGTGCTCGCCCAGCGTGAAATGTCGTGGGCCCGCATGCCGCCCTTGTCGGACTCGAAGCTCAGCGCGGTCGCGCCGCGGGTGCCGCTGCCGATGGAGCGGGCTTCGCCCGGATCCGCGGGCGCCGGGCTGGCCCGTGGCGTGAGCGCGACGAGGGCCTCGGCACGCTTGATGCCCTTGGGCCCGGCGCGTCTTGTCGGCATCGACTCATCCAACTTGGCTTCCGGCGCTGGGCTTGGGCGCAGTTGGTGCGTGAGCCGCTGCGGGCTCTCAACCGGTGCGAGCGGGCGCGACGATGACGCAAGGGACGGGGGGGCGGATCAGGAGGATGCCCGCCACCAGGCCCAGAGGGCGCAGGCGGCGACGATGACGGCGGCGGTGGCCCAGGCGGCGAGGGTGGCGATTCGGCGGCGCATGGTGGAGGGCGGTACGTGGGGCGGGGCGAGCGGAGGAGGCAGAACGGGGGATGTGAAGGTTTGGTTACCTGGGGTTGGCTAGACGAGGTTGAAGCGTTCGGCGTGGATGTCGCCGACGCTGACGCGGAGTTCGAGCAGGGCGTCTTCGACGGCGGCCATCATGGGTTCGGGGCCGCAGATGAAGCACTCGGCGCGGAGGCGGGGGGTGGTGGCGGGGGTGGCGGCGTTGGCGGGGAGGGTGGGCCAGTGGCGGCGGAGGAGGTCGGCGGTGATGAAGCCCCGCTCGCCGGTCCAGCCCTCGGGGGGGCGGGCGAGGACGTAGACGACCTTGAGGTTCAGGCCTTGGGTGGCGACGAGGCGGTCGATCTCGGCGCGGAGGGGGAGTTGATCAACGGTGTTGGCGGCGTAGACGAGGACCACGGGGCGGGTGTCGCGGCGTTCAACGAAGGTGCGGAGGTGGCTGATCATGGGGGTGATGCCGATGCCGCCGGCCAAGAGGAGGAAGGCGGGTGCATCGGGGTGGCGGTCGGCGGAAAGGGCGCCGAAGGGGCCGTCGAGATAGGCGGGCTCGCCGGGGCGGAGGTCTTTGATGGTGGAGGAGAAGTCGCCGAGCTGCTTGATGGTGAACTCGACGATGCCGGTTCGTTCTGCCAGGCCGGGGGAGGAGGAGATGCTGAAGGGGTGCTCGCGATCGGAGAAGGGGGAGGCGCGGAGGGTGATCCAGGCGAACTGGCCGGGGGCGAAGCGGATGCCGGGGTGGCCGACGGGTTTGAGGGCGAGGGTGAAGACGTCGCCCCCCCCATCCCCCCCACCCCCCGCACCCCTCCCTGCACCTTCGGCCCGGACTTCGGCGACCTGCCAGGGGCGGCGGAGTTCGAGGATGGGCTTGGCGATGCGGACGTAGACGATCAGGCCGACCCAGAGGAGGGCGTAGGTGAGCCAGAGGGCACGCTGGGCGGGGGTATCAAGGTAATGGCCGACGAGCAGGGCGTGGATGATGCCGAGGGCGGCGGCGGAGATGCCGAGGATGGCGTGGGCGCGGCGCCAGGCGTCGTACTCGAGCCGGAGGCGGCGGCGGTAGACGCTGACGATGACCAGCCAGAGCAGGCAGAGAACGGATGCGGTGCCGAGCCAGAAGGGCCAGGGGTGGGTGAAGGGGCGCTGGAGCATGGCCTGCCAGCGGGAGGCGAAGAGGATGGCGGGGTGGGCGAGGATGAGGACCAGGGAGGCGATGGAGATCCACTTGTGGTAGGCGTAGATGATGTCGGAGCCGTAGGGGGCTTTGAGCCAACTGAAGCGGGCGGTGAGGGCGAACTGCAGCCCCATCATGGAGAGGCCGACGAAGCCGAGGGCGACGGAGAACTCGGTCCAGAAGCCGCGGCCGGGGGGGTTTGCGCCGGGGGCGAGGGTGATGATGGCCAATGGGGCGAGGGCGAGTGCGAGGTAGACGCACACCCAGAGCACACCCTTGGCGACGAGCGGACCGCGCATGGGGCGAGGGTACGGCGGCGGGTGACGGGATTTCAGAGTCGAGACTTCAGAGGGGCGGGAGGTGGGCCTGAGGGTCAGGGTCAGCGAAGCGAGGGGAGGAAGGAAGGGGAAGCAGATTTGAGATTTGAGATTTCAGAGGGGTGGGAGGTGGCCCTGCGTGGTCAGGCTGGACGGCGGAATTGTCAGCAAAGCGACTGTGTTGATTGTCAAGCCTCTTTCGAGTTCTTTTCGCCCCAGAGCTTGTCGTCACGGACCAGGGCGTTGAGGATGGTCAACAGC
>JAJTDF010000161.1 GCA_021294835.1 Planctomycetaceae bacterium
CCCCGCCATAAACCCGGTACGCCCCGCCGAGCCCCACCATGGCCACCAGCGCCGAAGCCGCCAGAATGGACCACGAATGCGCCTCCGGACTCGCGCCCAGCCACGCCGCAAACGGCCCCGCCAGCCATCCCGCCCCCAGCGACCCTACGCTCAACACCCACAACGGCACCGTCATCCGCTTCGGCGACTCGTGCACATGCCGCCCGCCCCGGTACTCGCCCCCGAACACCAGCAAACACAGCCGGCCCATATAGAACGCGGTCAGCAGCGCCGTCAGCAACCCCGCCGCGAACAGCGCCGGCGAAGCCGCCCACGCCGCCGTCAAAATCGAATCTTTCGAAAAGAAGCCCGCCAAACCCGGAGCCCCCGCCAGCGCCAGCGCGCCCAGCACCATCGTCCGGTACGTCTGCGGCATCCGCCGCCGCAGCCCGCCCATGCGCCGCAAATCCTGCTCCCCGTCGAGCGCGTGAATCACCGACCCCGCGCCCAAAAACAGCTGCGCCTTGAAAAAGGCATGCGTCACCACGTGGAACAGCGCCGCCCAGTACGCCCCCACCCCCAGCGCCAGAAACATCAGCCCCAACTGGCTCACCGTCGAATACGCCAGGACTTTCTTGATATCGTGCTGCGTCAACGCCATCAGCGCCGCCGCCACCGCCGTCGCCGCGCCCAACCCCGCCGCCACCCCGCCCACCTCCGGCGTCAGCCGGAACAGCGGCTCCGCCCGCACAATCAGGTACACCCCCGCCGTCACCATCGTCGCCGCGTGCATCAGCGCCGACACCGGCGTCGGCCCCTCCATCGCATCCGGCAGCCAGGGAAACAAAGGAATCTGCGCCGACTTGCCCACCGCCCCCATCAGCAGCAGCCCCGTCGCCCACGGCAGCAGCGGATGCGCCGCCGCCTCCATCGCCGTAAACCGCAGCGTCCCAAAGATACTGAGCAAAAACAGCAGTCCCAGCAAATACCCGGCATCGCCCACGCGGTTCATCAGAAACGCCTTCATCGCCGCATCGGTCGCCGTCTTGCGCTTGAAGTAAAACCCGATCAGCAGGTAACTCGCCAACCCCACGCCCTCCCAGCCCACGAACAGCAGCAGGTAGTTGTTCGCCAGCACCAGCACCAGCATAAAAAACACGAACAGGTTCAAGCAGCCAAAGTAGCGGTACAACCCGCCATCGTGCGCCATGTAGGCGATCGAATAGACGTGGATCAAAAACCCGATGCCCGTCACCATCAGAATCATCACCGCGCTCACCGGATCGAGCAGATAGCCCCAGTCCGCCGTCAGCGTCACCGTGCGCCCGTCAAAGGCCGGAAACGGCAGCCCCGCCACCCAGGTAAACAACACCTGCTCGCGCCGCCCCGCCAGCACCGCCCCCAGGCTCCACAAGAACGACAGCAGCACAAAGCCCGAACACAGCGGCCCGATCAGCCATCGCAAGCCCTGCCGCGGCCGCAGATCCTGGTCGTGCCCCCCGTCGTGATGGTGCCCGTGCGCCGCCGGCCCCACCGCCTCCTGCGGGTCCAGATACTGGTGCCGCCCCAGCAGCATCATCAACGCCGCGCCCAGCAGCGGGAACACCGGAATCAGCCAGAGGGTATCGAGAAACATGCTCATGCCAGCCCTACCACTTCAACAGATCGATCTCATCGACCTGCACCGTCTCCCGATTCCGGTAGAGCGCCAGCAGAATGCCCAAGCCCACCGCCGCCTCCGCCACCGCCACCGCAATCACGAACAACGCAAACACCTGCCCGGCCGCGTTGCCGTGGTGCCGGGCAAAGGCCACCAGATTCAGGTTCACCGCATTCAAAATCAGCTCAATCGACATCAGGATAATCACGATATTCCGCCGCAGCAGCAGCCCCGCCGTGCCGATCAGCAGCAGCACCAGACTCACCGCCACGTAGTGCATCGTCGGGATCACGCCCGCTTCCTCCCCAGCAGCACGCTGCCCACCACCGCCACCAGCAGCAGCAGCGAAACCACTTCAAACGGCACCAGGTAATCCTGCAGCAGCGTATCGGCCACCAGCTCCACGTTGCCCGTCTCCGGCATCCGCTGCGCCGGCGGCAACTGCACCCGGCTGCCCAGCACCGCCAGCACCACCCCGGCCACCGCCGTCACCGCCGCCCCCACCGTCCACCGCCGGTGAAACTGCCGCAAGCCCCGCCCCGCGTCCAGGTTCACAAGCATGATCACGAACAAAAACAGCAGCAGAATCCCGCCGATGTAGAGGATAATCTGCGCCACGAACAGAAACTCCGCCGTCAGCTGCAGATACAGCCCCGCCACCCCCAGCAGCGAAACCATCAGCGCAATCGCCGCGTGCACCGCGCTCGGCCGCGTCACGGCCAGCGCCGCCCCGCCCAGCGTCAGCGTCGTGAAAGCGTAGAAAAAGAGGGTGTCGAGAGTCATTGCCGGTATTGCGTGGGCCGCGGCCCCTCCTCAAGCGCCTGCCGGTCCCAGATCAGCCCCTCCCGCGTGTAGCTGGCCAGCTCAAAGTCCTGCGTCAGTTCGAGCGCGTCCACCGGACAGGCGTCCTCGCACAGCCCGCAGAACATGCACCGCGACAGGTCATAGGTAAAGTGCACCAGATCCTTGCGCTTGGTCTCCGGGTTGCGCACACTGCCCACCACGATTAAATTCTCCGGGCACGCCACCGCGCACAGGTTGCAGGAAATGCACAGCGTCTCCTGCGTCTCCGGGTGCACGTTCAGCCGCGGCGCGCCCCGGTAGCGCTCGCTCACCGCCGGCCGCTCGCTCGGGTACTGCTCGGTGGCAATCTGGTCCGGGCTCTGGTGCCGGAAGGTCACCCACAAGCCCTCGAGCAGATCAAGGAGCAGGAATCGGCGCAGGAACCGCTTCACCGGTCC
>JAJTDF010000017.1 GCA_021294835.1 Planctomycetaceae bacterium
GGGGTGGGGTGGGTGGGGGCATAGTGGGTGGGGGCATGGTGAGTGCGGGTGCCCGAGCCCGGCACCTACGCAGATCCGCCCGGTCTAGTCGACCGAACACCGAACCCCAATCGGCCCCGGCGCATGCCACCCCACCCCCCCTGGCGCGACCGCCCCCCCGCCCCTCGGGCCAACCCTGAATCAACCGCTCAACCCGTCAAGGCTTCATCTTTGTCCCCGCTCTGGTCGAAACTTCCCTCCGCCTCACACGTACAAGGATGCATGAACATGCGGGCATGGCGGCCGACAACCCGGCGGAACTGGCTGGTCACCTTCACCGGGCTGGCCCGAACTCTGGCCCTCGCGTTCGCTCTCTTCCTGCTGGTCACCGCCGCCCAAGCTCAGCCCGGCGGAGACGACCCGATCACCGACGAGCAGAAGGCCGCGGTGCTCGAGAGTGCCCGTCGCCTGGTGGAGCAGCGGGCCTTCGCCGGTGGCGTCTCCTTCGCCACCTGGGAACAGAAACTCGCCGAACGCAAGGACCGCATCGACCGCGCCACCACCGTCGGGGCCTTCTCCCGCGAGGTCAACCGCCTGCTCAACGAGTACGGCATCTCCCACATCGACCTGGTTACGCCCACCATGGCCCAGCGCCAGCGTGAGGACTCCATGGTCGGCATCGGGATCCGCCACTCCGGCTTCACTGGCGGCCCCGTCACCATCGATCAGATCATCAAGGGCGGTCCGGCCGAGAAGGCGGGCCTGAAGCCGGGCGATGTGATCCAAGCTGTCGACGGCGCGCCGCTGGGCAACGTCGCCATGCTCCGGGGCGAAGAGGGCAGCAAGGTCGTGCTCGAGGTCAAGCGGGGCGACGAGGTCTTCAATATCGAGGTCACCCGCGCCAAGTTCTCCACCCGCGACCCGGCCGAACTCATCAAGGTCAACGACGAGACCGCCATGCTCGTTCTGCCCACGTTCGACCGGGGCTACGACCGCGACTCGGTTGAGAACCTCTTCCGCGAAGCCGCCCAATACAAGTCGCTGATCATCGACCTGCGAGGCAACGGCGGCGGAGCCGTCACCAACCTCTACCACTTCCTGGGCATGCTCCTGCCCCGCGGGGCCGAGTTCGGCACCTCGGTCAACAAGGAAGTCGCCGAGGAATACCAGCGGGCCACCGGCGGCGATCCTGCCGACGTGGTCAAGGTTGCCGAATGGCATCGCCGCAAGTGGACCGTCCGCCGCAACGCCGTTCCGCCCTTCACCGGCCGCGTCGCCGTGCTGATCAATCGCGCTTCCGCGTCCGCCTCTGAAATCGCCACCGCCGCCTTGGTGGAAGTCCGCGACCCGCCCGCCATCACCGTCGGCACCCGCACCGCCGGCGCCGTGCTGGTCGCCAATGACGTCTCCATGCCCGAGGGCTTCCGCATGCGCGTCCCGGTCAGCGACTACGTCACCATCAAGGGCCGTCGCCTGGAGGGCAACCCGTGGGTCGCCCAGATTCAGATCCAGACCGGCTTCCGGCGTGATTCCGCCATCGCCAGCGACCGGGTCGTCGCCGCCGCCGTCAAGGCTCTGGCCGAGGTCGCCGCCGAGGAAGCCAACGCCGCACTGCCGGAAAAGAAAGAGTGATCACGCCGAACGCCGTCGGCTCAACCCATGCCGCCGCCGCGAGGTCAGGCCATCCGGCGTGATGAGCCCTCGGCCCGCCGGCAGCAGACCACCCCGATCCGCGCCAGTCGATCCGCCAGTTCCTCCAGCGTCTCCGCCGCCGCCGGGCACCGCCCCAGCACCGGCGGCACACCCGCCGACAGTCCCCCCGCGCTCACGGTGTGCTCCCGCAACTCCCCGTCGTTGTCTGTCTCTGACCGCCCAACGCTGGGACGGTGTACCACAAACAGCCGCACCAATCCCGCCGCCTCGGTCGCGGTCCGAAGTTCTCTCAGCCCGACCGTGCTCATCACCGCTCCCAGAACCGGGGCGGACGGGCCGTTCGATGGCGGAAACCAGATCAGCATCCCCGGCAGCCCTCCCGGCGAGATCCACCTCGCTGTCAGGTCGCTCAGGTTGGTCGATGGAGGCAATGCTCGGGGCACCGTCTCCATCAGGCATGCGTGCAGTCCGCTGACCACCTCGAACACCCGCCAACGCCCCTGAAGCCGCGCACTGGCGCGGCTCTCCCCGGAACCGTGGTCCTGCAGCAGCGTCCACGCGTTGCTCGCCAGATCCTGCGGGAGAAACTCCGTCGCAAAGCGCCGGATCAAGGCGTCACGCAGGCCGGTGGCGGGATACGCGGCAGCAAGTGAAGTGGCTGTTGGCGGCATAGGGGGTCTCAATGCAGACGTGGGGGTGAAGTTCATTTCCAGTCATGCGGGCCATAGAGGCTGGACGGATGGGCCCCCGCCCGTGTGAGTCCGCACAGGCCGGCAGGCCAGAACGGCCACCCGAATCGATCAACAATCCGACGAACTGGACACGAACAGCTCGGCAACATATGTTTCAACAGATGTCGTTGGCTGATCAAAATCCGCCTGCCGGCCATGGTCGTCCCTCCCGCCCGCGTCGCGGCACGATGCCGGGCGGCCCCTCCGCCCCGTCGGCGTCCACGGAGGTCGCCGGCGTTGCATCAGACATTGGCAAACGCACGCCCTTCCAGTGCCCTCGTGTCGAGGCCTACGTCAACGTCATCCGCACCGCCAGTCTCTTCTCCGCCGACTTTGAGCGGCTCTTCCGTTCCCACGGGCTGAGCGAAGCCACATACAACGTCCTGCGCATCCTCCGGGGATCCAAACTCGCTGATCCCGCCGGCCTGGGCGAGGTGACCTGTCAGCGCATTGGCGAGCAGATGGTCTCCCCCGTACCCGATGTCACGCGTCTGGTCGATCGTCTTGAACGTCAGGGCCTTGCTCGCCGCCGCCGCTGCGAACGCGATCGCCGAGTGGTGTACGTTTCGATCACCCCCGAGGGTGAGTCGCTGCTCGACCATCTGGCCCCAGGGGTGGACGACCAGCACGCCGCCCACTGCGCCGACATGACCGAGGCCGATCTGCGCCGGCTTTCCGCTTTGCTCACCGCGTTCCGCGCCGGCGCCCGGTCCACCCGCGGCGTTCGACCCGGCCAGTCCAATCCCAACAGCAAGGATTGATCTCATGCCCAAGGTCGTTGTTGCCTTTCACTCCGGCTACGGACACACCAAACTCATCGCCGAGCACGTGGTCAAGGGCGCCGCTTCGGTCCCCGGTGTTGCCGCGTCGCTGGTCAATATTGCCGAGCTCCCCGGCCCCAATGCCGATCGTTCCTACCCCGTCCAGTGGAACGAACTCCACGCCGCCGACGCCATCATCTTCGGCTGCCCCACCTACATGGGCGACGTCTCGTGGCAGATGAAGAAGTTCATGGAGGATGCCTCGGGCATCTGGTTCACCCAGGCCTGGAAGGACAAGCTCGCCGCCGGGTTCGCCAACTCTGGCGGCCTCTCCGGCGACAAGCTCCACACCCTCCACACGCTGTCTGTCTTCGCCGCCCAGCAGTCCATGGTTTGGGTCACCACAGGCGTCATGCCGTCGATCTATACCGGCGACGGCAAGAACCTCAACCGCCTCAGTTCGTTCTCCGGCCTGATGACCCAGAGCGGCCAGGGCGCCCCCGAAGCCAGCACCGACCCGGCCGACCGCCTCACCGCCGAAGCCTTCGGCAAGCGCGTCGCCGAGGCCGCCGTCCGCTGGACCAAGGGCCGCTGAGCACCACCCCGCCCGCTCACTTCACGCAGCGATACACAAACGCCGGCGGCACGTTCAGCAGCACCGAACGGCTCCGGCTCACCTGCGAGAAGTGCTCCGGCAGTTTTCTGGCGAACTTCCGTCCCGCCGGCAGCAGCAGGCCCACGTGATACGCGAAGGTCACCATTCGGCCCCCGGGCCGGAGGGCGGAGTTCGCCGCCCGCAGAATCCGCGTCTGCAAGTCGCACGGGAAGGCCGCGAACGGCAGCCCCGAGACGATCACATCCACGCTCCCCGGCCTGATGCCCTCCAGTTCACACGCCTGGGTCACCTCCGACACGCACCGCTGGTGCAGCGGCGCATGCGGGAACCGCTGGCGGAACGCGCTGGCCATCGTCGGGTTGAGTTCCATCGCAAAGTACCGAGTGTTCGGCCCGAGCCGGCTGAGGATGTGCCCGGTGAACGCCCCCGTCCCCGGACCGAACTCCACCACGCTCCCCACACGGTCCAGATCCAGGCCTTCCAGCATCCTCTCTGCCAGTCTGCCGCTTGAGGGCAGCAGGGCGCCCACCTGCCCCGGCGCACGCAGATACTCGCTCAAAAAGCCTCGCTTCCGCAGGCTCTTTGTCCGCGGGCGTGTCGGCTCGCCGGCGTGCGCCGTCGGCTTGGAGGCGTGGGGTCGGTGGGTGTCGGTCATCATCGCCATGGGTTGTTGGAAAAACCGCCCTCGAACTTGCAGTCCGCCCTGCCAGGCAATGCTAGATGCTGAACCGGTCCAGAGGCCGCATCGCCGGCCCCGCGTGATCGCGACTTGCCGAGGTCTGCGACGGGTCGATCAACTGCCCCGGCTCGGTCGGAATCACGATGGTAAAAGTGGCGCCCCGCCCCAGCGCGCTCTTCAGCGACACCCGACCGGCGTGCTGTTCGATGATCCGCCTGGTCACCGCCAGACCCAGGCCCGTGCCCCGCAGCCCCTTGGTGGTGAAGAACGGCTCGAAGATCCGCTGCTGCATCTCCGGTGCGATGCCGGGGCCGTTGTCGATCACGTCGATCTGCACCTCGCCCGCCGCCCCCGGCGTCGGCGCCGGCCGGAACACCGCACGCACCGTTACCGTGCCCGATTGCGACTCCACCGCCTCCACCGCGTTGACCATCAGATTCATCAGCGCCTGGTGCATCAGCCCCGCGTCCATTGCCACCGGCGGCATCTCCGGATCCGCGTCCACGATCAACGCGATTCCCTTGGCGGTGCACCGGTCGGTCAGCAGGCTGGCGCAGTCCTCCAGCAGCACGCCGACCCGCGTGAGTTCCATGTCCAGCGTCCTGGGGCGTGAGTACGCCAGCATGTTCATCGTCAGCCCGATGATCCGGTCCAGATTCCGCTTGAGGATGCTCCACCCGCCCCGGGCCACCTTCAGGTCCTCTTTCTTCAGCCCCATTTCCACCACGTCGCCCCCGCCCCGCAGGCCCTGAAGGATGTTCTTGATCGAGTGGCTCAGCGATGCCACCGTCTCGCCCATCGCCGCCAGCCGCTCCGCCTGCAGTTTCTGCGAGTAGAGCTCCGCGTTCGCCAGTGCCAGCCCCGTGTGCTGCCCGATCGCGTTCAGCAGGGCCAACTGGTCTGCTGAGTACGCCGACCCCGGCACCGACGTGTCGATGTAAATCGCCCCGAACGTCCGGTCTCTGAACCGCACCGGTGAGCATACCGCAGAGCGGATGTTCAGCCGCACCACGCTGTCCCCCGGGGAGAACTTCCCCGCCGCCCCCGGGTCGCCGCTGGAACACAGCAGCCCTTCCCCCTTGACGATCGCATGGTGCAGGATCGAACGCGGGATCACCAGTTCGTCCCCCGCCGCTCCCGCTCGCGACCCGTGTACATCGTCGTGGTACCGCACCACAGCAGGCCTGGGCTTGGCCACCGCGTCCTCACCGCTGAGCGCCCGCCCGCCCCCGCCCGCCGGCGGAGAATCCGTCAGCATGATGCACCCGCGCTCGGGCTTGAATTCCGAGAACACCAGGTCCATCACCCCTTCCAGCAACTGCGCCCGATCCGGAATCTGTGTCGTCAGCGTCGTCAGCCGATAAATGATCCGCAGATGGTCCGCCGCCGCCGTGGACCTGGGCTCCGGGGATGCCAGGATCACCGAATCCTCGTTGCTCGGCAGCGTCCGCTCCACCGTCGCGTCGCTCTGACCCGGTTCTGATCTCGCAATGCGGACTTTCCCCCCGCCCGGTGCCCCCGCCGACCGCCCGAAGATCATCAGCGTCGCCCCCGCCCGGATCTGATCCCCCGGCTTCAGCGACGTCCGCTCCCCGATCCGCACCCCGTTCACCCACGTCCCGTTCTGGCTCCCCAGATCGCGGACAAACCACATCCCCGCGTCCGGCGTCAGTTCCGCGTGCCGGCGAGACACCGTGTTGTCCGTCAGCGGCAACGCCTCGCTGGAACGGCCCAGCAACTGCGGCTCATGGTCCGGCAATTCGAAGATGCGCCCCTTGTCCGGGCCCTGGATGATCGTGAGAACCAGCACAGCGAACGCAGGATAGCCGCACAAACCCCGCCCCTTCCCCTTCACGCCCGCGTTCCCCGCACCGCCCCCCTCGCCTGCGCCCTGCTTGCGGCCCTCTTGCGGTCCGCCGCATCAGCCATGGCTTATGTTCCCCCTTGGGCCCTCACCCCTTCGCCGCCCGCGCCCGGCACTCGTCCAGAAAGTCCACCGCCCGCCGCAGGTGCGGGATCACGATCGATCCGCCCACGATCAGCGCGATGTCGAACGTCTCCCACAGTTCCTGATCGCTCGCCCCCGCCTTGACCGCCTGGTCCACGTGATAACTGATGCAGTCGTCGCACCGCAGCACCATCGACGCCGCCAGTCCCAGCAGTTCCTTGGTCTTGCCGTCCAGCGCCCCGGGCTGATAGCACGCCCCGTCCAGCGTGAAAAACCGCTTGGTCTGCAGCGTGCCCGCCGGCCGCTCCGGGGTGCCCTGCCCCAGAATCCGCTCATTCAGTCGCGAGCGAAACGCCTGAAACTGCTCGTACCGCGAAAGCCCGGTCTGCGAAGTGGTGCTCATGCCCGAGGGTACCGCGACACGCGTCACCGCGAGACCTGATCACGGGCACCCGTCCGCGAAGGCGTTGATGAACGCCACAAAGTCATCCCCTGTCACCGCCCCGTCCGCCGGTGTCGGCGGCCCGCCGATCCCCGTGATATCCGCCAGTCCGCCGCCCGCCCCGAACGCATTGATGAACGCCACAAAGTCGTCCCCGGTGATCGCCCCGTCCGCAGGCGTCGGGGGGCCGCCGATCCCGCACACATCCGCCGGCGAGCACCCGCCCGGCACCCCGATGGTGAACCGGTACAGCAGAACCCCGAACGCCTCGGTCTTCACCGCCGCCACGTTCAGCGTCCGCCCCGGCGTGCTGATCACAAACCCCAGGTTCACCCCCGTCGCCGCGCTGGAGGACCCCAGAATCCCCGCCGTGTTCACCACGCTCCGGTTCCTTCGCGAGTCGTCCGGCGGCGAGGCTTGATCGTTGAACAGGTTCGCGTCCGACACCGCCAGCAGATACACCCCGTCCGGCAGCGTGCGGTTCAGCCGAGGCGTGGTCGTCACCAGCGGGGCCGGCGCATCGTCATTGCCCGCCCCGGGCACCGCCACGCCCGCCGCTGTGTACACCCACACCTCCCCGTCCACCAGCGGCGCAGCGGGTGTCATCGTCACCGTCAGCGGCCCCGATGGGAAAACCCCCAGATCCGTCACCTGCACCGGGTCCGCCGTTAGCGTCGCCATGTACGCCGGCGCCCCCACCTGCCCCGTCATTCGCACCAACAGCGTCCGGGCCTCCGGTCCCAGCCCATACCACTGCACGTACCGCACTCCGCCCACATCCGCGCTGGTCTGCACTGCTGTTTCGCTTGTCCCGATCAGGCCGTTCAACTGGGTCACCCCGCGGATCGTCATCGCCACCGTCGTCGGCCCCGGTGTCAACGCCAGCCGGTATCGGGCGATGCTCGCCGCCTGCGGGGGGGCCTGTGTGGTGATACGGAAGTAGTCGGCACTGTTCCCCGCCCCCGTGCCCGTTGTTGACGCCCCAAGGGTCTGCCCGCTCACGCTGTCCCCCGGCAGCATCGGGTTCAGCAGATTCGCCGTCGCCGGGGTGTCGTTGGCTTCAAGCTCCGGCCAGACGGTCTGCCCTACCGCCGGGGCGGCGATCGCCAGAAGCGGGCACATCATCGTCAGCAAACGCAGATCAACGCGGGTCAAAGTGGGGGGGCATGGTGTGGCCATGCCCGAGAGCATACCGCAAACCTGTTGCCTTGTGTGGGAGCCCCATCGCCGGATTTTTGGCTTTTCCCCGGTTAGACTGCCCCTCCACGTGGTCCTCGGTGTGATCATCCCGGTCTTCAACGAAGCCGCCCTGGTTGAGGGGGCCATCGCCCGCGTCCTCGCCACGCCCCTGCCCGGCGCCCCTTCCACCGCCAGAACGATCACCCAGCGACGCCTTCTGGTCGTTGACGACGGTTCCACCGACGGCACCTGGGACGTGCTCCGCACCCTTCAACTCCGCCAGGACCTCAAGCCGGTCCTCCGTGTCGTCTCCCACCCCGTCAACCGGGGCAAGGGGGCCGCCGTTCGCAGCGGCCTGCAAGCCGCCCTGGCCGAGGGCTGCGACCTCATGCTCATCCACGACGCCGACTTTGAGTACGACCCCGCCGACCACGCCCGCCTCCTCGCCCCCATCCTCAACGGCCGTGCCGATGCCGTCATCGGCACCCGCTTCGGGGGCGAGGCCCATCGCGTCCTGTATTTCTGGCACTATTTGGCCAACAAGTTCATCACGCTGATCAGCAACGCCGCCACCAACCTCAACCTGTCCGACATCGAGTGCTGCCTCAAAGCCTTCACCCGCGACATCGCCGCCCAGCTGGATCTCCGCGAAGACCGCTTCGGCATCGAGCCTGAACTGGTCGCCAAACTCGCCCGCTGCCGGGCGCCCTCGGCCGGCCCAGCGGGCCCGCGGGCCGCCCCGGGCGACGCCCCCGCCCGCATCTTCGAGGTCGCCGTCACCTACGCCGGTCGCACCTATGCCGAAGGCAAGAAGATCCGCTGGCACGACGGCATCGATGCGCTCCGCTGCATCCTCCAGTACGGATGGCGTAAGGGTTGACCCTGAGCGGGCATCAGCATTCTTCCCCCATCCAGGGAGGCCTTGCCCATCCCAAAGCTGGTGTTGATGAATATTTGCATGCTGCGGTCTTTCGTTTTTCCCGTTTTCTGATATGCTCATTCCCGGACCGTGCCTCACCCATCCCACGACCGTCCCATGCCGTTGATCCCGCGGCAAGCCGGGCAGGTGTGGGGCAGGGGGGCTGGTGAAGGCATGAATGGGGGGTGGGGGGTGGGGGGGCAGGGGCCGGGAAAGGGGGGGGCCACAAGGATCCCACGATGCGCACAACTGTTCCCGATGGTTCCGCCCGCACCCGCTCTCACGGCCAACTGCGCTCCGTCGCAGTGCTTGCTGCCGTCACCCTGGCCGTCGGCACCCTGGCCCATGGCCAGTGCCCGGAGGTTGTTTTCGAAGAACAGGCCATCGGCACCCGCATCACCAATCAGTACGCCGGCGTCACCTTCTTCTCACTCTCCAGCGAGAACCAGGCCGCCTTCCCGCGTGTGTTCCTTGCCCAACGCACCGACCCAGGTCCGGCCACCTACGCCACCAGTTCACCCCTCCGCGCCCTCTCTCTGGCCGAGGGCTTCGACGTCGTCGTCCCCGAAGGCGGCATGAACTTTGTCCGAGGTCAGAGCCTTGTGCAGTTCTCCCTCGGCGAGAACACCGGCACCTACACCGTTCGCGCCTACTCCGACACCGCCGGAACCAACCTCATCTCCACCACCGTCGTGCCGCTCGGCTCCTTCGGCGCTGCCCAGCCCGGCACCAACCGCCTCGTCCGACTCACCGCCACCGCCCCCAACCTCATCCGCCGCATCACCGTCCGGGGCGACGGCGGCTTCAAGCGCGTCTCCATCGACACGCTCTCCTACGACCAGGACTCCACCCCGCCAGAGGTCGAGATCACCGAGCCCCTCGAGCGCACGTGCATCTGTCCCACCGGGTCGGTCCTCATCCGCGGCTACGCCTACGAGCCCGACGGCTTGTACGGCGGTGATCGCCTGGATGTCATGCGTGTCGACGCGCCCGTCGGAACCGCCTGGACCAACCTCGCCAGCTTCGCTGCCCCCGCCCCGCCACCCGTCGGCTCGGTCTACACGCTCAACGCCGCCGATGTTCTGGCCGCCCTCCCCGGTGGTGGAGACTACCGCGTCCGCGTCATCGGTCGCAACGCCTGCGGCCTCACCGGCTACGACGAAACCCGCGTCTATATCGACACCTTCGCTCCCACCGTTGCCCTGCGTTCCCCCGCGGCCGGCCAGATCGTCGGCGGCAACGTCTGCTTCGATGGCACCGTCACCGACCGCTGCTCGGTCAACTTCCAACTCGCCTTCCGCCCCCTCGGCGGCGCCGTCTTCACCAACATCGGCGATCCGGTCAACTCCGAGGTCATCAACGACCCGCTCGGCGCTTGGAACACCCGCTCCGGCCCCACCGCCGTTCCCGATGGCACCTACGAAATTCGCGTCGCCGCCAACGACTCCTGCGGTCGCGGATCCAATCTCGTCCGCACCGTCACCGTCGACAACACGCCCCCGACGGCCATCCTCACCTCGCCCGTTGCCTGCTCCAGCCTCTCACCCGGCCTGATCGAAATCCGCGGCACCGTCACCGACGCCAACATGTCCGGCTGGACGATCCAGTACGCCGGCGGCCCCGCCGGCACCGGTTGGACCACCATCGCCGCGGGCACCGGCAATGTCGTCAACGGTGTGCTTGCCGTCTGGGACACCAGCGCCCTCCCCGCCTGCGCCTACGCCCTGCGGCTGATCGTCAGCGATGCCGCCGCCGTGGACTGCGGTGCCGGCAGCAACCGCACCGAACTGGTCCGGCTGATCAACCTCGGCTCCGGCACCACCTGCCTGGCCGACATCGTCTCCATCGGCGGCCTCCCCCCGGCCGATGGCCTGCTGACGGGCGACGACTTCAACGCCTTCATCAACTCCTTCGCCGCCGGCTGCCCGTAAGCCCATCCCGCCGACACCCGGCCAGCGCCGCCAGTGTCCAGCCCCCGGGGCACCGGTTCCCCCGGATTCCCGGCCCGTCTGATTCGTCCTTGTCCGCCCCCGTTGCTTGGCGGATCATCGGCCGCCTCTGTGATGGACATAATCGCGTTCCAGGCTTGCATCTGTAAGGGTTTGCTGTGCACATCCTCCAGAAAGTGTCACACCCGCCGGACCGTGCCACCCGGGTCGACCGTCCGGCTCGGGGGTCGGAGCCGGCGGGCAGGATCGGCCGGAGCGGATTCATCGATTTGGGCCGGCCTTCCGTTGCCCGCACCCCACTGGGCATGACATGAGCGAGTTGGACTGGGCGGAAGTGAAACTCTGGTACGGGCGAGCGCTGGACACGCCGGTGGCCGACCGCGACGGTCTGCTCAGCGACGCCGGGCTGTCTGCCGCCTGCCGCTCCAGCGTCATACGTCTGCTTGCCGCCCATCAGGATGCCCCCGTGCTGGTCGCGGCCGGTCCCCCGTTCCAAGGCGTGTCGTCGGCTGCACGCGGCGACCTTCCCGCCGATCCGCCCGGCTCAAGGCCTGCCGACGCCCCTCCGGATCCGGGCGATACCGGTCCCTTTCGTGTCGTGCGTCCCCTGGGTTCCGGCGGCTTCGGCACCGTCTACCTCGCTGAAGAACGCGCCCCAGCCTGCCGCACCGTCGCCCTGAAGGTCCTCAGCGGGCTGGCCGCCGTCGGCAAGGCCGCCGCCCGCTTTGCGCTGGAGCAGCGTGCCCTCGCCGGACTGGATCATCCCGGCATCGCCCGCTTCTACCAGTCCGGCCAGTTGTCCGACGGCCGCCCGTGGTTCGCCATGGAGTACGTCGACGGCCTGCCCCTGCGAACATGGGCCCAGCAGGAGAAGCCCGAGCCGGCTGCGCTCGCCTTGCTCTTCGCCGAGCTTGCCGACGCCGTCCTCCACGCCCACGAGCGGGGAGTCATCCACCGCGATCTCAAACCCGCCAACGTCCTCGTGGCACGCCGTGCGGGCGCGGGCTCCGCCAGCTTGGCGGCCTCCGCCGTCGTGCCGCCCACCGCGCATTCCACCGGTGTCGCAAGCCCCTGGCAAGCCAAGATCATCGACTTCGGCATCGCCAAGATCATCGACCCCGACCACCCCGCCGAAGCCGCTGTCATCGCCGCCGGCGACGACATGACCGTCAGCCGGGTGCTCATCGGCACCCCGCGATACATGAGCCCCGAGCAGCTCGCCGGTCAGCACCCCGACATCCGCTCGGACATCTTCGCCATCGGCATCATGCTCAACGAGGCCATGCAGGCCGCGGACATCGCCCCGCAGCCGTCCGGCGGCAGTCTGCGCCGTCTCGTGCTTCAGCTTCGCCTGATCGCTGAACGGGCGGCCGCGCCGGGCCGCGAGGACCGCTATCCCGACTCCGGCGCCCTGGCTCTTGATCTGCGCAACGCCCTCGCCGGACTGCCCACCCGCGCCGGACGGCCCACCGTCGCCGAACGCCTTCGGGTCCTCTGGCGCGATCATCGCGTAGCCGGCGTGGCAGCCGCCGGGGCGGCCGGTGTTCTCACCACGTTCGCCGGCGGAGCTCTGGTCGCCCAACGAGCCAGCGAGGCCGGCCGTCGCGAGGCCGTCCGCCAGCTCGAACGCACCCGCAAGGTGCAGAGGTTTGTTCTCTCCGATGTCATGCAGTCCCCCGGCATGTGGACGCCCACCATGCAGGCCAATCGATGGGCCGCCCTGATCGACCTGGGCATGGCCGCCGCCGCCAGCGCCGAACGACAGTTTGTTGATGACCCCGCCGCGCTCGCCACCGTCGCCCTGAATGCCGCCGAGATCCAGCAGCGGATGAGTGCCGCCAGCCGCGACGATCTGGCTCCGGAACGTCTCCGGTCCCTGATCGACGGCATCGTCGCTTCTCCGCTGCAGGAGAACCGCCGAGGCGCCGCCTCCGCCTCCGGCTCCACCGCCGTGCTCGACGACCGTCGACGCCGTGAGGACGCCGTCAGCCTTCGAATCCTGCGGGTCGCCTTGGAACGTCTATCCGCCGACGCCCTCGAGCGTGCCGACGGCGTCGGCGGCGGCAGCGACCGCTCCATGCGTCTTCAGGCCGCCCTCGTCGCCGCTGGTCTCAGCGGGAGCGATCAGGCCTGGCAGCGGCTGGCCGACGTCGGTGGCGAGTTCGAGGCCGCCGCCGATCTGCCCCTCTGGGAACGCGCCCGGCCCGCCCGCGACCTCCTCCGCCTCGCCGTCACCGCTGAGGATGTCCGCCGCTCCGCACTTGCCGCTGATCGCCTCATCGCTCTGGCCTCGCCCGTGCTCCGGCAGCATGCCCGCACCCCGCCCACCCATCCCCGCTCCGCCGAAGATCTCGCCGATGCAGCCAGCCTGCTGATCGAAGCCGCACGGGGCCTCTTCGGCGTCGGTTGCGATGATCGCTGGCCCGCCGTCGCCGCCCGTCTGCTGGACATCCCCGACGGGACCCTCGCCCGTTATCCTGATCGCGAGGCCTGGCGACTCAGCCTCATCGCCCTGCTTGCCCTCCACAGCCCCGAGCATGTTCCCGGCAAGGCCGCCGACTGGTTCCTCCGCGCCGCCGCCGCCGTCCCCGCCCCCGAGGACCCGACCACCGACATGCGCTGGACGCTTGGCCGCCTCAGCGGCTTCGCCGCTCTGCTCGATGGCCAGTACGGTCCGGCCGCAGACGCCATGCTCGTCAGTGAGCGTGCCTTCGTGCCGTCAGCTCAGGGCCTCCCCGAACGCGAGACGCTCATCCGCGCCGACGCGCTCGTCGCACGCGCTGGTCAGCGCATCAATCCGGCCGACGCCGTTGATCGTCTCCGGGCCATGGTCGCCGCCGCCACCCGCCGGGGCGAGGCCGCCGAACTGGCCATCCGCCTGGCCTGGGCCATCGCCCTTCACGCCGGCCGCGGTTCCCAATTCGATTCCGCATGGACTCAGGCCCTCGAGCTGGTCACCGACCTTCCGCTGGAACTCAAGCAGCGCCACCACCTCACCTTGAGCCTTCTGCTCAGAAGGGCCGTCGCATCATCCACTGCCGATGGCAACGCCCTGCCGGATGATCTCGCCCGCATCGGCCGGGCTCTGGCCGCCCCCGGACGCTTCGATCAGCCGCCTCCGCAGCGTCGCACCAACTCGGCTTCCCCGTCCGCCGTCCCCGCGAGATCTTCCGCCGAGCCCGCATTCGCCGCCCCGCCCCGGGCCCCGCAGAGTGCCCCGTGATCACCCCTCAGGCTCGTGCCGCGTCAGCCATGAACGCCAGACCGAAGTCCCAGTCCCGCTGCACCGTCTTCTCGGAAATCTCCAGCAGTTCCGAAATCTGCCCCTGCGACAGCCCCGCAAAGAACTTCAACCGCACCACTTCCGCAGCCCGGCCGTCCGCCGCCTGCAGGTGATCCAGCAGTTCATCCAGCGCCAGCAGGTCTTCCGGATCCGCCTGGGTTGCCGCGTGGATCGCATCATCCGGAATCGGCCGCAGCAGTCTTCGTCGCCCCGATTCCCCCGCCCGACCCGCCCCGCCGCCCCGCCGCAGCCGGTTCCGCGTCCGAGCGTGATCGATGAGCAGTCGCCGCATGGCCATCGCCGCCGCATGAAAAAACGCCCGCCGACTGGTCAACGTCAGCGTCGGCCCCGCCGCCCCGCCCGGCCGGAACAACTTCAGATACGTCTCGCTCACCACCGCCGTCACCGACAGCGTGTGGTCGTGCCGCTCGTGCCGCATCAGTGACGACGCCATCCCTCGCAACTGCTGCAGAACCGCCCGAAAAAGCAGGTCCTCCGCGGCCGAATCACCGCCCGTTGCCATCTGCAGCAACTGCGTCACATCGCCATGCTCTCCGCTCGGGGGGCTGTCCATAGCTTCAAAAGCGTACCTCAAACAATGCGGGCGAGACCATTTTCGCCCCATGAGGAACGGGCCGTGAACGGCTTGGAAGGGAAGTGGTTGGTGTTTGGCCGCATGGCCGGAGGAGACTTCCCCGTCCGCTGGCTTAATCCTCGTCCTGCCGCAGTTTCGCCACCACCGTGAAGTCCTCCAGTGTGGTGGTGTCCTGCGTGATCTTCTCCACCCCCGCCGCCACGTCCCGCAGCAACCGACGCATGATTTTCCCGGAACGGGTCTTGGGCAGCCCCTCGGTAAAACGGATCTGATCCGGCTGGGCCAGCGCTCCCACCTCCTTGCGAACGTGCAGGGTCAGTTCCTTCTTCAGTTCCTCCCCCGGCGTCTGGCCGGGGTTCTTCGCGAACCACGTTCCCCGCAGCGTCACAAACGCGCAGATCGCGTTCCCCTTGATGTCGTGCGGATAGCCGACCACCGCCGCCTCCGCCACTGCCGGGTGGCTCACCAGGGCTGATTCAACCTCCATGGTTCCCAGCAGGTGGCCCGACACCTTGATCACATCGTCGATGCGACCCTGGATCCAGTAGTACCCGTCGCTGTCCCGTCGTGCCCCGTCGGCCGAGAAGTACCACGGCTGGCCGGTCGCCGGGTCCTTCACCCGGCCCCAGTAGTTGGACACAAACCGCTCACGGTTGCCGTACACTCCCCGCAGCATCGAGGGCCACGGCTTGCGGATCACAAACAGCCCGCCCGAGTTCGCCGGCATCTCCTGGCCCTGTTCGTTCACCACCGCCGCGTCGATCCCCAGCATCGGCAGCGTGCACGAGCCCGGCTTGGTCGCGATGGCCCCCGGAAGCGGCGTGCAGATGTGCCCGCCGGTTTCCGTCTGCCAGTACGTGTCCACGATCGGGCACCGTCCCCCGCCGATGTGGTTGTGGAACCACATCCACGCCTCGGGGTTGATCGGCTCACCCACCGTGCCCAGCAGCTTCAGCGACGACAGATCGTGCTTGGCCGGCAGCTCATCGCCCCACTTCATGAACGTCCGGATCGCCGTCGGCGCCGTGTAGAACTGCGTCACGCGGTGCCGGGCGATGATGTCCCAGAACCGGTCGTTGGCCGGGAAGTTCGGCGCACCCTCGTACATCAGCGTCGGCACCCGGTTCATCAGCAGGCCATACAGAACATACGAGTGCCCCGTCACCCACCCGATGTCCGCCGAGCACCAGAACACCTGCCCTGAGTCCGGGATCAGGTTGAACGTCAGCCGCGCCGTCATGTTCACGTGGGTCAGATACCCGCCCGTCGTGTGAACAATGCCCTTGGGCTTGCCGGTCGACCCGCTGGTATACAGCAGGAACAGCATGTCCTCCGCGTCCATCGAGGCGCACGGGTACGCCTCTGAAGCGTTCTCCACCGCGTCATGCCACCAGTGGAACTTCGTCGGCGCCACCTTGCTCTCGCCGGTGCGGAACTTCTCGTGCCCCGTCCGCTTCACGCACAGCACGTGGTTGACGATGTGCCCGTGGTTGGCCAGCTGCACCACCGCGTCCTCGACGTTCTTCAGCAAAGGCACGATGTCCCCCCGCCGGTAGCCGCCGTCCGCCGTGATGATCACCCGACTGTGCGCGTCCATGACCCGCTCGGTGATCGCGTGCGGCGCAAATCCGCCGAAAATCACCGAGTGCGCCGCCCCCAGCCGGGCGCACGCCAGAATCGCCACCGCCAGTTCCGGCACCATCGGCATGTAGATCGTCACCACGTCCCCCTTCTTCACACCCAGCGAACGCAGCGCGCTGGCGCACCGGCTGGTCTCCACCTGCAACTGCCGGTAGGTCATCGTCCGGATCTCCGGCTCCGGCTGCGCCTTGCCCGCTCTGGCCACCAGCGGCTCGCCCTCCCAGATGATCGCCGTCTGCTCCCCGAACCCTGCCTGCACGTGCCGGTCCACGCAGTTAAAGCACGCGTTGGTCTTCCCCCCCACGAACCACTTCGCGTCCGGCGCCTCCCACTCCATCACCTTCTTCCACGGCTCAAACCACGCCAGCTTCCCCGCCTCCTCCGCCCAGAACCCCTCCGGGTCCTCAATCGACCGCTGGTGCAGCGCGCGATAGTGCTCCACCGACCCGATGTGCCAGTTGCGGAACCCCAGCGTCTGCGCCGCCGCCGGCGGAAACATCCGATTTTCCGTCAGCATCGATGAGATCGCCCCCGACCCTGCGCTGCCGGATCCCGGCCCGGCCGCGGCCGGCGTCGGATGCCCGTTGGATGAGGACGTGCTCGGCGGAGCCACATTCGACATACTCGCATCTCCTGATCGCTTGATCGCTTGATCGCCCAGATTCGGCGCGCTGGCTGATCGTCGCTCAGTCTAACACCGTGTCCGCCGCGCCGTCTTCACCCGCCCGGCCGGCCGGCCGCCGGTCCGCAGCCGCCCGGCCTCCTGCCCCCTTGTTGCGGGCGGAGCCGCACCCCATCTGCCCCTGCGCCCGCCCCTCCGCCTGAGGACTCCCCCGTTTGTGTGATTTTGTCCGCGAAACGCTCCCCCTCTCCCCATCCGGGTTTTCTCGCCCTTGCTTCATGTGGTAGCCTGAACAGATCCCCATCTGTGTCCGGCGGTCGCCCCAACCAGCCCGCCCTTCGGAGTCACGCCCTTATGTTCCGGACCCCCCGCCAGATCCTCCGCTCCGCCGCCGCCCAGTTCCCCGCATGCCTCCCCGCCTCCGCCCAGCACGCTCTGGTCGAACAGCTCGAAGCCCGCAAGCTCCTGTCCGGCAGCTACGGCGGAGCCTTCCGAATCGGCTCTGATGATTCGCGGGGCGAGTTTGAAGACGAGCAGGAGCAGGGGGGCGCCATCGTCGTCGACGCCGCCGGCAACACCTACCTCGCCATTGACTTCAGGGGCACCGCCGATGTCGACCCCCGACCCGGCAGCACCTTCAATGTGACCAGCTCCGTCGAACGCGCCACCGCCATCGTCAAGTACGACGCCAACCGCGTCCCCGTCTGGGCCGTCGTCCTGGATGCCGAGGCTGATGACGAGGCAGAGGGCCTCGCCGTCGACGCCTCCGGCAACGTCTTCTTCGCCGGCCGCTTCCGGGGCGTTGCTGATCTCAACCCCGGGCCCGGCGTCCAGAGCGAAACCTCCAGCGACAGCGCCCGGCGCCGCTCCGCCTTTGTGCTCAAGCTCGATTCGGGCGGCGTCTTCCAGTGGGCCAAGGTGTTCCGGGGCGACCGCAGCATCGAAGCCCACAGCCTCGCCGTCACCCCCGGCGGCGGCGTCGTCCTTGCCGGCCGCTTCGAAGGCACCGCCGATTTCGACCCCGGGGCCGGCGTCGCCAATCGCACCAGTCTCGCGGAACTCGAAGTCGGGCCGCCCGATGACACCGAAGACGGCAATGGCTTTGTCGTCAGTCTCTCCCCCGCCGGCGAGTTCCTCTGGGTCAGCGTCATGACCGGCACTGGCTTTGTCATGCCGCTTGATGTCGCCGTCGGCCCCGATGGTCAGGTTGCCGTCGGCGGCGTGTTTCAGGGAACCATCGACTTCGATGCCTCCGGCCCCGCCGCCGCGTTGACCAGCAACAACGCAAGCATGGACGGCTTCGTCATGCTTCTTGGCCCCGACGGGCTGCTCAACTGGGTGAAGCAACTTGGCGGCAGTCAGGGGGAACTCACCGAGGATGGCCCGACCGAAGGCGTGCTCTCCGTCGCCATCGGCGACGCCGGGCAGGTCATCGCCGGCGGCCGCTTCCTTGGCACCGTGGACTTCGACCCCGGCACCCTCATCGTCAACCTCGTCTCTTCCGGCGGCGCCGGCAAGTCCGACGGCTTCGTCGCCAAACTCGGTGACGACGGCTCCCTGGGCTGGGCCCGCAAGTACGGCGGCGGCGGTTCCGAAGCCGTCACCTGCATCTCTATTGACGACAGCGGAGCCGTCTATTTCGGCGGCGATTTCAGTTCCAGTATGGACGTCGATCCCGGCTCTGCGACCGCCACGCTGACCAGCGCCGGTCGCGATGACATCTTCATCGGCCGCATTGATGGCAACGGCACGCACCGCTGGGGCCGCCGCATCGGCGGATCCGGCGAGGACTCCCTCCGCGACCTGACCGTTGACGACAACGGACGCGTGGTCAGCACCGGCTCGTTCACCGGCACCGTGGACTTCGACCCCGGCGCCGCATCTGCTCCGCTGACCGCCGCCGCCCCCGCCGCCGCCGCAGGCACCGACATCTTCGTCGCCACGCTCGTTCAGGACGGTCAGTCCTTCATCTCCGCCACCATCGCCGGCGTCGAGACCGCCATGGCCGAAACCTCCTCCGGCACGCCGTCGGTCGGCGTCGTTCGCTTTGGCCGAACCGGCCCGGCCGGCGCGGCTCTCCGCATGAACTTCACCCTCGTCGGCACCGCCGTCCGCGGGTCCGACTACCTCCTCCGCGTCGACGGCGTTATCCTGCCCGCCTCCCAGCGCTTCGTGGACTTCGCCGCCGGCCAGACCGCCATCGATCTGGAGATCATCCCCGTCGATGATTCCGCCGTCGAGAACGGGGAGACGGTCATCGTCACCCTCGCTTCCTCAGCGCAGTACGGCCTGCCTCCCGCGCCCGAGCGGTCCGTCACGGTCACCCTGGCCGACAACGAGCCCCGCCTGAGCATCCTCGCCGCTGACGCCGCCGCCGCCGAAACCAGTTCCGGTCAGCCGGCCGATCAGGGACGCTTCCAGATCATCCGCACAGGCAACTCCGGACCGCTGACCGTCAACCTCAGCCGCTCAGGCGGCGCCGCCTACGGAACCGACTACCGCTTCGAGATCCAAGGCGTGCCGCTCCCGGCCAGCCAGCGCACCGTCACCCTGGCCCAGGGCCAGTCCTCGCTCGAAATCACGGTCGTCATCCTCAATGATGCTGCTGTCGAGAACGCCGAGTCAGTCATCCTCAGCCTCGCCTCCGGCGCTGGCTACGGTCTCTCCGCCGATCGCACCGCCGCCGTCTCCATCGCTGACAACGAGTCCACCGTCTCCTTCGAGAGCCTTGGCAGCCTCACCGCCTCCGAGTCCGGCGCCCCGGCCGTATTCGGCGTCCGTCGCAGCGGCGATACCGACTACCCGCTCACCGTCCAGCTTTCCCGATCCGGATCCGCGACTTTCGGCGGCACCCAGGCCGACTTCGCTCTCACCGTCAACGGAGCGTCCGTCCCGTCAGACCTCCGCATCACCATTCCCGCCGGTCAGACCTCAACCGTCGTCACCGTTCAGCCTGCCCAGGACAGCCGGGTCGAAGGCACTGAGCCGTTGTTCTTCAGTCTCGCCAGTCACTCCGCCTACCGCCTGCCCGCAGATCGCCAGATTGCCCTGAGCATCCTCGACGATGAACCCCAGGTCATCATCGACTCGGCCGTCTCCAGCATCAGCGAGGCCGGCGTCACTTCGCAGTCGGCCATCGTCCTCCGCCGCATCGGCGATCGATCCCAGCCGCTCACCGTGGACTTCTCGCTCTCCGGCACCGCCACCCCCGGCGTTGACTACGTCGCCTGGGGCTTCAACTCCGTCACCTTCCCGGCCAACCAGGAGACCCTCTCCATCCCCCTGTCCACCCTGCGGGACAACCGCAACGAGGCCGCCGAGACCCTCATCTTCACCCTCCGGCCCGATTCTTCCTACGCCCTCTCTTCCGATCTGGCCCGGCAGCGCGCCACCATCTCCATCACCAATGGCGCTGCCGGCGAGGGCGTGAGTCTGGCCATCGCTTCCGTGACCGCACCGGTCCGGACCTTCTCGCTGACCCGCAGCGACTCATCGGTATCCATCGCCGCCGTTGTTCGCAACACCGGTTCAGCCCCTTTCAGCGGGCCGCTCACCGCATCGCTGCTGCTCTCCCGCTCCCCCGATGGCGCCGAACCTCAGATCGTCGGCGAGGCCGTCCCCTTCCCCAACCGCACCATCGCCGCTGACGGCTCCACAACCGTCTCGTTCTCCTTCGATCCCGATGATGTGGCGTTCACCCAGACCGGCGTGTGGTACACCATCATCCGCATCAGCGGCAACGGGCAGAACCTCCAGTGGATCTCCCCGCTGGCCAACGTGACCACCGTCGCCTGATCGCAGCCGACCGACGTTCCCCGCCCTCCGACTGAACCCTTCGGCCATCACTCGCACGCCTGCCCTCCGGCCAGGCGTGCGGTGCTTTACGGGCACCCGCTCGCGAACGAGTTGATGTACGCCGTGAAGTCGTCCCCGGTCACCAGTCCGTCGGGAATCGGCGTCCCGCCGATGCTCACCAGATCCGCCAGCGGGCTCCCGCTGGCAAACACGCTGATGAAGAACACAAAGTCGTCGCCGGTAAGCAGCCCGTCGCCCGGCAGCGTGCCGCCGATGCTCACCAGATCCGCCAGGCACCCCGTCCCGGTGATCGCAAAGTCCCCGGTCATTGTGTCGCTGCCGGTCCGGCCCTCCGCGTCCCTCGCCGTGATGCGGAACCGCGCCGTCGTCGTGTTCAGATTCGGCACCGTCCACAGCAGCCCCGAGCTGTCCGGCACGTTCGACCGGATCGGCGTCCATGTCGTCCCGGAGTCCAGCGACAACTCCAGATCCACCCCCGTCACCTGCACGTCGTCGTCGGTCAGCCAGCGAACATCAAACGTCGACCCCGCCGACAGGCTCGCCCCCGGCAGAGGCTCCTGCATCACCGCCGTCGGGTTCAGCCCGCCCCGATGCCGCGGCACATGCATCACGATGCAGTGCATCACCCCCGCAAGCGTCACCAACGACTGCGAGTTGATCTGCACCACCGTCTTGCCCGGCAACGCCCCCTGCACCACCGCCAGCGCCTGCGCGTTCAGCGGCGCAACCGTCGTGTTCGTGTAACTCGGCAGCAGCACCAGATCGTTGCAGAGCACCATGTTGGTGTAGGTGTAGTGCACCCCGCTCACCGACCTCGACGGCGTCCGGAACACCTGGTACCCCCGCGCCGCCATCGTTACCGCCGCCTGGTCACAGATCACATCCTGGACCGACCCCACGTTGTTCGGCCAGTCCGCGATGATCACCTTGTCATCCGCGATCACCTGCATCCACATGTCGATGTGCTGCGTCGCGTCCACCGTCGTGGGGAAAGGTTCAAACAGCAGCGTGTTCACCCCCTGGAACGTCTGCCACCGCGCGATCACCGCTGCCTCCCGCGCCGCCTGCGTCGTCCCCAGCCCCAGGTTCTCGTTGACGATCAGCCGGCTCGCATACCCCCGCCCGATGCTGTCCAGGTGGTAGTTCCCGCCGCCGTGCGTCATCCCCAGGTTGTACAGGAAGTGCCGCTTGAACTGCCCGAACCCAACCGGAAAGCTGTCGTCGCTCACCCGCGAGGTCACGTTGTACCGGTGGTCCACGATCGTCCGCACATTCCCTTCAAACACGTACCTCGGTCCATAGTCGCGGATCCAGATCGTGTCCGTTGTCCGCACCACCGGACGCACCTTGTCCATGTTCGCGCCGCCCGCGGCAATGGTCGGCAATGCCGAGGTCTGCTCCGCCGTCGTGTCAAACACCACATACGCGATCGCGTCGCCCGTCGTGGTGATGTGCCGTATCATCTGCACCTGAACCGCGTTCAGTGTGCTGCCGCCCTCCCACGCAAACAAAATGCCCTCCATCGGCGCATATTCGCCCGGGCATGTCACCGTCCGCCTCGGCTGGGTCGGCGCTGCATCCGGCTCGGTCAGCGGGCCTTGCGCCGCCATCCACGCCCTCTCTGTCGCCGTCGCATTCCGGGTCACCGGCACGCCCTCGGGGTACTCCGGACGGTCCGGTGCGCCGCCGGTCGCTGCGGCCGTTCCCGCCATCGCCGCCAGAGTCGCCAGCGATGCCAGCCCCGCCCGCACCCCGCTCACAGCCAAACTGTTCCTCGTCATCTCATGCTCCACTTGTTCCGCGTGTCGTTCTGCGGGCCAACGTCTGCCGCCAAGGTCTGCCGCCAAGGTCTGCCGCCAAGGTCTGCGCAAGAACAGCCAGGGGCGCCGCCGGCCGCGTTGTTCGCGGCATACCCGGACGCCGCCGGACGTTGATCCGGAAAACTGTCTCCGCGGTTACGGGCACCCGGTCGCAAAGGCGTTGATGTACGCCACAAAGTCATCGCCGGTCACCGTGCCGTCGCCGGGTGTGCCGCCGCCCACCGAGGCCACGTCGGCCAGCGTGTCCGCACCTGCGAACGCGTTGATGAATGCCACAAAGTCGTCGCCCGTGAGGGCGCCGTCCCGGGGTGGCTGCCCGCCCACGCTCACGACGTCCGCCACGCACGGCGGCGTCACGTTGCTCAGCAGCCACGTGCGGGCCGCCGCCGCATTGACCAGACCGTGCCCGAACAGGTCGTCCCTGCCCGGGGTGCCCAGGTCCGTCGCCGTCACCTCCATCGCCTGCCGGATCTGCGCCGGCGTCGCATTGCCCGGTCCGACCGACGACACCAGCAACGCCGCCACGCCCGCCACGTGCGGGCAGGCCATCGACGTGCCGCTCAGATTGGCGTACAGCGGGCCCGCCGCCGCCGTCACGCTCACGCTGGCGAAGGTGCCCGCAGGCCTCGCCTGCAGGTCATCCCCATCCGTCTGCGACACGCCCACCACCGGAATGCTCACTGTCTGGTTCAACGCACCGTTGAACAGTCCGCCCGCGTCATTGCTGATGATCACCGCAATCGCCCCCGCCGCCACCGCGTTGTTCACCTTGGTGCGGAAGCTGTAGCGGTTGCCGTTCGCGTCCGTCCCGCCCCGCCGGATGTGCGCCACCTTCCCCGACACGCTCGCCGGGAAGTCCGCCGCCGTGCCGCCGAAGCCGCAGAACACCACCTCCGCCAGAACATCGCCCGTCCCCGATCCGCTCAGGATCGCGGACGGGCGCGTCACGCCCGCCCACTCCGCCTGGCTGGTCAGACTGGAAGCTGTGATCGACGGCACCGTCGAAAGAACGCCCACCCCCGGAGCCGACAGCGAGATCGTCGGCCCGAAGTTCGAGAAACTCGCCCGGTTCTGCGACGAGTCGATCGCCGCCACCGAGATCACCCCGGGGTACGACGCCGGGTACGACGGCACATCGGTGTTCGAGTTGCCCGCCGCCGCCACCACCACCACGCCCGCGCTCACCGCCGCAGCGCACGCGTCCGCAAACGCCTGGTCAAACCCGCCCCCGCCCAGCGACATGCTGATCACGTGCGCGTTGTTCGTCACCGCCCACTGAATCCCCGCGATGATCCCCGACGTCGACCCTGAACCCCCGTCCGACAGCACCTTGCCGATCAGCAGTGTCGCCTGCGGAGCCACCCCGATCACGCCCTCGTCGTTGTCCACCGCCAGCACCGTTCCCGAGCAGTGCGTGCCGTGACGGTTCCCGTCCTGCACCGGCTGACCGGAGATAAAACTCTCCGCAGCCGCCGGAGCCGGCAGGTCCGGGTGCGATAGGTCCACCCCGGTGTCCAGCACCGCCACCCTCGCGCCGCTCCCGCGCGATCCGCTCCACGCCGCCGCCGCGTTGACCATCCCGATGCCATAGGGCTGCGTCTCCGCCATCGCCCGATGCATCATGTCCAGTTCCGCGTATCGCACCGCCGGGTGCGCGTTCAGAGCCTTGTGCGCTGCCTCCAGCCCGCCCTCAGGAACTTCAATGTTGTACAGGTCCGGCACCAGCGTGTACGCCTGCATCACCCGCCCGCCCACCGCGGTCACCGCAGCCTGGCGAACCACCTCCGCCGTGCCCGCGGCAAACCGCACCAGCAGTTGCCTCGGGTGAAACTCCAGATCATCCGGCCCATCGGTCGTATACACGAATACATCCGGCGTTACCGCCACGTCCACCTTGGCGTTCGCCCCGTCCGCAACCCCCACACCAGAGGCCAGCCCCGTAGCCGCTACGACAGACAGCACTCGATGCATCGCAAACTCCTGGGCAATCAGGAAGACTCAACAGAACGCTCTGGCACACGCTCACATGGTGGACGAATGCCACCGCGCCGGGGTGAGACCGGCGGTCTCCTATACCACTCTGGACCCCGACAGGTTCCGTCCGCCTGACGAATTCCCAATGCCACGTGCATATGCGTCGCCCCAGGCGGGACAACCCCGCACCACATTCTCCCGTCTTGTAACCCTCCACCCGCTCCGAGTACTACGGGCACCCGCTCGCAAACGCGTTGATGAACGCGATGTAGTCGTCCCCGGTCACCAGCCCGTCCGGCGGCTGTTCCCCGCCCACTGCCACCACATCCGCCGCCTGCTCCGACCCAGCGAAGGCATTGATAAACGCGATCAGGTCGTCCCCGGTCACGATCCCGTCCGGTGGTTGCACCCCGCCTATCGCCACGATGTCCGCCGCGCACACGATCGGCAGTTCGATGCTCCCCCACAATAGAAACGGCATATCCACCGGCACATCCTCCGCCGCCGCCGGCTTCCCCGGATCGATCGCGTCCGCCCACATCCCGCCCCCGCTGGCCGGCCGAAACTGCCGCGAGTTCGCTCCGCTCCGCGTCCGCCGCCCCGGCAGTGTCAGCGGTGGCGCGAACGCCTCCCCCGTCCCGTCCGCCGTTCCCACCTGCCACTCGATCCAGTACGTTCCCGGCCCCAGCAGCAGTCCGCCCGTCGAGAGGTTGATCTGCCACACCGGCCGCAACCCGTTGGGTGTCGCCGCTGGCGATCCCACCGACGCGAAGATCCGGTATACGTGCATCGGCTCCGCCGATACCAGCCGATTCACGCTCAGATTCCCCCACAGAGGCATCGATCCTCTCTCTCCGGGCACCCCGTGCCACAGACGCACAGACCCCCAGTCGAACGGCGAAGACGTCGCCCCCGACGCTGGTCGATACGCAAATACCGACAGCGTCTGCACCCGGAACATCAACCCCGCCGGAACCACAAAGTCATCCGCGAAACTGAACGGCTGCCCCGCCTGCCTCACCGGCTGGCAACTGAACCCGCCGATGGAGTTCGTCTCCGTCCCCGAGATCGCCTGGGCTTCACTCCAGGTCCACCCAGCCGGCGCCCGTATGCCGCTCGCCGAGATCGGCCCGCTTGACAATCCCGCGTCCGCATGGCTGCCAGAGTTCGAGTAGATCACCGTCTGATCTGCCGCCTGAACAGCGATCCCGAAGACCAGACAGGCGCAAAGGACGGTTGTTGAACGCAGAACACTCATGGCGAGGGCTCGACTCATTCCGCGGGTATCCCAAGGCAGTTGCGGCTGCCGACCCCCAAATCTTCCGATCCACGCGGCTGTGGCTCGGTCGCGGCTCCCGCCCCAGCCGGTCCGCCGCATTCGCCGCTCGTCCACTCGTCCGGCAGCGCTGTTGGCCCGGCCGCCTTGGCTGCGGTGTGCGGTGGCCTTGCCGCTGCCGCACACGCCTCACCAGGCAACCGCGCACGGCCCGATCCCCAGGCCGTCACCCATCCCTCATGTTGCACCCTGCGTTGTGCCCGCCCGCGTCCTCGCGGCCTGAACCTTGCGGACAACAAATCAATGCTGCCAGTATGCCCGAGAACTCCGGCGATGCCAGTTTCTTTGGTGATTTCTTCACCGACCCTTCAGCCACCGCCGCCGTGGAATCGCCAGAATCACACCCGCCGTCATCAACACCGCCGTGCCCGGGTTCGGTATCTCATACGTCACCACCAGCGATGGGCGAACTTCGGCGTTCGGGTGCTCGCGGCTGTCAAACCGCCTCACCGTCTGGTTCATGCTCTCGTTGCCCCGAAGCAGCCACCCGAAGTTCATCGTCGGATTCGCATGCCACCACTGCACGTCCGCCAGCAGTCCGGGCGACGACCACGTGTAAGCCCCCGACCCGCCCACCAGCGTCTCCGCTGAGGCCGCCGCCTGAAAGTCTCCCCCCGGATTCGTCCACAGCACGCCGGGAAACACGCTGTGGATCCATGTCGCGTCCCCCGGTTGCGCAGGGCCACCGCCTCCGCCCGATCCCGGCGACGCCGAGGCCCCTTCCCCCCATGCCCGTGTCACCCGGTGCAGCCCCACCAGTTCCGTCGCTGATGCTGCACGGCTCGTGTTCAGCCGCAGGAACGCACCGGTGATCGTCGCCCCGCTTGGCACCACCGCCCCCACATCAAACCGCACCAGCCCGCGTCGAACATCCCCGTTCAGCAGGCTCCCCGCAAACAGCGTCGCCCCCGCTCCTGACCCCAGCGCGCCCGTTGGGCTCTCAAACAGCGTGGTGTCCGCCGCCGCCCCGATGGACACCGTGCCCTGCCCGAACGCCGGGGCAGTCAGCAGCCCCGCCGCAGCCATGCACATCACATACTTCATGTCTCTCTCGCTCACCATCTCATGCGTCGGGAACAACCCCGGCCGCTCTCTCCAGTGGCCCTCCTGGCCTCAGGCGGGGAAAATATGCCTGCAACTTCGTTCGCGTGCAACCTGGCCCCACGCTTCTGCTCAGGTTTCTCGCTGTGCTGAACCCGCCCATCCTCCTCACTGGCCGGGGTTCCGCCTCGCCGTCTCCGCCCAGCCCCTTAAGAAAAGCCCCCGCATCACCAACATGGGCGACGCGGGGGCGGGCAGGGTGCTGGCACATGGTTCCCCAAGCGGCCTGCGTCTCTGAGAAGGTCGGCCTGCGAGGCTCCGACTCCAAAGCCACAGCCCACCCCGGCAGCATCTCCAGGTTTGCCCCGGAATCCGCCGCGAAGGGACCCACTCTGTCTGGCTGTGACACAACCTGGCTTTGCGTTTGTCACGCAACGCCCGATCACAGTGGACTCTATTGGTACCTTACCTCCACTCTCAGGCTTTGCAACCCGAGCAGCAAGGAAAAATGGGCAATTTAGACGAAATCTGATCTGTGAGCCGAAAAGCGCAGCTTTCCCTCCGCTGGTCACGGGCCCCGCCCCTTGGCTTACGCCGCCAGCCCGCCCTGATCGTCGCTTTCCGGTGGATCCCCCAGTGTGCCCCACTTTTCCGGCGGCAGGTGCCGGTGATGAATCCGCACCACTCTGGCCAGCTGCGTCGCAAACACTTCCCGTGCCTCGCCCAGCAGCATCGGCGCGTGACTCGGGAACGGTGATGCCGGATCGCGGAACAGCATCACCACCGCCAGGCACTCCGTCTTCGCTCGGCAGGCGAATGCGATCACGTGCTGATCCATCAGCCACTGCGAATACTCGCCTATGTGCTGCTCCACGCTCTCCGGATCGCGCAGGTGCAGCACGCCGATGGCGTGGTCCAGCGAGGGAGCCGCCACGTTGGCCAGGTGGTCCAGCAGAACCTCCACCGTGTCCTTCGGGCACGAGTAGTTCACATACGCGCCCAGTGAGTAGTCGCCCGAGGTCGACGGCAGGAAGATCGCCGCGTTCGTCGGACCGATCTGCGCCAGCACAAACTCCAGCATGTGCCGCAGCAGCTGCTCCACATCAAGTTCCCCCGTCAGCAGCGTCCTCAGCTCCTCGATCGGCCCCCCCATCGGCGGCAGGCTCGCAGCCGCGGGCTTGGGCAGTGATGGAAGCGACGTCAGCGAAGCCGGACCAACTCCGCCCGTGCCGCCGCTCCCGCTTCCGGACCCCGCCACCGCCCGGTGCTGCATCAATGCCGACCGCACCCGCCGCAGCAGTTCCCGCGGCTTGGTCGTCGCCGGAATGATGTCCGACGCTCCGGCCCGCATCGCCTCCACTGCCTCGTCGAAGCTGACGTTCGGGCACACGATCACCGTTGCGATCTGTCGATCCCCCAGTTCGCGCACGAATCCCAGCGCCGCGCTCCCGCACCGTGCCAGATCAAGCACCACCACCTCGATGCTCGACCTCCCCTCCGGCCCCGTCGCGTTCAGCCGCCGCAATGCTTCTTCGCTGCTCTCCACGCACAGGCAGTCCAGTGCGTCCTGCTCCACCGTCCGCTGAAGGCTCTCCCGCCGATCGCGGCGTTCCGCCACCACCAGCACCTGCGGACCGGTCGGGATGCCGCTCCCCGCTCCCCGCTCCCCCGCCCCGCGGTCGTGAGGCATTCCGGAGGGTGGTTCGCTCGGCGGTGTGTTGCTGGGCGGACGAGAAGCCATGTGTGCTCCGTTCATTCGGCGTGCCTGATCCACGCTCCAGCATTGAACATCGGCCAGCGGCGTCCGCCGGTCGAGTCAGGCCGCCCGGGTATCGGCCCCGAGACTCTCTCCCCGCCATCGGGTGAACACCACCGTCACCGATGTCCCCTTCCCCGGCACGCTGTCCAGTTTGATCCCGCCTTGCTGGTTGACGATCAGTCGCCTCGCCAGCGCCAGCCCCAGCCCGGCCTGTCTGCCCGCAGTTTTCTCTGAAAAAAACGGGTCAAACGCGTGCTGCAACGCATGTGGGCTCATGCCCGAGCCGTCGTCGGTCACCCGCAGCACCAGCGTGGACGCCTTCGCATCCAGACATGCCCGCACATCCACCCCCGTACGGGGTGAACACTCCAGCGCGTTGGCGATCAGTTCCACCACCGCCGCCACCGTCTGTGTCCGATCTAGGCACGCCCGGTCCAGCGGGGATTGCACCGTCACACGCACCGGCTTGCCCGCCAGCCCCGACCGCTGGCTCGCCACACGCCTGCGGGCCGTGGCCGCCGCCTCGTTCAGCAGTTCCGCAAGCGGCAGCATCTGCGCGATCGGCCTCGGCGGCTTGGCGATCGTGTGCAGCCTGGTCACCAGTTCCGTCATCTTCCCCGCCGCCGTAACGATGGACTGCGCTTCCGCCCTCAGCCGCTTCTCCGTCAGATGCTCGGCCAGCAACTGCGCCCGCCCGCTGATCACCGTCAGCGGGTTGTTCAGTTCGTGCGCTGCCCCCGCCGTCAGTTCACCCAGCCTCGCCATCGATTCCGCCGCCGCCAGTTGCTGCTGCGTCCGTCCAAGCGCCCGCGTCATATCCGCCAGGGCCTCAGTCAGCCGACGGTTCCCCTCAAACTGGCACGCCCCGCCCAGTGCCGACGCCCACACCGTCACCACCGGTGCCATCTCGCTCGCCGACAGCGCCCGCCGAGACGGCTTCTCCTTGGCCGGGCCGTGCAGCAGCGCCGCCGCCGGACCAAGCGGGCTCAGCAGCGCCACCACGCCCGTCTCCCGAAGGTCCGGCGCCGCCGTCACGTGCTCCGCCAGCCATGTCAGCAGAATCACCGTCTCCCCGAGGTCCGCCTCCGGACCGCAGGCATCACGGATCGACATCGGTCGACCCCGCTGGTCCTTCGGCGGCTCATGTGCCGACGCGATCTCCGCCGTCGCTGCCCCGTCCGCCGCCGCCGTCAGATCCACCACACGCCACTGGTCCTCCGCCCTTGTCTGATACACCAGCGCCACCGGCGTCCGCCCGCTCAAGTGCTGGTGGCTCCGGGCGATCAACCCCGCTGTCTGCGCCACCCCCAGCCCGGGCCGCATGCTCTCGCTGAACGCCGTGATCGCCTTGAGGATCCGTCCCTGCCCGGCGCTCGCCTTGGCCCTCGTTCGCCACCGATCTTGCAGGCGGGTCAGCCTTGCGTTCGCCGACGCGATCGACTGCACCACCAGTTCCGGGCTGGTCTGGTCCTCCAACCCAAGGTCCTTGCACCGCCGCGCCAGCGCCTCGTGCAACTGCGGCTCCACATCCGCCACCCGGACCGGGTCCAGTTCCGCGTCGGCACACAAGGCCTCCATGGTCGGTGCGCTCGCCGCGTTGCCTGACCAGCCCAGGTGCAGCCGACGGCACAGCCCGTCCGCCGCCGTCACAAGACCCACCACATCCTTGTGCCGCAACTCCGGCAGCGCCGACATCCTCTGCCCGTGAAGCCACATCGCATCACGAAGCACGTGCGGCAGCCTCCAGTGCTCCGCCAGCCGCTTGCCCGCCAGGTGATGATCCAGTCCGAGCACCGTCCGCTCCACACCCGCCAGGTCCACACCACGCTCTTCCGCAGCAGTCAGCACCCGCGCGTAGGACATCGGCAGAATCCAGTCCAGCGCCAGCTTCCCCAGATCGTGCACCAGTCCCGCCGTGAACGCCTCTTCCGGCCGGATGTGCTTCTCCCGATGGCTCTCCGCCAGCAGTTCTGCCGCGCACGCCACCGCAACACAATGCCGCCAGAACCCCGCCCGATCAAATGCAGCCGCTTGTCCGTCGCGGCTCTCCAGTCCGTTGGGTGCCTGCGACAGCACCTCGTAGATCTGCACCGACAGCACCGCTGCCTGCACCGCTTCCAGCCCCAGAAGCACCACCGCACGCTTCACCGTCGATACCACTCCCGCGCCCACGCTCGCCCGCCGACACAGCGACAGCATCCGCGCTGACAGCGACGGGTCCGCCTCGATCAGCGAAACGATCTCCTCGGTCTCCGCATCCTCCGCGTCCGACAGTTTCAGCAGACGCGTCGCTATCGGAGACAGCGTCGGCAGAGACTCGATGTGAGCCAGAACCCCTTCCGCCACCGTTGGATCCGCACCCGCGGCCTCCTCGCCCCACGCCGTCCCAGGCGGCAGATCCGGTCCGGGCAGCGTGCCGCCATCCTCCCGCAGAGCATCCGGCCCGCCGACGCCGCTCATGCTTGTCCTCCGTGCCCGCCCCATCCGGTCTGGGTTGTCACAATGATGCGGTATCACGCCGTCAGCGCACTGATCCTGTCGATGATCTGCTGAATGTTGAACGGCTTGCGGACGAAATCGTCCGCCCCCGCCGCCCGCAGCTTGTCGATCTCGTCCTGGTTCACCACGCCCGAGACGATGATGATTTTCGTCCCTGACAGTTCCGGGTTCTCCCGGATTCGCTGGCACACCAGGTTCCCGTTGATGTCCGGCAGCATGTAGTCCAGCACCAGCACATGAGGCCGGAACGACTGCGTCAGCATGCCCGCGTCATACCCCGTCCCCGCCGTCTTCACGCGGTAGCCCTTGCTCCGCCCCAGCAGATCCGTGAACAGGCTCTGGATCGCCGGATCATCATCCACCACCAGCACCCGCGTCCCCGCGCCCTCCAGGTTCTCCGTCGGAATGTCGTTGTCGCGCATGAACCGCAGCAGCTCCGCACGAGGAATACGCCGGAACTTGCTTCCTGGAACCCGAAAGCCCCCCAGCCGACCAGCATCAAAGCAGCGGATGATCGTCTGCTGGCTCACCTTGCAGATCTGCGCCGCCTCACCGGTCGTGAAGATCTTCCGCTCCGACCAGTCCGTCGACGCCTCCGCGCTGTTCCCGTCCCCAGCCGCCTCGCTCGGTGAGCCGTTCATGTGCTCTCGTTCCTGCCCGTCCTGAAACGGTTCCTGTCCCATGTGCCGGCCTCCTTGCGCTCACGCCTGACGGCGAGCAACTCATCTGTCTGCGGGTGATGTGTACATCCGTGTCCGCCACGCCGCGGCCATTCCAAAGCCACGCCGCCGGGCCTTGTACAGCCCGCAGGGGTGTGCTTCGATCCCCAGATTCTCCAACTTCACACCCACCGCCTCCCCGCAGTTCACCGGGCGGAGTGTTCCGATTGCGTCGCCCCATTGTCGTCCGAAAAGCTGTGACGCTTGGGGACTACCCCCGCCCGCTGCCGCTCCGCCGTTCCCGCCACAGTGTCACCGCTTCCGGTTCCCGCCCATACAGCGGCGCCAGCCCGTCCGCCGCCTCCCCGTGCAGCACCGCAAACAGGCCCGCCGCCCGCAGCACCGCCGCCCCGCCCAGCCGCAGCGGTCGCACCTCCATCCCCGCCGCCTCGCACGCCGCCCGCATCGCCTCCGGCAGGTGCTGGTCCGCCACCAGCGTCCGCACCCCGCTGGCCACCACCTCGTCGCCCGCCATCGCCCGCATCCCCTCCGCCGCCCGCACCGCCCCCGCCCCGTCCCGCAGCGGCGAGTGCTCAAACACCGTCACCAGCGCCCGTGCCCCCTTGCTCGCCAGCGCCACCGCCAACCCCCCCGCAGGCCACCATTCATCCTCCGCTGCCGCCGCCGCCACCGCGCTCGGCACGCCCACCACACCGGCCCCCTGCATCACCGCCAAGGCCTTGGCCGCGGCACACGCCGCCCGCAAACTGGTGAACCCGCCCGGCCCCAGAGACACCGCCACCACCCGCACCTCCGCCGGCCGCACCCCCGCCGTCCGGCACACCCGGTCCATCGCCGGCAGCAGATCATCCCGGTCCCGATCCCCGCTCACCGCTTCCACCGCCACCGCCGCCCCGCCCAGCGGGCCCACCGCCACCTCGGCGCGGCTCGGTTCCGCTGCCGACGGGTTGCTCGTCTCAATCGCCAGCGTAAGCACGCCCAGGTCACTCATCGCCGCCACCCTGCCGACCCCGCTTGATGTCCCCTCGCCGTTTCTTCGAGTCCATCCGCCGCCGCTGCGATCCCCGCGTCGGCTTGGTCGCCACCCGCTTCTTCGGCCGCACCTTCGCCCGGATGATCAACTCCCGCAGCCGCTCCAGACACTCCGCCTTGTTCGCCTGCTGCGACCGTTCCGTCTGTGCCACGATCACCAGTTCCCCCGCCGCCGTCAGCCGCGACCCCGCCAGCCCCGCCAGCCTCTCCCTCGCCTCCGGATGGATCGGAATCCCCTCCAGCGACACCCGCAACTCCGCCCGCGTCGCCACCTTGTTCACGTTCTGGCCGCCCGGCCCGCCGCTCCGCGAGAACGACCACGCGACCGTCGACGCCGGCACCCGCACCCCCGGCGCCAGTTCCAGCGTCCCTTCGCCCAGGTTCTCCGGCGGCTCGTGCTCCATCCCCGCATTGTTCGCCGCCCGCGCGTCTACGTTTGCCCTCATTCGTTCGCCCCGGCGCACCGCCGCCACCGCAGGAGCCCCCGCATGTCCAGCCGTCTCGCCGCCGTCAGCCTTCTCCTCTTGGCCGTCCCCGCCTTCGCGCAGCCCGCCGCCTCCACCACGCCCGCCGCCGCAACCGCCGCTGACGACTCGGCCGCCATCGCCCCCTCGGCCCTCAAACTCGATGTCAACATGCGGGCGTGGTACGTCGCCCCCTCCGGCGATCTGCAGTTCCCCGGTGCCGGCCGCGATGAACTCACCCTCGAGTCCCTCAACGCCGACTCCCCGCGCCTCGCCCCCTATGGCCAGGCCGTCCTCACCAGCGACCCCTGGATGGTGTCGCTCTCCGGCTTCGGCTTCTCCTCCGAACGCTCCGCCACCTCCACCTTCACCGCCTCCGTCGGCCCGCTGGCCATTGCCCCGGGCGACCGCCTGACCACCAGCCTCGAGTTCCAGTCCGCCCAGGCCCTCCTCGGCTACCGCCTCTTTGCCCAGTCCGCCCCCGACTGGCTCCGCCTCCGTGCTCTGGCTGGGCTGACCGTCCACAGCATCGATGCCTCGATCGCCTCCGGCGCTGTCACCGTGCAGGCGGATCAACTGGCTCTGGAAGTCACCGGAGGAGCCATGGTCAGCGTCAATTTCATTCCCGAACTGGATGCCGACCTCTGGCTTACCGCCGGCGGCGGAGCCGACTCGCTGTCCTTTGACCTCGCGACCGCCTTCACGTACCGCCCCCTGCCCTGGCTGAACATCCACGCCGGGTACCGGTTTATGGCAGTGAATATCGAAGACGGATCCGGCACCCAGCGTTTCCGCTGGGATGGCAGCCTCGCCGGGCTCTTTTTCGGCCTGGGCGTCAGGTTCTGACATCTTCCGGCAACAACCGGCAAAATCTGGCCGGGAAACCCCTTGACGAATTCGCCCCGGCGCGAGATACTCGCACTGCACGCGATCTTTCTGGTCGCGTGGTCGTCACCGGTCGGCCGTGTCTGGTCGCCTGTCCATCGTCCCCGTGGCAGTTCCAGTGAGGCGGAATCGGCCCGCTGTGACTGATCGACGTGTCTGGTTCGTCGGCCGGCCGCTTTGCGGGCTGCCAGGCCGCAGCCGAGCGATGACAGGGCCGATGCTGGAGAGGGCTCAGGGCGGGGGCGCAGTGGGAGAGGGGTGGTTGTTTGGGTCCTTGGGAACCGGCAACTGGGGGGAAGCGTTGGCGGGGTGAACAGGGGTTCGGATGGGGTGGTTTGTTCCTGAACACCGGCGGCACGTTTGCCACTGGTTTTCTCGTGTCTCGGAGGTCCGTCCAAACATGGGCACCGTCACCAAGAAGGATCTGGTCGAGTGCATCGTGGCCCACAGCGGCCAGACCCGCGAGTCGGTGCGGGTGGTGCTGGAGTCAACGCTGCAGTCGTTCATCGACGTGCTCAGCCGGGGCGACCGCATCGAGATCCGCGACTTCGGCGTCTTTGAAGTCCGCACCCGCAAGCCCCGCGTCGCCCAGAACCCCAAGACCCTCGAGAAGGTCAAGGTCGACGCCCGGCGAACCGTCCGCTTCAAGGCCGGTCGCCTCATGAAGGCCGCCGTGCTGGATGGCAAGCTCCCGGCCTCAGATGCCGAGCCCAAGTCGCCAGCTGTGGCCCGCGTCGCCCGCAAGGCCGCGACCGACACCGCCGCCGTCGCCGCCGGCAGGGCCGTCCGTCGCTCGCCGCGCACGGCCTGAGTCCTGCTCCGGTGTGTATTCGCCCGTAGCCGGTGGACCTCGCTCAGGTCTTGACTTGGGTCGACGGGCTCGGCTCCGGGGTGTCGCGATCAAACTTCGAAAGCCCCCACGCCGCCACTGCGCCGGCGACGATCAGCCCGATCGCCGCCATCACCTGCCCGCCCGTCGGCGCGAAGAACTTCACCGGCCAGTCCTCCGGCTTGGCGACAAACTGCGCCAGGTTCGCCTCGGTCATCACCGTGCCCTTGATCACATCGCCCACCTGCGGGGGCACGAACGCGCCGAACGGGTACAGCCCGATGAATGCGCCGACCAGAATGCCGATCAGAACGCCGTACGTCGGCTTGGGCGCCACCATCAGCAGCTTTCGCACCACCAAAGACACGCCGCCGATGCCCAGCAGCACGCCCAGCCCCACCGGCACCAGCGTGCCGAACTCCGCCGTCGCCGCCGAGATGTTCCCCGCCCGCAGCCCGTCGCCGAAGCGGTCGATCGACGCCAGGATCGGCACGTACTGGTCCAGCAGCATGAGGATGTACGACCCGTCAAGCCCAGGCAGGATCGTCGCTGAGGAGCCCAGCAGCCCGCCGAGGAACAGCATCCCCGGCGAGGAACTGCCCGGCCCCACGCCCGTCGAGGGCATGTACACGAACACCGCCGCGATCCCCGTCAGCACGATGCCCGCCGCCATGCCCATCCACAGCGAGGGCGTCGCCGGCCGGGCCAGCCGCCAGACCACCGGAATGGCCGCCAGCCGCATCCCGATCACCACCGAGTAGGTCTGCCAGCGGTGCGTGACGATCAGGTCCTTGACGAGGCCGGCCAGCACCAGAATGGTCGTCGCCGCCCCGGTGCCCACCAGGCCGAGCACGATGATCGACCGCAGGCGGAACTTGAAGGTCACCACCTCGGCGATGGCGCTGAGGAACTTGGTGTACACGCCCAGCAGCAGCAGCATGGCCCCGCCGGAGATGCCCGGCACCAGATTGGCCACCCCCATCATCAACCCGCCGATGCCCGAGCGGGCCGCCAGCCCCACCAGCCCGTGCCGGTCCGACGCATCGGTCCCGGCTGCGACCGCGCCCGACGAGCCACCCGAGCCGGTTGGGGCTGCGGCGGAGGGCGAAGGGGCGGGCGAAGCGGGGCGATCACCGGCGGAAGGGTCTGCGGCCATGGGGCCAAGCGTAATCGACCCGATGCCCCCGAACCTTGCCTGAACCCGGACGGATCTCGGCCGTGCCCGGCCGTGCCCGGCCCGCTCCCGCCCCGGCCCGGCCCCCGCGGCCGGCCGATCACCCCCTCGGCTGGGGTGATGCACCCAGCGTCTATCCTCACCTCGGCGCGAGTGCCACCCCGCGACCGACCGGTGTGCTCCATGACCATCTCTCTACCCCCATCCAGCTCCGCGGCCCGTGCCATCGCCGACCTTCGGGCGCCGCGTGCGGGTCGGCGGCGGCTGCTGCTGGCGCTGCTGGCCCTCGCCGGTCTGGCCGGGTGCGCCAGCATCGTGCGTGAGGACCCGCCCCCCGGTCGATTCGGCTTCCCGCCGGGGACGGCCGCCGCCCCGGCTTGGTCGTCCGCCGCAAGCGGCGAGGCCCCCAACGCCAGCCCGGATGCCGCCGACGCGTCGATCTGGCCCGCCCGCATGAGCGTCTGGTCCGGGCTGCGACGGTCCACGCTGGCCGGTCTGTCTCCGCTGCGCCGCCCCATGGGTGTGATCGAGCCGGTGCAGGGACCGTTCGGCCCTATGCCCGAGTCCGAGGAGGGTCGCCAGCAGCACCTGACCGAGCAGATGCGCGACGTCTGGCGGCTGACCGGCCGCCGCCGGGGCGGAGCCATGGAGCGGCCCGTGACCGTCGTCGGCGAGGGCGTGGGCTCGTACGTCTTCATCGCAGCGCCCGACGGCAAGGATGTTTGGCAGCGGGCCCCCGGCAGGCCGGCGTTCTATCTCCGCTTCATGTCCGCCCGCGCTGCCGACGGCGGATCGGCCAAGGGCGACAGCGTCGTATGGGCCACGCCGCACGGTGACGAGCCTGTCCGCATGGCCGAGGGCGAGGATGCGGCCATCAAGCCGCCGGCTGACGGCTCGACGCTGGTCCCCGACAACTCCGCCGGCGTGGGCGACCCCGACTCGCTGCGTGTGCTGCTGGAACGCACCTGGTTTGCCTTCTACGAGCCGGACTCGCAGCCCAGCCGGGGGACGGTTGTGCTGCTGCCGGGCATGTTCGGCACCCCGACACAGATCATCGAGCCGCTCATCGGTCGCCTCAAGGCGCAGGGCTGGTCGGTGCTGCGGATGCTGGCGCACCCGTCGCGGTTCACCGAGCGGGTCACCTTCGGCCTGATCGCCGGGAATGACCACTCCAGCGTCGCCTTGCAGATCGCCGAACTGCTCGGCCAGCGGGCCGCGGAGACCGCCTATGCGGTGCAGGCGGCCATGCTGTACGTGGATCAGGAGCGGCCGTCGCTCAAGGGCCGCCCGACGGTGCTGCTGGGCATGTCCGGCGGCGCGGTGGTGGCGCCGACGGTGCTGGCCCGCGATCCCGACCGGTACAGCGACGCGGTGCTGATCTCCGGGGGCGTGAACTACCTGGAACTGGCCCTGACCAGCAACTACTCCGGCGGCATCGATTCGCTGCGGTTCATCTGGGTGGTGCCCAGCGAGGAGGCCAAGGGGTACCGCGTCGGGGAGCCGCTGGGCAAGGACCGCGAGGCGTTGATCGCCGCGTACAACCGCGTTGCCGTGCTGGACGCCGCCGCCTGCGCGCCGCTGCTGGCCGGGCGTCGCACGCTGCTGATTCAGGCCAACAGCGACCTGGCGGTGCCCTCGCAACTGGGCGACCGCCTGTGGGAGCGTGCCGGGCGGCCGGAGCGGTGGGTGGTCTCGGGCGGTCATGAGTGGCTGTTCCTGAGCATGCCGACGCTGTTCGACCGCCTGCTGAACTGGCTGGACGCTTCGGCCCGCCCGCCCGCACAACCCAACTCGCGCTGATGCTTGCCGCCGCCGTCAACCCGTATCACCTGACCACCCGCGAGTCGGCGTTCATGGCGGCAGCGCTGCTGTTTGATCGCCTGCACACGCTGGTGCCCGGCCCGCTGTCGGGGCTTGATGAGGCGACGGTGCGGGGGGCGATCAAGTCGCACCCGCCGCTGCTGCGGGTGCTGGAGAGTTGGCGGTGGTCGGCGGATCTGTGGCAGGCCGGGGTGATGTGCTCGGGGCTGGAGGGGGACGACGCGTTTGATGACGTGCAGCGGAGTTGCGAGGCCATCGGCCAGCGGGTGGATTGCTCCGGTCCCGGCGGGTTCGGCCGCTTTCTGCACGCCAAGGTGTTTGCCATGGAAGGGGAGTACCTGCAGGGCGTGTGCACCGACGTGCTCAAGGGCGGGGCGGACCCGGGCATCTCGGTGCCCATGCTGGCCGGGCTGGACCGCTTTGCCATCCGGCACGGGCTGCTGGCGGTGCGGGCGGGCGGGCCGAGTGAGAACCAGCAGCGGCTGTCGGCGGGGCGGAGTGGGCCGTCGCTGGCGCAGCGGGCTGAAGGGCTGATCGGCAGCACGCTGTGCACGTTTGCGTTGCCGGTGCTGACCGTCGCCGGGGGCGACGCCATTCTGCACGCCCGCGAGTTGCTGGACGCCTCGTTGAGCGGCCTGCGCCGCGCCATCGAGGCGATGACCGGTGCCCAGGGCGGCTCGGGCGGGTCGAGCCAGGCGGACATCCGCGAGGCGGCGGCGGCGGTGGCCCGGGGGTTCGCCGTCGTGCGGGCGGAACTGGTGGGGCAGGACGACAACGCCGGACGGCGGATCATCGAGGGGCAGGTGAAGATCAGCCTGCGTCGGCTGCCGGCGGACGCGGCGGTGCTGGCCTCGGTGGCGGCGTTGCGAACCGCGCGGGGCGGCGCACCGTCCGGCGCGGGGAGCGGGCCGGGCGGCGTCGCAGGTGTGGCCTCGCCGTGGCTGTATGCCGTGGTGGTGACGCCCATGCTTGCCTCCGCCCCGTAGACGGGCCAACGCTGTGTGGTTCATCCGCGTTGCTCCGTGACCAGCTTCAGTCCCTGACCGGCTCCAGACATCATGCCCAGCAGCACCAGCCCAGCCCGATCAGCCCCGCGTCGCCTGCCCAAGGCCGGCAGCGATCCGGCGGCGGCGGTTGTGATGCTGCTGGAGGCCCATGGCCCGCGTGTGCGGGCGGCGGCGCTGCGGCTGTGCCGCAACCGGGCGGACGCGGACGACGCGGTGCAGGACACATTCCTGCAGGCCTTCGCCAAGTGGCACACGTTCAAGGGCGAGGCCGATCCGGGGACGTGGCTGTACGCCATTGCCGTGCGGACGTGCACGGCGAGGTGGCGGCGGGACGCGAGGGGCGGCGAGCGGGGCGGCAAGGGGGGCAGCAGCAGGCGGATGCCGGCGTTGTCGCAGTTGATGCCCTGGCAGGAGACCACGGTGATGCAGGCGGCGGCGGCCCCGGTTGACGAGGTGCCCGAGCCGGAGCGGCACGAGGCGGTGGCGCGGGTGCAGGCGGAGATCGCGAGGCTGCCGGAGCATCTGCGGGTGGTGACGATCCTGAAGGAGGTGCTGGAACTCTCGGTGCAGGACACGGCCCGGACGCTGGGGCTGGCGGAGAACACCGTCAAGACACGGCTGCACCGGGCGAGGCTGGCGCTGCGAAAGGCGATGACGGCCAAGGCGGCGGCGGTGGAGGCTCCGACGCCGATCTTTGAGAAGCAGGTGTGCCTGGACCTGCTGAAGGCGAAGATGGACGCGATGGACCGGGGCGGGGTGCATGCGGGGTTTGCCGTGCCTCAGGCGGAGTTGTGCGCCAGGTGCCGCGCGGTGTTCCGGGAACTGGACATGGTGCAGGACGCGTGCAGCCAACTGGGCGCGGGGGATCTGCCCGCCAAGGTGCGGCAGGCGGTGCTGGCGGGGCTGAGGCAAGCGGAAGCAGAGGCGGGTCGGCTGGGCAGGCCCCGGCGGGGCCGGCCGCCCCGGAGGGCGGGCGGCGGGGTGGCCAAGAGGACGGGTGGGCGGGGCTGAGGCTTCAGGCGTTGGGCGGGGCCAGGTGGGGCTCCAGCCAGGCGAGCACTTGGGCGCGGGGGCGGTAGCCGACGGCCTGATCAACGATCTGACCCTGCTTGAGGACGAACATGGCGGGGATGCCCTGGATGCCGAAGGCCTCGGCGACTTCGGGGCTCTCGTCCACATTCACGAAGGCGACGTTGGCGCGACCGACGACCTGCTCGGCAACGGCGGCCAGTTCGGGCTTGAGCATGCGGCAGGGCGGGCACCAGGGGGCCCAGAAGTCCACCAGGGTGGGGACGGCGGACTCGACGACTTCCTGCTGGAAGGTCTCGTCGGTGGGGTTGAGGATGTTGGGTGCTGCCGAGGCCATGGGTGTGTCTCCGAGAGGCGGGACCGGTGCTGACGGTACGTGCCAGGGTGGCCCGCTGTAGATCTGAGAGGCCGAAAGGGTGGCCGAGGTTCCGAACTGGGCGGGAAGAGGTGGCGGGCGGGACGGAGATGTACGACGGAGCGGGCGGGAAGGTTCGGTGGCTGGGTGGACGGGCGGACGCCGCTATGCTGGGGCATGGCCAAATACGTCGATGCGTTCGTTCTGCCGGTTCCCACCAAGAACCTCACCAAGTACAAGAAGCTGGCGGCGCTGGCGGCGAAGGTGTGGACCGACCACGGGGCGCTGGAGTACGTGGAGGCGGTGGCGGAGGATCTGGCGCCGGGGTTCGGGGTGCCGTTTGCGAAGATGGCCAAGGCGAAGAAGGGGGAGACGGTGGTGGTGTCGTGGATCAAGTACAAGAGCCGGTCGCACCGGGACAAGGTCAACGCGCTGGTGAGCGCCGACAAGCGAATGGCGGGGATGGCCAAGTCGCTGCCGTTTGACGTGAAGCGGATGGCGTGGGGCGGCTTTGACACGCTGGTGGCGAAGTAAAACGCCCCGGCGGGTGACCGGGGCGGGGATGCACGCTGGGATGGCCGAGGGCTGCCTTAGCCGTTGGCGCGGGCGAAGTGGTGGAGGAAGTGGGCGAGCGCCTGGCAGCCCTCGATGGGGAAGGCGTTGTAGGTGCTGACGCGGATGCCGCCGGTGGCGCGGTGGCCCCGGGTGCCGTCGATGCCGTGGGCGAGGGCCTCGGTGATGAACTTCTCGGTGAGGGCGTCGGAGGGGAGGCGGAAGGCGATGTTCATCAGCGAGCGGGAGGCCTTCTCGGCGTGGGGGGCGTAGAAGCCGGGGTGGGCGTCGAGGGCGTCGTAGATGAGTTTGGCCTTCTGGGCGTTGCGCTGGGCGATGGCGGTCAGGCCGCCCTGGGCAATGATCCACTTGGCCATGAGGCCGACGGTGTAGATGGCAAAGTGGGGCGGGGTGTTGGGGCGTGAGTCCTCCTTGATCATGTTGCGGTAGGAGAACATCCGCGGGAGGTCCTTGCGGGTGCGGTCGAGCACGTCTTCACGGATCAGGACGACGGTGGCGCCGGTGGTGCCGAGGTTCTTCTGGGCCGAGGCATAGAGCAGGCCATAGGGGGAGTAGTCGATGGGGCGGGAGAAGATGTCCGAGCAGGCGTCGCAGACCAGGGGGACGCCGGCGGGGACGGCGGGGGTGGTGTGCCACTGGGTTCCGTAGATGGTGTTGTTGGAGGTGAAGTGGACGTAGGGGGTGGAGGGGGAGGAGTAGTTGATCTCGGGAGCGGCGGGGATGCGGGTGTAGTTGCAGGACTTGCCGGACCAGGCGACGTGGGGGACGAAGCCGGCCTGGGCGGCGTCCTCGATGGAGCGGGAGGACCAGTAGTCGGTGTCGAGGTAGTCGGCCTTGCCGCCGGGCTGGAGGAGGTTCATGGGGACGAAGACGTTCTGGCTGGTGGACCCGCCGGTCATGAAGAGGATCTTGAAGTTGGCGGGGACGTTGCCGGCCTGGCGGACGGAGGCGAAGACCTCGGCGAGGAGGTCGTCATAGGGCTTGGCACGGTGGGAGTGCTCCAAGATGCCAAAGCCGGTGTTTTTGAAGTCCCAGATGTCGTGCTGGATCTGGTGGATGACCTCTTCGGGGAGGATGGAGGGGCCGGCGTTGAAGTTGAAGACGCGGCCCCCGGCGGTGCGGACGGGCGGGGTGGGGG
>JAJTDF010000162.1 GCA_021294835.1 Planctomycetaceae bacterium
ACCGCTTGAGCAGGCCGAAGTACGAGCCCCGCTTGGGGGTGGAGATGAAGATCCGGCACGGGGTGCTGTCCTGGGTGGCGGCGTCGATCGAACGGAGGTTGTCGATGGCGGCGGCCTCGTCGATGACGATCCGCGTCCGTCGCCCGCCACGGCCAATGTCGTCTCCGGTGGAATCGCCGTCGATGCCGGTGTCCCGGTCGGTGAACCGCATCCGCAGCCGGGCCCGGTCCACCGTCGGCCGCATCCACCAGGGCAGCCGATCGAGCATGTAGTCCAGCTTCCAGAACAGGGAGTCCGGGTCGTTGGGCCGATCGACCAGGTCCTCCTTGCGGGAGGCCACCAGGATGTTCGCCCCGGCCCGGAACAGGCACTGGTGAAGGCAATCGGCCAGACACACCCACGTCGCGCCCATCTCGCGGGACTTGTCCCAGACGATCGACTTGCCCTCCTTCTCGCACTGGTGCAGGGTGTTGATCGCCGCATCCTGGACGGGCCAGGTCACAAACGGCTGGTGGGGGGAGGCCTGACTCTGCCGGCGGCCGGTGTCGGTCTGCTCGACCAGGACGTAGGTCCACGCGCAGGTGTTGATCCACACCAGGGATGATGCCGCGCAGGCGTGCAACCAGCGAGCTCGCCAGACTTCGCTCTGGTCGGCCAGGGTGAGCAGCCGTTGCCGCTGGAGCACGTTGGCGGATCGGTCCTTGGCGATGACCCACCCGGTCACCGGGCAGGTCCACTGGTCCCCGGGGTAGGTCAGGGGGTGGCCGAACGGGGTGTCGGCCGGCTTCACCGGTTGCCCTTCAGCAGCGCGTTGACCGCCTCCGCGTCGGACTTGGGGACCGCCAGTTTGCACAGCATGAGCACGTCACCGGAGTTGCGCGACTCGACGGTGATGGATTCCTTGGGCTTGCCGAGTTGCCGGTCCATGACCAGGCGGGCGGCGGTGATGCGGTCCTTGTTGGGGCTGGCCGACTGCATCTCGGCGATCAGGGTGCCGAAGGCCAGGAGGGAGGCGTGCTGGGGCGGCTGGCCCTTCACCTCCACGGTCCAGGCTTCGATGATCTTGCGGACCTCGACGGTCTCCATGGGCGGCCGACCGCCGGGGGGCTCACGCCGCCCGCCAGGACCGCCCGGGTTGCCCTTCTGGAACTTGCCCATGAACTGACCTCACCACGCCAGGAGCAGCAGCCCGATAAGCAGGCCGACGGCCAGGCCCCACGCGAATCCCTGGGACCGCTTGAGCCAGACCAGCGATTCCCAGGTTGACAGTCCGAGCCGTTGCAGCAGTTTGCGCATGGATCACTCCAGGATGAGGGTGCGGCGGGCGTTGCTGGCGGGCGGATTGGCCGCCTCGCCACTCCGCAGCAACGTCCCCAGTTGCGTGGTGGTCAGGGCCGTGTCCTCGTCGCAGTACACGGCGTGCACCGCGTGCCCGTCCACAGCGGAGCGGCTCGCATCCGCATGCACCACCTTGCTCGGCCGCAGCACCAGCCCCGTCCACGTGAACGAGTCGGTGTTCACCTGCGATCCGCCGACCGACACCGCGAGGGCGATGGTCGTGTCCGAGCCGCTCACCGTGCCCGAGATGCCGATGTGGATCTGCGAACCCCGGCCGAGCTCAAACTCTTCATTGGCCACCGCCGCCACCGTGCGGGTGGTGGTGCCGTCCGTGAATGAGATCCGCCGGTTCGCCACGTCGTACGCGATCGAGATTCGGCGGGCCGGCGTGTCACTCTCCACCAGCCACGCCAGCGTCCGCCCGGTGGGCAGGTTGAGCGTGTACTGATCGTGCCCGTTCTCGGGCATCTGGAGCGTTAGGGCCAGCGTCCAGGTGTTGGAGCAGTTGAAGCCCACGCTCTCCGCCAGGGTGTTCAGCACGCCCACGCCGGCGGCCGTCGCCATCGGCGGCGGAACGATCGGCATCGGCGGCGGGTTGGCCCCGGCCGCGTCCTGGATGACCGACTCGAAGGCGATCAGGAAGTCGGCCCGCTCGGCTGGCGAGAATGTGATCGTCTGAATCTGAGCCAACAGCGAGAACGTGGCCGTCCAGCCGGTGGTGTCCAGTTCAAACTGCACCGGAATCCAACCAGTGCCGTTCAATCCCTGCGCGATGCGATTGACGGTGAAGCCGCCGCCCGTGTTGGCCTGGTCAGCAAAGGACAACTGGATTGTGCTGGTCGTGCTGTTGTTGTACGGCCGGGTGTTGTTGTCCACGAACGGCTCGGCGGGGGGAAGCAGGTAGATCCACGCCTTCACCCGCGTCCGCCGTCCAGCGGTCAGCGCAAGCGATGGGGTCAGCGTTGCCCGACCCGCATAACTGTTCGAGCCGTTGAGTGTGGCGCGCCACACCGCGCCCAGGCTCGGGCACGGCGGAATCGTGCGGCCGGTCACAAACCCAGCGTTCTGGTAGGTGGCCGTGACGTTCGTCACCGTGTTGGTGCCGCCCGGCGCATCCCAGGTCGGCGTGGCCAGGCAGTAGTTCGTGCAGCCGGGCGACACCAGCAGCGGGCGGCCCGAGGCAAGCGGCGGAAGCGGGAAGGTCAGCAGTTCCCGCGTCGTGCCCGGCAGGTTTGGCAGCAGCACGCTGCCGCCGTACATGGCCGGGTAGATCATCGTGCGGCTGGCACGCGTGAACACCTGCGCCCAGTTCAGGCCATCGGCCGAAGCGATCAGTTTGTTGGCCGGGCCAAAGCCGTTCCACGCCGTCCCCGGCGCAATCGGAATCGCGGTGGCTTGAGCGCCGGTCGAGCGGTACACCACAAACGGACCGGTCAGGTCATTCGCCGCACGCGGGCCCCAGGGGTTGTACCCGGCCAGGAAGCCGCCCCACGCCGCGCAG
>JAJTDF010000018.1 GCA_021294835.1 Planctomycetaceae bacterium
CAGGCTGACCAGCGGGGCGAGGGAGACGTCGGGGGGAGCGGGGGGGTCGGGGGGTGGGTTGGGGGTGGGGGTGGGGGTCACGGGGCCCTCTCCTGATGGCGGCGGCGCTGGCGGTGCCCGCGGCGGCGTGGTGGGCTGCCGCGGGGGGTCGGATGGGGCGATCATTGGCGGAGGGGCGGGGGAGCGGAGCAGGGGGTGGGCACACATCACTGCGGAAGCACGCACACTTGGGGGCAACGTTGTGCCACAGCGGGCGCATGGGCTTGCGGTGTTGGCCGTCGCTGGGAGAGGCGAACGGAGGCACTGGCTGGCGGCGGGGCACAGAACGGCGAAGGCGGCAGTGAGCACGGCGAGTGTGGGCGGAAGCCGCACACCAAGTGGGTGGTGCTGCTTGGTTGGCCCGCGCATGTCAGGGGGAAGGGGGTGGCGGCCGCGGCTCCTAGACTTGATCTGCGGTTGCGGAGTCTCCGCACTGCTTGGCTGAATTGCCCGGACGGATTCCGCATGCTGACCTCGCTGAGCCTCACGAACTTCAAGGCATGGAAGAGCATCGACAGGATGCGGCTCGCGCCGATCACGGCGTTGTTCGGCACCAACTCGTCGGGCAAGTCGAGCGTCTTGCAGTATCTGCTCATGCTCAAGCAGACGGCGGACAGCGCGGATCGGAGCGTCGTGCTGCACCTGGGCGACGACAAGACGCCGGTCAATCTTGGCACGGTGTCCGATGTTTCACACGCCCACGCCGACAAGATGGAGTTGAGCATTGGCCTTGAGTGGACGCTTGCCAAGCCGCTGGACTTGAAGGACCCGGACACTCAGAACACGTCCTTGGTGAAGTCCGACCGGATGTCGTTCGCTTCGAGGGTGGTGGTCAACGGCGGCGGAAAGCTCGTCGTTCCCGGGATGGAGTACGGTTTGGGAGGCACCACCTTCGCACTGGCAAGGCTGGAAGCGAAGGATGCGTATCAACTGTCGACGAATCTGGACGGGTTCGCGTTCAGGCGGGCCGACGGCCGCCGCTGGCCGATCCCCGGGCCCATCAAGTTCTACGGCTTCGCTGACGAGGTCCGGACGTACCACCAGAACGCTGGCTTTTTGTCCGAGTTAGAACTCGCCTTCGAGCGGCTGCTTCGCAACGTGTTCTACCTCGGGCCGCTTCGTGACTCTCCCAAGCGCGAGTACACCTGGGCAGGTGGGGATCCGGCCGATATGGGGCGCCGCGGCGAGTACGCGGTTGCCGCCATTCTCGCGGCTCGCGAGCGCGGCGAGAAGATCTCGCGCGGCGCGGGCAAGAAGAGATACTCGCTCGAGCAGTACGTCGCCCACTGGCTCAAGGAACTGAAACTCATCGACGAGTTTCGCGTCGAAGAGATCAAAAAGGGAACAAACCTCTACCGGGTCCACGTGCGGCGCTCGCCGGGCTCGTCCGAAGTGCTCATCACCGACGTCGGGTTCGGCGTCTCTCAGGTCCTGCCCGTGCTCGTCCTGTGCTACTACGCCCCGGAAGGATCGACCATCCTTTTCGAGCAGCCCGAGATCCACCTGCATCCGAGCGTACAGCGCGGGCTTGCGGACGTTTTCATCGACGCCATGAAGGTGCGCAAGGTCCAGATCATCGTCGAGAGTCACAGCGAGGATTTTCTCCGTCGGCTTCAACGGCGCGTCGCCGAGGCGCAGGAGATTGACGAGAAGAAGGCTGCGATCTACTTCTGCGACATCGAGGATGGCGAAGGGAAGTTGACCGAACTGCAACTTGACACCTACGGCAACTTTCTCCAGTGGCCCAAGGACTTCTTCGGCGATCCGATGGGCGACATCGCTGCGATGCAAGCGGCGGTCATGAAGCGCAGGGGCATCCCGGAGGAGTGAATGGGTGTTGTTATCGATACCAACGTGGCCATGGCTGCCTCCCGCCTGTCACCGCAGGCTGATGAGCGTTGCGTCGCGGGGTGCATCAAGCGGCTGTGCGAAGTGCAGACTTCCGGCGGGCTGCTGATCGACGACAAGGGCCTGATCCTGCGCGAGTACATCAACAACCTCGGCCTGAAGGGGCAACCCGGGGCTGGTCATGCCTTCGCCAAGTGGGCGCACGACCATCAGGCAATTCCGGTCAGCGTTCGGCAGGTCGCGATCACTCCAAGGCCGATGGGCGGTTGGCGCCGGTACGACGAGTTCCCGGATCGAGACGAACTGTCAACCTTCGACAAGAGCGACCAGAAGTTCGTCGCCGTCGCCGTCGCCAGCGAAGAGAATCCGGCCATTCTGAATGCGGTTGATTCCGATTGGTGGAACCATCGCGCGGCCTTGACCGCCGCTGGTGTTCACGTCGAGTTCCTCTGTCCGCAGCGTGCCCCGCCAGGTTGAGTGCTTCGAACGGTCAGTCCCCGGCACTCCCTGCCGATGCTCTCAGGAACAGTGTGTTCGCGTCCGCCTCAGCGGTGCTGGATCGAGCGGACGAGGTGGCCGATTGCCTGTGCCCACCTTGGAACGATTCGTCCTCACCTCCCCCCCGCCCGCAACCCCCGCCAGAATCCCACGAACGCCCCGAATCCGCTCGGCAGCAGCGGCCGCAGCCTGGCCCAGCCGCTTTCGGCCTGGGCGACGGCGTCTTTGGCGGCCTGCTCGAGCTCGTTGGGCAGGTTGCCCACGTCCTGCGGTTGCACGCCCAGGCCGCCGAGCAGGTAGGCGATGCCGCCGGCCACCACGCCCACCAGCAGCGCGAGTTTGATCGCCTTGCGGAGCAGGAAGGCCACCAGGAAGGCGACGACGAAGCTCATCGCCAGCAGGTAGCCGCCGTTGACCAGGCCCGCGGGCACCGGCAGGGTGGGCAGGCCGTCATACCGCAGGGCCAGCACGCCATACAGCGAGGCCAGGCCGATCAGCACCGCGAGCTTGAAGCTGGTGCTTCGGAGCGGGGCGAACAGCAGCCCAATGGTGGTGCCGCGGCGCGGGGCGGCCTGCTGGGGTGCGGGGCCTGAGGGCACGGCCGTGTTGCGGGGTTGAAGGTCGGGGTCGGGCACGGGGGGTGTGGGGCGCGGCGGTGTGGGCTGCGGGCGTGGGCCGCGGGCGTGGGGTTGCAGCAGGCTCAGTCGCCGGTGGGGCCCGAACCGGAGGAGCCACCGGCGGGGGCGGGGTTCTGGGGCAGGGGCCGCACCAGCGGGCGGCGGCCGGGCTGGGCGCCGGGGGCTGCGGGGTTGGTGCCTGCGGGGCTGGCTGCGGGGTTGCGCGGGTCGATGGGCCCGGTGGCGGGGGCGGCGGCCTGGCCGTCGGCCTTCATGGCGGCCTCGCGTTCCTGGGCGGCGAGGCGATCGGCCTCGGTGGCGGGGCGTTCCTCTGCGGGCGGGGCGGCCTCGGCGGCGGTGATCTGGGCGGCGAGGCGGTCGGTCTGGGTGGAGAAGGCCCCGCGGATGGCGTTCTGCCGCTGCATCTCGTACAGGGCGCCGATGATCTCGGAGTAGGTGAGGCTGAGGCCGCGCTCGGGGTTGGAGGGGGATGGGGTGTGGGCCATGAAACGGATGACCGAGCGGATGTCCTCGCTGACGGTGCCGCTGACGACGGCGCCGGTGCGGTAATCGGTGTAGCGGATGCGGACGGTGTCAGCCCCGGCGCTGTCGGAGGCGAGCATGAGGCGGTCGGCCCAGGCGCTGACGATGGCGGGGCGGCTCACGCGCAGGTCATCACCGAAGATGACCAGTCGGGGGCGGCCCTGCTGGGTCATGTAGATCAGCGGTTCGCCGGCGGGCAGAAGATCCACCGGGAAGCCGCCGGCGGGGGAGCGCGGGTCGCCGACGACCACGGTGGTGATGGAGGCGTCGGCCCGCTCCAGCAGGGCCTCGTACGCGGCGATGCGGATCTGCAAAGAACCAGCGGAGGCCAGGGTCCGGAGCTTGTTGTTGATGATGGGGTCGGCCCGCATCTGGCCGAGCAGGGAGATGGCCTGGGTGCGAAGGGCTGTGGGCTCGCCGGTGGTGCCGTCGGCGATGTCGAGCAGGAAGGGGGTGGCGCGGGCGTCGCCCAGGAAGCCGCCGACACGGAGGGCGGCCCAGCGGACGGGCTGCTCGGCGGAGTCATACAGCGGGTAGACGAAGGGCACGGCTGTGCGGCCGATGGCGCGCAGGGCCCAGGAGAGTTCCTCGGCCAGTTCCGGCTGCTTGACCAGTTCTTCGGCGTAGCGGCGGGCGTAGTCCTCGGGGAAGGCCAGGTCGATCTGGCCGAACTCGATCAGGCGGATGAAGTCATCGGGCCGCTGCGCGAAAGCGCGGGGGATGCGCAGGCCGACGGTGGTGGCGTTGCGGCCCCGCGCCGTGGGGCCGTCGTCGCCCGGGCCGGGCGGGAAGCGCGAGTTGATGGCGGCGACGATGGAGCCGGCGCGGGTGTGGCTGGGGTTGTCCAGCACGATCTCCAGCGCCGAGGGGTCGGTCACATTGCCGCCGCCGAGCACGCGGCCCACGTCACGCCGGAAGGTGTCCTGCCCGGCGGGGGGCATGCCCGCGGCCACCAGCCCGGCGCCGGCGGGGTCGGCAAAGGGGTTGATGAAGACCGGGCCCCGGGCCTCGGCCATCTTGCGGGTGCGGGCGGAGCCGAAGGGCGTGACCGGGCCCATGCGCAGTTCGGTGGTCCAGAGCGTGCCGCCCTCAAGGCTGGTGACGGCCGAGCCGGGCAGCGGCCGGACGCGGACATCAAACGGGGTGCCCCGGGGCATGCCCGAGGCGATGACACCCTCGACGATGACCACGGCGACGTTGGGATCGGCCAGCACCTGACGCGGGGTGCGTCCGGCCAGCGGACCCTCAGAGAGCGGGCCGCCCCGGCCGATGCCGCCCCGGGCCAGTTCGCGTTCCATGGTGGAGGCGATGGCCTCGGGCAGGGCTCCGCCGCCGGTGCCGTTGAGACCGACGACCAGCCCGTAGCCGCTAACCAGCAGGGGCTGGGTGCCCAGCAGGCGGGCCTCGGCACCGATGGTGCCCCGCAGGGCCGGGGGCGTGTCGCGCACCACCGGCTCAACGGCGCGGGCCTCGGGGGGCTTTTCGTTGCTGCAGCCGGCCAGCGGGGCCAGCGTGAGGGCCAAGCCGGCCAGTGCCAGCGAGAGGACACGCACGGCGCGGGTGGGGGAGGAGATGGGCGAGCGGCAAATGGCCATAGTGATGGAGGATGGTTGCAGGGCTGGGCAACGCACGCAGTGGGGGAGGTGGGGGGTGGGCCCGGAGGGGGGTGGGCCGGCGGGGAGTGGGTTGCTGGTGTGGGCGAGGGTTATCCGGCGGCGGGGCCGCTGGGGTTGCGGGGCGCGGCGGGGCCGGGGGGCTGTTGGGGGTGTGTGCGGGGGGCGGGCTGGGAGGCGTGCAGGATCCGGCCGCATTCCGGACAGGGCTGGGCGGCGGGCAGGCCTTGGAGGTTGTACCCGCAGTTGGGGCAGCGACCGGGGCGGGTGCGGGCGGCGAGGTACCACATCAGCCCGGCGAGGGCGGCGAAGAGCACTGTGGGGAGCCAGAGCGGCGCGACGGCGTAGCCCATGCCCATGATGCCGCTACGTTCAAACCACCAGAACATGTCGCTGGTGGCGTGGGTCGGCTCGACACGGATTGCGGTGGAGTCCAGCCCACCAGGATTGCCAAGCAGGCCGAAGGCCCCATGACCGACGACAAAGGCGGTGGTGGCGTTGATCGCGAGGTAGAAGTTGAACCAAACGGTGGCGATGTGGGTGAGCAGCAGCAGCCCGGCGAGCAGCGCGAAAACCCAGGCGAAGCGGCGGCGGATTGGGTGGATGCGGGCGGGCATGGTGGCCGCGGGACTGCTGCGAAATGGTAGTGGCGGGGGTCTCGGTCAGGTCACAACCGATGGCCGATGGAGCACGGTTCCGGGGGTCAGGCCGGAGATTCCAGCAACGCCCGCACGGAGGCGACGGTGTCGGCCTGCTCGGCGGGCTTGTCATCTCGGATGCGGGCGATGCGCGGGAAACGCAGGGCCAGGCCCGCGGCGTGTCGGCGGCTTTCCTGCACGCCCTGGAAGGCGATCTGAAAGACCATGACCGGCTTGACCGAGACGAACGCGCTGCTGCGGGCGCCGGGCAACTGGTTGGCGCGAATAAAGGCGTCCACGCGCGCGATCTCGGCATCGGTCAGGCCCGAGTAGGCCTTGGCGATGGGCACCAGGCGGCCCTGGCCGGGATGGGGGCCGGTCCACACCGCGAAGGTGTAATCGGTGTACAGCGCGGCGCGGCGGCCGGAGCCGCGCTGGGCGTGGATGAGCACCGCATCGATGGCGAAGGGGTCGAGCTTCCACTTGTACCAGCCCCGGGGCGTGGAAGATGGTGCCGCGTCGGGGTCGGTGGACTGGCTGTGCGTCTGCGGCTCGGAGTCGGCGTGCTCGTCGCTGTCGTCATCGTCGCCATCGGGGCCCAGAGCCGAGCGGCCGATGGTGTACGGCGCCTCGGCGTGCTTGAGCATCAGGCCTTCTGCACGCAGGGCCCGGGCGGTGGCGCGGCGCTCGGTGAGCGACGGCCAATCGGGCTCATTCAGCAGCGGGGAGAGCCGCAGCGGGCGGCCCGGGCTGGCGGGCGTCGCGGCCAGCAGATCCTCCAGGGCGGCGCGGCGGCGGCGGAGCGGCCAGGCGCGAAGGTCCTCGCTGTCGAGTTCCAGAAGGTCAAAGGCCACGAAGACCACCGGCACGTCGTAGAACAGCAGGCCGCCGCCTTTGGCCCCGGCGATGACGCGGTTGATGCGGGTCTGCAAGGCGGCGAACCCGAGCGGGCGGTCGCCGTCGTACGCCAGCAGTTCGCCGTCCAGCACGCACGGGCGGGGCAGATCGCCGGCGGCGGCGAGCACATCGGGGAAGTTGTCGGAGATGAGTTCCTCGCCGCGCGACCAGATGGCGATGCTGCGGGGGGTGTGGCTTGCGTCGCGGGCGATGAGTTGGGCGCGGATGCCGTCGAACTTCCACTCGGCCAGGAACTGGCTACGGGGGCCGAGGGTTTCGATGCGCACATCCGGCGGCAGCGGGCGGGCGAGGCAGAAGGGGTAGGGGCGGTGCGGCGCGGTGCTCGTCGCGGCGGTGTCGCCGGCGGGTGCACGGTCGGCGGCGTGTTCCGGAGCGGTCAGGCGGGCGAAGTCGGCGGGCGTGGGGTCCCATCGGCCGGCAGCGCGGGCCTCAACAACGGCGCGGGGCAGTTCGAAGGCCTCGGCCAGCGCCCGCAGCGCCAGCGTGCGCGACACCCCGACGCGGAAGGTGCCGGAGATGAGCTTGTGAAACAGGAAGCGCTCCGCGGCGGTGGGCAGCGTGGCCCAGGTGTCGCGCAGGCTGCGGGCACGGGCGGCGGGGCCAAGCCGGGCCAGCGGCACGATGCGGGCGGTGATCAGGTCGGCGAGGTTGTCGGAGACGGGCTGGGCGGCGGTGGGCTCAGAAGCACCACAGGCCGCAGGCGGGTCGGGCAGCAGCAGGGCGAGGGTCTCGCCGAAGTCGCCGACGGAGGCGAGGCATTCGTCGATGAGCCACTCAGGCAGGTCGGCCACTTCGGCGGCGGCGGCCCGCAGTTCGGACCGGGGCACCACCCGCTTGAGGCGGCGGCCGGAGAACAGCCACAGGGCCCACGCGGCATCGGCCGGGGCGGCCTGACGGAAGTAGGTGCGCAGGGCCTCGGCCTTGGCGGTGGTGCTGGTGGTGGTGTCCAGTCGGTGATAAAGGGCGGCGAAGCGGCGCATACGCTGAGATGGATGGTTGGAAGGCCCGTGACAGCACAGCGGCAGGCAGGCCGGCAGCGCAGCAGGGCGGCGGGCGCGGTGGCGTTGGCGGCCGGGCTGGGCGGCGGGGTGGTCTGGGGGCTGGTGGTGGCGGGGCTGAGCGGGTGCGACAAGGGCCACACGGTGGTGCCGGGGCTGGGGGCACAGAGTGCCGCGGAGACCTTCACGGCTTTGGCACCGGAGCGGGTGCGGGTGCATCCGCTGTCGCGCGTGGGGCGGGCGGTGGGGATGGGCCCGGCGTCGGACGCGGACCTGCGCGATGAGGATGCGCGGCCCAAACTGGTGCTGCACATCGAGGCGGTGGACGCGTGGGGCCGGAGCGTGCAGTGGCCGGTGGAGGTGGAGGTGCGCTGCGCCGGCGTGCGCGGACGGCCGAGCGGCGAGGAAGCGGGTGAACGCGGGGCAGTGGTGAACGCGGACGCGGCGGTGGTCTGGCGGCGGTCGCTGCTGACAGGGGAGGCGAACGCGGGGGCGTTTGACTGGATCTCACGCAGCTATGTGCTGGTGCTGGAACTGCCGGCCGAGTGGGGCGTGGGGCTGTACAAGAGCGGCGGGGCCGGCGGAGGTGGGGCCGATACCAAAACAACAAGTGCCGATGTCCCTGCGGGCGCAGACGCAGATGCGGTACTCCCGCTCTCGGTGACGGTGGACGTGCTGCTTCCGGACGGCACGATGCGGCGTCTGGAAGCGGGCGGCGAGGTGCGGGCGGGGGAGTGAGCGGAGTCCGGGCCGGGCGGCCTCAGCGGGCGTTGACCACGACGGTGCCGGCGAGCATGTCGTGCAGGGCCTGCTTCTTGGGGGTGAACAGGGCCATGAAGTAGCCGATCAGCAGGATGACCGCCGAGAGGATGCGGCCGAAGAAGCGGCCGGTGGCCCGACCGAAGGAGATCCGCTTGCCTTCAAGGTCGGTCACGCGGGCGCCGACGGCGAGCTTGCCGACGGTGGCCTGCAGCGGCGAGGACTCCATGAGGGCCCAGTAGAGCCAGGCGATGACCAGGCCGAGGAGCCGGAAGAACAGGTCGAGGCTCTCGGCCTGCTCGGCGGAACGAAGGAACAGGCCGAACACCAGACCGATGACAAACGCGGCCACATTGATGATCACGGCATCAATGATCGCGGCACCGCCCCGAAGCAAGAACCCTGTGTACGTCATGACGAACCCCTTGAAAGCCCGAGCAAGCGGGCCGACGTGAACGAAAAGCCGCCCCGCTACACAGCGGACGCGTGGCCTTGAGACTACCAGATGGGGCTGCGGCTGTCAAGGGGGTAGCGGGCAAGGGAGGTCTTGGGCAAGGCGGGTCGCCGGTCAAGGCGTCAGCGGCGCATCCGGGTCGGCCAGGCGATACGACGTGCTGCGGCCGCCGGCGTCGTTGCGGACCAGCACGCCCCAGGTCAGCAGTTCGCGGATGTCACGCAGGGCGGTGTCGGGCGAGCACTTGGCGAGCTTGCCGTACTTGGATGTGTTCAGGAAGCCCTCAAACGGGCCGAGCATGCGGGTGAGCACAGCGCGCTGGCGGAGGTTGAGCGGCAACGTGTTCAGGCGTTCCCAGTGATCGGCGGCCTGCCGGGCAGCGTTCTGCGCATCATCCGCACGCCGGATGGCGCGGAGCAGACAGGAGAGGAACCAGATCAGCCAGGGTGTGATGTCGGTGCTGGGGGCGCGCTGCTGGCGTTCCAGCACCAGGTAGTACTCGCGGCGTTCGGCCTGAATCTGCGCGGACATGCTGTAGAAGCGGTCGGGCGAGCCGTCGGCGCGGGCCAAGGCCAGGTCGGCGATGGCGCGGGCGATGCGGCCATTGCCGTCAGCAAACGGGTGGATGGTGACGAACCAGAAGTGGGCGATGGCGGCGACGAGCAGCGGGTCAAGCTCGGCGGCGGCGGAGGGGCCCGCGGGCTGGGCCGCGGGCGGCGGCCAGCCGTTCAGCCAGGCCAGGAAGCGCTCCATCTCGCCGGGCAGGCGCGCGGCGTCGGGAGCCACAAAGTGCACCCGTTCGGAGCCCATGGGGCCGGAGACCACCTGCATGGGTCCGGCGGAGGCGGGCCGCCAGGCGCCGACGGTGAGCGGGCGGTCGTGGCTGAGGCCGGTGGGGAACAGGGCGGCGTGCCAGGCGAGCAGGCGCTGGGCGGTCAGGGGCTGATCGGCGTTGCGGGTGGCATCGAGCGTGATGTGGACGATGCCCTCGACATCGCGGGAGGGTGCGGGCAGGCCGGCGGTGGGCAGACCGAGCCGCGAGGCGACCGAGGAGCGGACCTGGGCGGCGTCCAGCCGCTCGCCCTCGATGGCGGAGGTGGCCAGCGCATCAGCGGAGAGGGCATCAAGGGTGGCGGTCTGGCGGAGGTCAAAGCCGAGCTGGTTCATGCGACCGAGCAGGCGGCCCTGCTGGTGGCGGACCTCGGGCAGGAGCCTGGCCAGGGCCGGGGCCTGCCAGGTGAGGGCGGGCCAGTCGGGGTGAAGATGGATGAAGTCGATTCGCCGCATGTTTGCGGTGATTATGGCAGACGATGCGGCGAATAGCACGTAATCGCCGCAGATTTGCGGCGAATAACGGCGGGAATCGCCGCTTTGTGAGTATTTTGTTTGGTGTTTTACTGGATGAACCGCATGCGGCCGAAGTCGGGCATGAGGTTGGGGAAGTTGATGGCGCGGTCGAGCACGGGCACGGGGCCGCCGGCGGGGAAGTAGACGAAGAAGGCCTTGCCGATGAGCAGGTCGCGCGGGATGATGCCTTGGCGGTTGTCGGCGTTCATCATCCGGCGGTCCATCAGTTCGCTGACCCACGGGGCGGGCGGGCCGAGCAGGCGGGAGTCGACGGAGTTGGGGGAGTTGTCGCCGGCGACAAAGAACTGGTCGTCACGCAGGGTGACGACGCTTGCGGGGCTGGTGGCGTTGGCGGGCAGGCCGACGCGGGGGCCGCTGTTGTACGTCGCGGGCTGGTAGTGCAGGTCGCGGTCGATGGCGACGTGGGTGAGGGTGACGGGGCCGCCGGCCAGGTCCCACTTGACCGAGGGCTTGCGGTACAGGTCCGGATCGGCCAAGATGTTGCCGGAGGTGCCGCTCTGCAGTTCGGCCAGTTCGTTCAGCGTGCGGCCGGTGGCGAAGTTGATCCGCTCAGCGGGGGACCAGTTGTAATTGGCCTGGGCCACCTGGCGGCCGTTGATGATCAGGCGGAGGGACTGGTCCACATGCCAGAACTCGATGGCGACGGGCTTGCCGGGGGTGAGGATGGTCTGGGTGTTGGCCAGGTCGCTGGCCAGTTCGTCCCAGGAGGATTCGGTGGCGTCGGCGGAGGAGGGGGCTGTGGGGGCCTTGCGCATGAGCAGGCGGGCGACGTGGCCCCCGCTGATCTCGGCGGCAAACTGGTGGCCCCGCGCGGTGATGACCGGACGGATGATGTAGTTGCTGGGGTCGGCGGACTCGGGCAGGATGACCGCGGCACGGACGCGCAGGTCAGCTATGGGGTAGTGGCGGAACTCGCGCCCGGGCGGGGACTGGTTGTACGCGTAGCGGTCGACCAGAGAACGGTCGGTGGCCTGGCGAACGCCCCGGCCGAAGGTGATCTCGCGGGTGAACGGCGCGGCGGAGTCCCAGTACAACTGGGTGGGCTGGGTGCCGCTGTAGCGGAAGACGCCGATCTGGCCGTCGGCGGGGCGGTCGGCGGTCGGCGCCGCGGCGGGATCAGAGACGGACCAGTTGGGGCCGTCGCCCCGCCAGGGCATGCGGAAGCCGGAGACGAGCTTGCCCGGCCCGCCTTCCAGCGGGGCCATGGCCGAATCAAAGATGGGCTGCCAGACGGCCTTCTCAGCCCGAACCGGTTTGCGGGCGATGCTCCAGCCATCGCCCATCCACGGGTTGACCTCATCGGGCTTCACCGCCGAGAGCGGGCGGGTGAACACGTCGCCGTCGACGATGGCCAGTTGCTCGCCGGGCAGGCCGATGAGCCGCTTGATGTAGTTCTCGTTCGGGTTGGTGGGGTTCTTGAAGACCACCACGTCGTAGCGGGTGGGGTCGCGAAGGGCGTAGAGGTACTTGAGGACCAGGATGCGGTCGCCGGCGAGCAGGGGCACGTCGGTCCGCCGGAGGTCCTCGCCGGAGACGGGGTCGGTCAGGTCGACCGGGGGTTCAGACCCGGTGCGGCCCTGGATGGAGCGGGGGATGCGGGTCTCGGGGGTGACGGGGTCCTCGTACCATGGGCCGACGGTGAAGGTGGCCCCGGTCTGCGGCGAGGTGACACGCATGTGGGCGCCCAGCAGGGTGGGGGCCATGGAGCCGGTGGGGATGATGAAGGCCTCGATGACGAAGCCCCGGAAGACGAAGGCCACCACGAAGGCGATCAGGATGGCGATCAAGGTGTCCTTGATGCTCTCCTTGGGCGGATGAGAACGGGTGGCGGCGTGGGCCATGGCGGAGGAGGTTAGGGAACAGTGATGCGGAAAGAGGTGTGATGGCGGGCCGATTGGCGGGAAGATGGGGTGGTCAACGGGTGGGCGGGGGCAGGCGGGGGGAGGTGTCGGCATCGCGCTGAGCGGCTTGTGGACAACTGCGGGAGAGTCGCGCGGTAGCCGGCGGCGCAGCCGACAGGGGGTGCTGGATGTTCGGGTGCGTGACGGTGGGTCGGGCTGTCAGTTGCGCGGGCTCAGAGGGGGAGGGATGTCGGTACGCGGGCGCAGATGACAGCAGGTGACAGGGCGTTCACCCCGGGTTCCACATCGGCCCGAGAGGCAATCGGAGCGGCATTTCTCGGGCCCCGCACGGGGTGTTGTGGGGGGAATGCACCAAGCGACAGCGCTCTGTATCTCTACGACGAGTCTTTCTCTTCTGTATTGAGATAAAGAAGACCGGCCTTGCAGACCTGAGCACGCCCCGGCGGGGACGAATCCCCGACGGCCCGATGTCATGGGGCGATGACCCCAGCGGGCAACGCCGGCACAACCGGAACCGAACAGCATTCGGGCAGGGAGTGGGTGGCCCGGAGGTTTCCACAGCGGTGTGCATCATGTGGGGATAGATGGGCTGGGCGGGATGGTGGGGGGTGCGGCGAGTGTGGCGGGTGTGGGGGGTGTGGGGGGTGTGTCGACGGGCGACGGGCGGGGCGTGGGGAAGGCCGTCCCGCACTCGGGGCAGACCAGCAGGCCGCCGACGCCCAGGGCGTACTGGCAGTTGGGGCAGAGGCCCTGGGCAAGCAGGTCCGGCCTTGGCGGCAGCCAGGGGCGCTCGGCGGTGCGGAGCATCGCGATGACAAGGGCGGCGAGCAGGGCCGGAACGAGGAGCCAGCGTGCGAGGGCCTCAGCGACGGGCGGGATGCTGGCGATGAGGGTGCCGGAGGAGGCGGTGAACGGAGAGGTACCCCAGCCTTGGGTGGAGGTCGGCCAGGGGTTGGTGCGCAACAACCACAGTACATCACCGGTTGCCCGGGAGCGTGCGGCGGCAAAGTGGTCCATGACGCTGGGCGAGGGGTAGTCCAGCGTCCACTCCACGCGCACGCGGCGGGCTGTGCCGAGCGCGGTGGTGACCTTGCGAGCGCGGACGTGCAGCGAGTAGCCGCCTTGCTCCGAGGTGTAGGCGGTGCTGCTGCCCAGCCAGCCGGAGTCGTCGGTTTCGGTGAGTACCGATGCGAGGGCGAGCAGGGCGAGGAGCATGGGGATCCACACCCGCATCCTGAACCAGCGCGGCGCGGAGGTGCTCAGGATGAGCGAAAGAACGCGGCGCATGAGTGGGGGACGGCCAAGCCGGCGAGGGGCGTTACAGGTACTGCACACTGATACGGCGATGGGCCGTCGCCGGGTCCACGAACTTCAGGCCGACGGCGACAGTGGGACGGTGCGGAGATGATGAACTCGTGTCAGCGAGCTGGTCGGGCGAGAATCACGGCGATGGTTCCATATGCCGGGCCGTCAAGAGCCGTCAGGTCATGCTCGATGTCGATCTGCGGGCCGAGCTTGCTTGCCCACCAGCCATCTGGGAGTTGGCGGGCGGCGTGGGTTGGTGTGCCCTGCGCGTCGGTATAGATGGCAACCTTCTGTGTGCTTGACTCAACCGAGGCGTTGGTGCGATGGACGTATCCCATAAGTCCATAGGCACGAACGAAGGCATCGATTGTCTCGCTTCGCTCGATGTCTGGGGGCCAATAGAATTGGCCCTGAGCATCGGGCCACCACCAGCGGTCGGTGTCTTCCGCTGCCCAAGCGATGCAGTTGTACCCCTCGTCGTATGGACTGGTAGGACGACTGTTTGCCTCGGTGAGACGAGGAAAGGGCACCTGAAGCGCACGCACCAGGTCCTGAAAGGTCATGGCTGAATGAGGCCCTTGATCTCTCCCCAGCGAAGCCACGCGGCCCTCATCTTCTTGATGGAGCCCCGGTCGGCCGGAACGACGGGGTCCTGATTGGAGATGGCCTTGAGGGCCCAGTACCAGTGACCGGAGTTCTGTCGAAGATCCTCGAGGATCAGCGGCAACGCGTCAGCGCCCATCCCGATGATCGCCTGATAGGCCGGATGCATGGCGGCCTGCGACGCGGAGGAGAGCCACTGGGTGTCCGCGCGCCACTGCTGGGCGAGCAAGCGGAAGCGTTCGCGGCGCGGGTCGGGTTGGTTGGAGGCGGGGAGTGTGTAATGAACGTTGATGTCGCGAAGATGCTGCTCGAGTCGCATCGACTGGGGGCTGGCACCCGCGGCCGAGAGCGTCAACAGGAGACTGGTCGACCCTACCTGTGTTGGGGTGCTTCGGGCTGACGGCGCCCGGCGGGCCGGGGAGACGGACGCTGTGGTCATTTGAATCGCTCCAGAGCGGCTTCGGTGAGACTTCCGAAGAACAAGCGGTTCTTCACATCCCGCAGGTTGTCCAGCGTCTTCCACAAGTCCTCGTCGTGGACGCCATGGGGTCGCTCAGAGAACGCATCCAGATCAAAGAGGCACTCGCCGGCGTTGCCCTCCATGGACTGCGTGACGATCGCAACAGCCTGGTGCTCTTCAAACGGGATGACGACGCGCAGCAGGTAGCCGGCAACAGCTTGCGGGAGAGCTTGGCCGATAACGAAGTTGGTCAGGAAGGTGTGCTCGAACGGCTCGCCGACGGGGATCTGCACTCGGTTGATGAACCTTGAGGCGACGCGGGTGACCTTGGTGGGGTTGGCGGCGGCGACATACCGCGTCCATAGGTCGGTGGCTTTGGCCTTGAGGTCGACCCATGTGACGTACGGCTGAAGTCGGGAGACGGTGAATCCATCCAGTCGGAACTGGACGACCCACTTCTCGTCTGTGGAGCGGAGGAGCAGACCGTCGGGTTCATGAACGGCGGTTGAGATGCTGGGCGATGCTTGGGGGGGGAGGTGGATCTGGCCGGACCAATGATGCAGAACTGTTCTCGAGGGAAAGTCGGCGGCGAGTTCGTCACCGGCTGATTGCAGGGCAGCCATCGTGATGGCTGGCGACCGCTCGACCCGGATGTCGATCAGGCCCTCAACGATGGGGGCTTTGGTGAGCTTGGGCCAGGTGCTGGTCGTCATTGCGGGAACTTCCGGGTCGATCGCTGCCACTGGATAAGGAACGATAGCCGGTCGCGGTAATCAGGGCCTGAAGCGGGGCGCGACGATGGTCGGTGAATGCGGCTTGGCGTTACAGGTACTGCACACTGATACGGCGATGGGCCGTCGCCGGGTCCACGAACTTCAGGCACACCACCATGTAGCGCAGGGCGTCGGCGAAGTGGTCGGGGCCGTCCTTCACCGGCGTCTGGCTGGTCAGCGAGCGGAAGCGGTAGCGGCCGAGCGCAGAGATGAGCCGCGGGCAGCGGGGGTGGATGAGCAGCCGGGGCGGCAGTTGTGGTGCCCCGGACTGTGGGCCCGGTGAAGCGCTGGCGGACTCCATGAGCAGGCGGACGCGGTCGATGCCCCGCAGGATGGCGAACTGGTCATCCTCGGGGAAGACGAACGGGATGCCCAGGCGTTGCTGCATCCGCTCGACGGTGGAGCCGGGGGCGGCGACGGTGTGCTGGCTGCAGGCGCGGTCGATGTACACCGTGGAGGGCGTGGGGAACGCGCCGGAGGCGAGGACCTGCACGTAGTGCTCGTCGGTGGTGCCGTTGTGGGCGTACTCGTGGGTGATGCGGACGTTCCAGCCGTCGGTCCACGCCCAGAGGATGACCGTCAGGCCGGCGAAGCCCGAGTCCATGCCGGCGACGATGCGGACGTGGGACGGGGCGAGGTCGGCATCGGCGCTGACGTGCACGGCGGGGTCAAACGCGGGATAGACCGACAGCGAGCGGCTGGTTCGCAGGCAGAGCATCTCGGCCTCCCAAGTTGAAAGAGGCACGCGGGTGCGCATCAGGGGCAGATCCTCGGCGAGGACGTGCCCGGTGTGGTCGGGCGGGCGGTGCTTCAGGCGGCCCTGGCACCAGGTGACGACCACGCACGTCTCGCACGGCACGTGGGCCGGGCAGACGCCGGCGACATCAAGCACGCCCCACTTGAAGAGCGTGCGGGCGGTGAAGGGTGCCGCGGGGTCGGGCGCTGGCGATGGCTGCAGGATGGGGAGCGGGTGGCTGGGGGGTGCGGAGGATGTGGAGGGTGTGGGAGGTGTGGAAGTTTGCGTGCCGGCGGTGCGCTGGTGATCGGTCGTGTGGGCGGTGGAGATCAGGTCGTGCATCAGGCCGAAGGGGTTCTGCATGGTGGAGAGGGCGTGGATGGCGGGGCGGACGCGCTCGCCCCAGGGGCCGCGGAGCGGCAGGGATCGGGTGGTGAGCTGGGCGGCGTCCCAGAGTTCGGGCTTGAAGAGGTCGACCTCGTCGCAGTAGACCTTCTGCACGCGCACGCCCCGCACGGAGGTGTGCGACGCGGCCAGCACGTGGGCGAGCGAGCCGTTGGGCAGGGTGAGGCTGTGGAGCGTGAAGCGGGCGTCGGCCGGCGGCGCGGCGCTGCGGGCACGCTGGTAGCCGAGGCGTTCGGTGAGGTCGGCCAGGTGTTGGAACAGGCGGCGGGCCTGCTGCAGCGAGCCGCCGAGCAGGGCAAGGGTGATGCCGGGCTTGAAGTGCATGTCGAGCAGGGCTGCGAGTGCGGCGAGGAAGGTCTTGCCGCCTCCGCGGTTGGCCCAGACGACGCTGTCAACCGCCCAGCGGGCGCCGGAGGCGGGCGTGGTGTTGGTGTTCTGCACAGCGGCGGAGAAATCCACACCTTCGAAGAACGTGTGGACAAGAAAGGCGAAGGGCGCGGTGTGCCCGTCGATGAGTGGGTGGGTGCCGGGGTGGATGTGCAGGTGGGTGCGGATGAAGGCGAGCAGTTGCGCGGGCGTGCTCGGGACGGGGTGGGTGAGGGGTTGAGCGGCGGGTTCGGTGTTGTTGTTGTGATCGTCGGGGTCATCGCGGTTGGGGTGGTCGGCATGGGGCGGATCGCTGAGCATGGGGCGCTCCGGTTGCGTGGGGGGTGGGGGGGGTTGGGGTTGGGTGGTGTGTGCGTTCAGGCGGTGGTGTCGGCTGGTGGCAGCGGCGGCAGGCTGGGTTTGGGGGCGACGAAGACCGGCCGGTGGATGGGCGGGCGGTGGGCCAGGGCGTGCAGCAGCGTGAACAGCGGGGCGCGGGCGTAGGGGCGTGTGGCGCTGGAGGCGGCGGCCCAGGTTCGCAGCGCGCTCTCGAGCGTGGGGAGCACGCGGGGGGCCAGCAGGGCCGGGCAGGCGAGCAGGTGCAGCGGGATGTCGTGCTCGGCGAGGGCAGTGCGCAGCGCCTGGTCGTGCAGGGGCAGGGGCGTGGGGATGCGGGCGAAACCGGCGGCGAGGAACAGGGGCGAGAGCGAGCCCATGGCGGCGACGGCCTCGGTGAGCTCGGTGAGGGGTTGGCGGAGGTACGCCCGCAGCAGCGCGGTGGCGACGCCGGCGCCCCGGTACGCCGGGTGCACGATGACGCGCGAGACGGTGCGCAGCAGCGCGTTGGCGCGGGCGGCGGCGGTGGGGTTGTCAACCCCGGCGAAGAGCGCCGGCCAGGCACGCTGCCGCCAGGGGGCGTTGAGCACGGGGAATGAGACGGTGAGCACGGCGACGACGGTGCGGCGGTGGTCGTCATGCGCAGCAATGACGCGGGCGAGTGTGGCTGGCGGGTGGGGCAGGTAGTGGTACGGCGCCAGTTCGGCGAGCGCGTGCGGATCGGCATGGCTGAGGCGCAGTTGCAGATGGGGGAGGTTGATCAGCATGGGCGGGACCTTCCGTCTTGGGTGATGTGGATGTGCAGATCGGGCTTGAGGGCGGGGGCGATCTCTTCGCGGCCGGTTGCCAGCAGCACGCGGACGGAGGTTGCCTGGGCGGGTGCGGTACGCCAGCGGGCCAGCGCTGCGCACAGCGAGAGGGCGGTGGGGGTATCGAGCGTGGAGGTGAACTCATCAGCAACCAGCAGCACGGCGGTGGTGGGGGCGAGTTCGGCGGCGCGGTGGAGGGCCAGCGCAAGATCAAGCCTGGCGCGCTGGCCGACGGAGAGCATGCCGACGCGGGCGAGAACGGCGCGATGATCCGCCAGACCTGCCGAGGAGAGGCAGGCGAGCCAGGCGTGCAGATCGGGCGGGCCCAGATCGGCAACAAAGGCGTGGCGCGATGGCCGGGCGGCGCCGGTGCGAACGACGGCGCAGGCACCTTTGGCCATGGCGCGGGCGATGGCGCAGCAGCGGGCCAGCAGGCGCGACTTGCCGCCCCCGGAGGGGCCGGTGATCAGCGTCAGCGTGCCGGGGTGCAGGTGGCGCAGCAGGGCGCGGGCGTGGCGCGAGGCGGGGGCGGGGAGTGTGGGTGGGGGACGCGGGGGCGCGTGTGTGACGTGGACGGTGGACGGTGTTGGCGGCGCGGGCGGTGTGGGCGCTGGCACGGTGCGCGAGGGCGGCGGCGTGATGATGCGGCCCTTGGCCGTCAGCGGCAGGCCGAGCAGGAGCGCGGCTTGCAGGTGGCGCACCGAGGGCGCGCGATCGTGAGCGGGCATGGGGGCCTCCTTGGGTGCGGGGGGTGGGGGGAGACGGGAGGTGTGGGGGCGGGCGTGTACGTGCGGGCGTGCGGGTGATGACGCGCGAGCTCAGGCGGCGTCGGCGGCGGGTGAGCCGTGTGTGGGAACGCTCGCGACCGATGGGCCGGTGCGCCTTGGCAGCAATGCCAGGATGGCGCGACGGTGCCGTCGCAGGGTGGCGATGGGCAGGTCCAGATCAGCACTGGCCTGGGTGAGCGAGCGGCCGTGCAGGAACAACGCGCGGGCGCTGGGGCGAAGGTGGGCCGGCAGCGCCGGCAGCAGCGCAGCGACCAGCGCGAAGCGGGGCATGGCCAGGCGTTCAAGCAGGCGGGTGCAGCGGCGGCGCACCGCGTGCACGGAGCGGCCGGTCAGGCGGGCGAGTGCCGCGTGGCTGGTGCGCTGCAGCACGGCGGCGCGGAGCAGTGCCGCGTCCTCCGGCGGGAGCAGGTCGGCATGGGCGGTGACCAGGCGGCGGCGGGCGACCTGCCAGGCGGGGCGGCTGATGCTGTAATGCGGGAGGGGCGCGGGGGGGCGGGCGGCAGCGGCGGACGAACCGGGGCGGGTGGAGACGGGGTGGGTGGAACCGGGGTGGCTGGACATAGAACGAACCCTCCTCTGGAACAACGGCCGATGTCAGAAACCAAACTCACACCGAACACAGAGATTGTGCAGGGAAGAACGGCCTTGAGCAAGGTCTTGTTCGGTGTACGGACGGTGGAAACTGACAGGACCGTGTCATCCCCCGATGTGGGGTATTGGCGGGAAGCAGGAGGGTTCAGCGACGGGTGCGGGTGGTTGGTCCGGGCAACCATCCCCCGGCGGGCGGGGCAAGGAGTGCGGCCATGGACGGCACGCGGCACAGGACCAGCTGTGGGGCAGGAGTGTGGTCAGGTACGCGGTCGCGCGGGTTTGCTTCGCCCTGGCTGAGCGGGGTGGTGCTGATCGCCGGCGCAGCGCTGGTGGTGCTGGGCGGGTGGCGGCTGCATCGCGCCGAGGTGGAGATGGCCAGCGCGCTGGCGACGGCGGCGCAGGCGGAGGCGAACGCGGGCGAGAAGGTGGTGGAAGTGGGGCGGATGCTCGAGGCGATGGACCTGGTGAGCGTGGTGCTGGGGGTGACGGTCCGCAGCGAGGCGATTGACAGCAGTTGGCGGGGGGAAGTGAGCGCACAGGTGAGCGTGCCGGCGAGGTTGTATTACGGCGTGGACCTGAAGACCGCGCGGGTGGAGCGGCGCACGCTGGGCCCGGGCGTGGAGCAGTTTGTGGTGACGGTGGACCGGCCCAAGCGGCTGGCGGGGGAACTGGTGACGGGGCTGGAGAAGACGGACCTGACGCTGGGGTGGCTGCGGTTCCGCTCGCGTGCGGGCGAGTATTACCTGGGGGCGGCACGCAAGGGGCTGAGCGGGGCGCTGGATGCGCTGGTACTCAGTGCGCAGGACATGGCCAGCGTGGAGGAGCAGAGCCGCGAGCGGATCGTTTCGCTGGTGCGGATGGTGGCCGGTCGGGGGGCGCTGGTGGAGGTGGAGTGGAAGTGAGGGGCGGCGTGTGCGTGGTCACTCGGGCAGGCTGATGCGGCGCAGGGCCTCGGGCACGGGGCCCTTCCAGGCGAAGGCGTGGGTGAAGCTGTTGGCCAGGCAGTGGCCCAGATGCTCCACGCCGATGACGTCGCGGACGAGCAGGTTCTCGTACTCGCCGGGCAGGCGGACGTTGTGCAGGCCGGCGTTGTCGGTGCAGATGGCGATGGGCACGCCGGCATGGCGGCAGCGGTTGAAGACCTCGCGCAGGTCGGTGTAGTCGCCCAGCGTGCCGGTGCGCAGATAGGTGGTGGGGCAGACCTCCAGGCAGACGCCGGCCTTGGCCAGGCGGGGCAGAAGCCGCGGGAAACGCAGGGGAATCTGGATGCCGTGCCCGATGCGGTCCAGGTAAGGCAGCAGGCGGGGCTCGCAGCCGGCGGGGGTTTCGTACAGGTGGGCCGTGGTGCGGATGCCCAGCGAGCGGGCGAGGCGGAACAAGCGCACGAACTCGCCGGCGCGGGCCTTGTACGCCTCGTTGGGGCCGGCCAGATCCACCGCGCACACGTGCTTGCGGAGGTGGCGGTCGGCGGCCAGACGAACGATGGCCTGGTTGACCTCCAGCGGCAGGGCCGTGTGCATGCAGAGGATCTGGCTGAAGATCAGCGGGTAGCGGGGCTGGCTGGCGGCGGCGGCGGCGATGATCTCGATGACCGAACGCATCTGATCAATGCGGGCGGCCTGCGGGAGGGCCTCGTCGGTGCGGTTGTAGGGCGTGTGGCGGAGTTCCATGTAGGCGAGGTTGTCAAACAGATAGGCCCCGCGGACCAGGCGGGTGACGTAGTAGAACAGGTGCGGGTCGGCGGGCCGCTGGAGCGACTCGACGAGCTTGTGCATCTTGAGGTAGTCGGCCAGATCGTGCCGCTTGCGGGTGAAGAAGCGTTCGAAGGCGGCGTAGGTGCAGTAGCGGCGGAGCAGGGGGTGCCGGTCGGCCTGCATGCGGGCGTAGAGGATGTTGGGGAGGATGGCCCCGCCCAGGTGCAGGTGGAGCTCGGCATACAGGCCGAAGTTGGGCGGGGCGGGGACGGCGGACTTGGCGGGCAGCGCAGCGGGCGAACGGCGGGGCATTGGGCAGAGTATGGGCGGGCGGCGGCGAGCCGGGGGGATGAGGGCTGCCGGTGTGAGGGTTGGTGGAGCGGCCAACGATGGCGGCGTGGGATGAGGAAGGGGGGGCAGGAGCGGCGGCCATGGACGGCGAAGCACGCGGAGACAGAGCGCAGATGGGCGGGGGTGCGCAGGCGGGTGCGCGCGGGGGTGTTGGCGCCTGGGCGGTGTGGCTGTGGCGCAGCAAGTGGGGGCTGCTGCGGCTGACGCTGGCGGGGGCGCTGGTGTGGGTGGTGGTCGCCGACAGCGGGGCGCGGGTGGCCCGGCGGGCGCTGGCGAGCTTGCCGGGGTACGACTTTGCCGCTGAGGTGCGGGCCTTGCGGGGCGAGGGGCGGCTGGGTGAGGCCCACACGCTGGCGCAGGCGTGGGCGGCCTCGGCCGGCGAGCGGGGGGCGGCCCAGGAAGCGGCCGAGGCGGTGGCGGCAGCCAGCGCCATTCGCGCCGAGCAGGAGAGCGTGTGGCGGAAGGTGACCGATGTGGGGCGGGGGGCGCTGACGGGCCGCGGGGAGACGCTGGCGGAGTTGCTGGGGGCGATCGGGGCGGACTTGTTTGTGGTGGGGGACGTGCGCGATCTGCTGATTCAAGGGACGCACCTGGCGATGGACGGCGAGGCCGACCCGGTGATCGTGGCGCTCTCGGGCGTGGGGCTGGCGACCACGGTGGTGCCCATGGTGGACTGGGGCCCGGCGGTGCTGAAGGTGGCGCGCAAGGCGGGGGCGATGGGGGCCGACCTGGGTGCGGACATGGTGCGGCTGGCGCGCAGCGATGTGGACGGCATCCGCCGCGTGGCGCGGCAGGCTGGCGTGCTGGCGGCCCAGGCCTCGCCCGGGGGCGCGCTGCGGCTGTTGCGGCACGCCCGCAGCGCTGACGATGTGGCGATGCTGGCGGCGTTCGCTGAGAAGCACAGCGCGGGTGCCAAGGGCTTTGTGGCCTTGCATGTGACCGGTGAGGCGGGCGTGGACACGCTGCGGGCGGCGCGGCAGGCGGAGGTGGCGGCCCAAACGGGAGCCAGCGCGGGGGCAAGCGCAGCGGCGAAGGCCGGCGCCCGCGGGGCGGCCAGCGTGGCCGATGCCGAGCGGGTGGTGCTGGCGGCGGCGGAGAAGGGGCCGGCGGGGGCAGCGCTGCTGAAGCGCGGGGCGCTGGCGAAGATGATGCGGCCGCACCCGCTGATCGGGCTGGCCAAGGGGGTGTACAAGGGCACGGTGCCGGCGGCGATCACGCGGGCGCTGGACTGGCTGGGGGATGCGTGGTGGTGGGCGTTGCCGGCGGCGGTGCTGTGGGCGGCGGCGGAGGTTGGTCTGCTGGCGGCGCGCCGGCCACGCGGTCGCGGGTTACGCTCGGGTGAGCAGAAAGGACGCAGCCAGTGAGCCAGTCGCGCCAGCCAACCCGGGTGATTCTGTTGGGCAGCACGGGGTCGATCGGCACCCAGACGGTGGAGGTGATCGAGCACTTGCGCCGCCATGGCGAGCCCTTTGAGGTGGTCGGGCTGTGCGCCGGGGGCAGCAACCTGGGGCTGCTGGCCGAGCAGGCGGTGCGGCTGGGCGTGCCGGGGCACAAGGTGGCCATCGGGCGGGCGCCGGCGGGTGGGGGGGGCGGGAGCACGGAGTTGCCTGCGGAACTGCGCGGCGCAGTGTGTGGTGCGGGGGCGGCGGAGGCGCTGGTGCGCGAGACGCCGTGCGACGTGGTGGTGGCGGCGATGGTGGGGGCCAGCGGGCTGGGGGCGACTCTGGCGGCGGTGGAACTGGGGCGGCGGGTGGCGCTGGCGAACAAAGAGACGCTGGTGGCAGCGGGGGGGATCATCGTGCCCGCGGCGGAGAGGACCGGGGCGGTGCTGCTGCCGGTTGACAGCGAGCACTCGGCGGTGTGGCAGTGCTTGCAGGGGCGGCACGGCTCGGCGGCGGCGCGGGCAGGTTCGGCGGGGGCGTGTGTGCCGCCGATGCGGTGCGACGGCGAGGTGCGGCGTGTGATTCTGACCGCCAGCGGCGGCGCATTGCGGCACCTGAGCGCCGAGGCGGCGCGACGGGCGACGCCAGCGGAGGCGCTCAAGCACCCGACTTGGAGCATGGGCGCCAAGGTGACGATCGACTCGGCGAGCCTGACCAACAAGGCGTTTGAACTGATCGAGGCGCACCACCTGTTCGGGCTTGAGCCTGAGCGGCTGGCGGTGGTGATCCACCCGCAGTCCCTGGTGCACTCGATGGTGGAGTTCGCTGACGGCAGCGTGATGGCGCAGATCAGCCCGCCGGACATGCGGCTGCCGATCCAGTACGCGTTGACGTTCCCGGCGCGGGTGGAGGGCATCGCGCGGCGGGTGGACTGGTTGGGGCTCGGGGGTGGGAACAACCCGATGGCGCGAATGGAGTTCAGCGTGCCGGAGGCGGGGCGGTACCCGGCGCTGGCGGCGGCCGAGCGGGTGATGCGCGTCGGCGGCACCAGCGGGGCGATCTTCAACGGGGCCAGCGAGGTGGCGGTGGAGGCTTTTCTTGCAGCCGGGGGGGTTGGGGGGTCGGGGGGGTCGGGGGCGATGCGTTTCGGCGAGATGGCCGACGTGGCGTGCGCCGCGCTCGAGGGCGTGCCCGCCGGGCCGGCGCACAGCCTGGCCGATGTGCTGGCGGCGGACCGGGCGGCGCGGGAGTGGGCGCGGCAGTGGCTGGCGCGGGCGGGGTTTGGCGAGCAGGTGGGCGTCAGCAGCAGAGCGGCGCGGTGAGCGGGGCCGGGCGCTGCCCTGCGCGTGGGCGCGGAGCGCTACGCCGAGGAGCACATGCAGTTGCGGCTGTGAGTTGCTTTCAGGCCGTCGCCGCTTCAGCGGCCGTGCGGAGCAGGCTGGGCAGACGGCCGACGAGCGCCCCGTGCGTGAAGCAGGCGCGGACGCGGGCGGCCATGGCGGCGCTGAGCGCCTCGCGCCGCTGCGGTCGCTGCAGCAGGGTGAGGATGTGGGCTTCAAGCTCAGCCTGGCTGGCGAAGGTGGTCTCTTCCAGATCGCCCATCAGAAACACCGCGTCGGCGGATTCGTCCAGCCGCTGCAGGCGGTCGGCCGGCGGCGTGGGCGTCCACGGGGCTTCATCGAGCATGAACCAGTCGAAGCCGTGCTCGCTCAGCGGGCCGTTGCCGGTGTGAATTCCGGCGCCGCGGAGCGTGCCCCAATGGCCCAGGCGAGCCACCTGTGCCGCGGCACGAAGCGCCAGCGGGTGATCGGTCACGCGGATCAGCCCCCGGCCGTGATCGCGCGGGTGCGCTGGGTTCCACTCGCACACGTCGGCGGTGTGCCCCTCGGCCCGCAGCAGGCGGCGCACACCGGCGAGCAGATAGTCCAGATCGTCATGCTTGCGGCGCACCAGCGGCAGCCCGCCGGAGAGCGCACACTCGAGCACACGCTGGTGGTGGCCCCCGCCCACCGCGGCATGCAGGTGCACCATGGCCCCGGCGTAGCTGGCGCGAAGTCCGTCGCCGTGCTGCAGCGGGCCCCGGGCGAACTCGGCCAAATGTGGGTGCTGCTCCCAGCCGTTGCCGTGCAGGTGCAGCCGCAGGTTGTGTCGGCGGGCGATGTCGGCCGCCCAGCGGAGCATCTGGTGGCGGAGCACACGCTCAGCAAGCGGGAAGACCGCCGAGGAGAGCAGGGCCGCGTGGAAGGCCGGCTCGGTGGGCACGCCGAAGAGTTCATCGGTGGCGGCGCGGCAGGCCAGTTCGATGTTGCCGCCCAGGTTGGCCGAGACGGCCACGCCCAGACCGTTCAGGGCGGTCACGCCGCCGCAGCGGTCCACCGCGTCGGTGATCGCCGGCCAGAGATGGTCGAGCAGTTGGCGGACCTGATCGGGCCTGAGGCGGCGACCGGCGAGGGTGAGCGTGGTGCGTTCGGGCAGTTCGGCCAGCAGAGCCTCAGCGGGCTGGGACTGGTGGCTGACATAGGCGATCTCGCACGTGAACCGGTGCGGGGTGGTGTGGACGGCCGGGGGGGGAACGGGCAGGGGTGTGACGGCTGGCGCACCGGCGTGAAACTTGCGTTCACTCACCAGCACCGGGCAGGTCAGCGACCGCTGCACGGGCCAGTTGAAGTCGCGGATGAGCGCGTCGAACACATGACCGACGACCACGTCCATCGGGCCGATGCTGGCGCCCATCTGCTGCGAGAACAACTGCGGCATCGCGTCCTGAATCCACGTCACCACCGGCAGACCCGCCGGCAGCGTGTCGCCCAGCAGGGCGCGGGTGTAGTTGATCAGCACCACCACGTCGGGGCGATGGGCCTCCACCGCCGCCAGCCAGCCGCAGGTGGTGTGGGTGGAGTGCTCGTCGGGCTCCAGCACCACTTCGGCCCGGTGGCCGGCGGCGCGAAGGGCCTCGGCCAGATCGGCCGCGGCGTGCTGCACGAACGTGGAATGCCGCGTGGTGGGCAGAATGAAGCCCAGCGGCCGGCCCTCGCGCAGGCGTGCGGCCCACTGCTCCGGCGTGCGGTCCTGGTAGTGGGCGACAACCCGGGTCTTGAGCTGCGCTGCCATGGTCTGCTGGGCGTTCACGGCCGAGAGCAGCGCCTTGGCGACCGCTCCACCGAGCGGATCACGCGGGCCGGAGGCGCCGATGAGGGCGCCTTCGATCTGCCAGCGGAGGCGGCCGGCGAGCCACTCGGCCAGCGCCGGGGCCGAGAGGCACAGGTGCACGCGGGGCTGGGCCAGCACGTCGGTCAGGTCCACCGTGCTCAGCAGGGCGAGCACAGCGTCGACATCAGGCGCGGTGATCGCCACCGGCGCGTGGGCCAGGCCGGGCGCCGGTGTGCTGGCGTTGATGGCCGCCCGCCACAGTGAGGGGTTCAGGGCGGCGGCGCCGGCGAGGTAGATCGGTCGCGAAGGGCCAAGATGGGCGGAGGCGAGCACCGCTGCGTCGGGCGGCTGCAACGCTGCGGGGGGCAGTATGGTGCGGCCGCTCGCCGAGAGCGCCCAGCCCCGTGCGCCGGTGGGCTCGTGCAGGTCGCTGGCGTCGGTGCGGTCGATGACCGCCTGGGCACGGGGCAGCAGCGAGGCGGCGGTGGCCGGTGCGCCCGGGCCGCTGAGCAGGCGGGAACCCGCTGCGGCAAGGTTGTCGTGCAGGCGGGTGACGCGCAGGGCCTTGGGGAGTGGGGCAGGCGGATGCGCAGCGGCCGACGCTGGGGTACTCACCCCAGTGGCGGTAAGCGTGGCCGGATTGGCGGAGGGCGGGCTCACGCACGGGGGTATCGACCGGGCGTGCCCCGGCCGGTGGGCGGGGCCGGTGCGCTGGGGGGTTCGCTCCAGCGGTCGGTGCGGTTGCGGCGCACAGGCCGGGATGGTCGATCCGCACCGGGCATGGACGATCCGGACTTCAACCCGCTGCCCGCCCCGCTCGGTCCGCTCTCGGGCGGAAGCCCGGCCGCGTCCGACGGACGCATCCGCCGGCGGGCCAAGGTGCTCACCCACGAGCAGCTGCTGGCCCGCCGACGCGAGGCCCGCGCCATGGGCCTGACGGTGGTGCAGTGCCACGGCTGCTTTGACATCGTGCACCCCGGGCACATCCGCCACCTGCGCCAGGCCCGCAGCCACGGCGACATCCTGCTGGTCTCGATCACCGGTGACGCCAGTTACGCCAAGCGGGGCGGCCAGCCCCTGATCCCGCAGGAACTGCGTGCGGAGAACCTGGCCGAACTGGACTGCGTGGACTGGGTCTACATCGACGACCACGACACCGCGCTGACGGTGCTGGAGACCGTCAAGCCCGACGTGTACATCAAAGGCCGGGAGTACGAGACCAACCGCGACCCGCGCTTCGCCGCCGAGCGGAACGCGGTGGAGCGTGCCGGCGGGCGGGTGGTGTTCAGCAGCGGTGATGTGGTCTTCAGTTCCACCGCACTGATCGCCCAGCTTGAACGCACCGCCGACCCGTTCCAGGCGCGGCTGAACCAGTTGCTGGCCGAGCCGTCGCTGGACGGCGCCCGGCTGACGGGCATGATCTCGGCCTTCCGCGACAAACGCGTGGTGGTGATCGGTGAGACCATCAGCGATGTGTACGTGCTGTGCGACCGGCCCGAGGTGGCCAGTGAGAGCCCGGTGCTCACGCTCCGCCCGCTGGAGAAGCGCACGTACGACGGCGGGGCCGCGATCATCGCTCGGCACATCGCCGCCATGGGCGGGCGGCCGCTGCTGATCACCGGCCTGCCTGAGACCCCCGAGGCCCACGCGGTGCGGCACCGGCTGCTGGGCGAGGGCGTGGAGGTGTGGAACGTGCCCCTGAGCGGCCGGCTGGCCGAGAAGCAGCGCTTCCTGGTTGGCGCTCAGAAGGTGATGAAGCTCAACGCGCTCGAGCCCATCGTGCTTGATGCGGGCCGCCAGGATGAACTGGTGGCCATGGCGGCCGAAGCGGTGGGCCCGGCCGGGTTCGCTGACGCGGCGGTGATCGCCGACTTTGGCAACGGCCTGCTGTCGGCCGGGCTGGTTGAGCGGCTGTGCCGCACGGTGCGGCCCAAGGTGGGCGTGCTGGCGGGCGATGTGTCGGGCCGCAAGGCGGCGCTCACGGCCTTCACCGGTGCGGACCTGCTGTGCCCATCAGAGTCCGAGGTCCGCGAGGGGTTGCGGAGCTTTGATGAAGGGCTGGCGCCGCTGGCCTGGCGGCTGATGCAGACCACGCGCACCGGCAACGTGCTGCTGAAGATGGGCCCGGAGGGCCTGATCGCCTTCGCGCGTCTGCCGGGGCAGGCGGGAGGGGCCGAGCCCGGCGTTGCCGACAGCATCGCCGCCGGCGACGGCTTCCGCTCCCGCGTCAAGGGCGAGCACGTGCCGGCCCTGGGCGGGCACGCGATTGACCCCTTGGGCTGCGGCGATGCCCTGCTGGCGGCGGCGGTGCTGACCATGACCGTCGCCGGTCCGAATCAGGGCCTGCTGCCCGCGGCCGTGCTGGGCTCGATCGCCGCTGCTTCGCAGGCGGCGCGGCTGGGCAACCTGCCGATCACTTCGACGGACCTGCGCCACGGCGTGGTGCGGCTGGGGGCGGCGCGGCTGGCGATGGCCAGCGCCGGGACCATCAACTCCGCGGGCGCGGGTGTGCCGCTGGCGGCCAGCGCATGATCACCTTCGTGGTGCCCACGCGTGACCGGTGGCTGGGCGGCCGGGGCATCCTGGCGCGCACGCTGGCCGAGATCTCCGCGGCGGCGCGGGGCGGGGGCCTGCGGGCGGAGGTGCTCATCGTCGACAACGCCAGCGAAAGCCCGCCGGATGCGACGGCGGCGCAACGGGCCTGCCCGGGTGTGCCGGTGCGGGTGCTGCGGCTTGATCACAACGCCGGGGCCGCCGCCCGCAACCTGGGCGCACGCGAGGCCGACCGGGCCAGCGACTGGCTGGTGCTGCTCGATGACGACTCCTGGCCTGTGGGCTCGGCGGCCGGCGGCGGGCGACTGCTGGCGGCGCTGGCCGAAGCGCCGGCGGAAGTGGGGGCGATCGCGGGGGAGATCACGCTGCCGGGGCGGCGAGGGCGAGATGGGCGCACGCCGCTGGTGCACGAAGCGGGCGGGCTGCCCGAGGTGTTCGTGGGCTGCGGGGTGGCGATCCGTCGTGAGGTGTTCTGCTCGCTGGGCGGGTATGACGCGACGTTCGGCTACTACGCCGAGGAGTACGACCTGTGCGCCCGGATGATCCTCAGCGGCCTGCGGGTGGCCTTCGACGGCCGCCTGGCCGTGCACCACTGCAAGACCAGCACGGGCCGGAGCTTTGACCGCATCGCCGGCAACCTGGTGCGCAACAACGCCTGGGTGGCGGCGCGATACGCGCCGCCGGGGCGGGTGCTGGCCGAGGCTTGCAGCGTGGTGACGCGCTACGGCTCGATCGCCCACACAGAGGACGCGGTGCCCGGCTTCACCCGCGGGCTGGCCCAGGCGGTGGCGGGCTGGCGGCGGCAGCCCCGCCGCCCCATGAGCACGGCACAGTGGGCCCGCTTCACCGGACTTGAAGCGGCGCAGCGCACGCTGGGCGAACTGCACCGCACAGCCCCGCTGCGCCGGTGCGCGATTGTCAGCCCAGGCAAGAACGCCGCGGTGGTGGCGCGGGCGCTGGATGATCTGGGCGTGCAGCGGACAAGCCGCCCGAGCGAGGCCGACACGCTGGTGATCGGCACGCTCTCGCCGGGGCCGATGCTCGACGGGCTGGCGCACTGGACGGCGCGATCGGGCGGGCGGCGGGTGGTCTGCCCATGGCAGCCGGCCCACGCCGGCGCCAGCGCGGCCGCCCCACCTGTCACCCATGCGGCGATCACGCCCGCGGCTCCGCTGGCGGCCTGAGGGTCAAAAACGAAAACGCCCGTCGGCGACAAGGCCGACGGGCGAAAGTGGCAATCACGATGGATACGCCGAAGGCGGTGCGGCCGAACTGCTCAGGCGGCGGCAGCGGCCTTGGGCTGGGACGGACGCGGCGCCGGCTTGGAGCCGCCGGGCTGCTGCCGGCCGCCGGACGGCTTGCCGCCGCCGGTCTGCTTGCCGGCGTCGATGTGGATCTCGTTGGCGGCGTTCTCCCGACCGAGGTTGAACTTGCCGACGATGGAGTTGAGTTCGGCCGACTTGCTGGTCAGGCTGGTGGCCGCCTTGGCGACGTCCTGGGCCGCCTGGGTGCTCTGGCCGGAGAAGTTGGAGACCTCGGTGGTGGACTGGGCGATGCCCTGCAGCGCCGCCTTCTGCTGCTCGGCGGCCTGGGCGATGGTCTGCACCACGGCGGCCAGTTCCGAGGTCTGGTCGATGACCTTGCGCAGTTCGGTGCCGACGGTCTCGGTCTGCTTCACGCCGGTCTCCACGGTGCTGATGCCCTCGGCGACGCGCTTGACGGCGCCTTCGGACTCGTTGCGGACCTCAGAGATCGAGTCGACGATCTGCTTGGTGGCCACGGTCGTGCGCTCCGCCAGCTTGCGCACCTCGTCGGCGACCACCGCGAACCCGCGCCCGTGCTCGCCGGCCCGAGCGGCCTCGATGGCGGCGTTGAGGGCCAGAAGGTTGGTCTGGTCGGCGATGTCGTTGATGATCTGGACGATGCCGCCGATGGCGTCGGTCTTGGAGGACAGCGAGTTGATGGCGCCGCTGGTGGCCGCGACCGCCTCGCGAATGCGGTGCATGGACTCGACGGCCTGCGAAATCAGCTGCGAGCCGTTCTGGCCTGCGGTCTCGGTGTCGCGAGCGGTGTTGGCGGCCTTGGCGGTGTCAGCGGCAACCGACTCGGCCGAGCTCGTCAGCTCGGTCACGGCCGCGGAGACGTTCTGGATCTGGCCCTGCTGCATGTCGGCGCCGCGGGAGAGTTCCTCCGAGGCGGCGGCGATCTGCTGGCCCGAGGCGGCGACGTTGATCGCGGCGTTGCGGGCCTTGGCGACGATGTCGCGCAGCGAGGACTGCATGCCATTGACCGCGATGGTCAGGCGGCCCGCCTCGTCCTCGGTGAGCACCGGCAGCGGTTCGGCGGACAGATCGCCCTCGGCGATCCGGCCGGCACGATTGGCGACGGCGATCAGCGGACGAACCACCGAGTGCCGCACGAGCATGACGATGATGATCGAGATCACGGTCGTGCCGATGACCAGGCCGATGGCGCTGGTCTGCAGTTGACTGTCAAGCGACTCCAGCTTCTCGCGCTCCGCCGCGATGGCCGCTTCCTCGGCCTTGCGGATGTTCGCGAACCGGTCACTGGCCTTGGCCTCGGCTTCAGAAGTGGCGTCGACATAAGCCTTCAGCAGGTCCATCGACGGACCCTGAGCCGAACGATCGGCCGAGAACTTCTGCCGGGCGGCGTTGACCTGCCCGATCATCTCGACCGCCTCACGCAGACTTTGACGGTCCTGCTCCGATGCCCACTGCTTGGAAAAGGTCGACAGCTGCTCGACGGCCGCGTCCAGTTGCTTGCCCGCCTCGGCGGCCTTGCTCTGCGCCCGCTGCCAGCCGGTGGCGTCCGCCCCCAGCCCGCTGACCATCGCACCGTTGACCGATCGGACCGCCGCGTCGGCCTTGGCCAGCGCTGCCGCCGCGGGGATGCGCACGTCGAACACCCGCATCGTCAGGTCTTGCGAGTTGGATTTGATCGCGAGCACCAGCACGGTCGCCGCCACCACGGCGGCGGCGATCGCCAGGTTACCGATCACAAGTTTGGTGGACACGCTCTTGATGGCCATGATCCGGGCTCCGATCTGAGATTCCGCCTGCGGAAAAGCAGAGTCACACGCCGGAACCGACTTCCGCGTGCGGGTGACGTCGGTACGGGGGGCGGACGCGTCGGTTGGGCATCCGTCCGACGTGGTCCCGCCGACCCTGCGCTCGTCATCGGTTCGTTGTTCCCCTCAGTTCACGATCAACCCCCGGTGCTGGCGTTGAATCCCGCCCGGAATCGACCCCGCCGGAGGCGGGCAGGGTCGGGAATGAAGCAGGTGCAACAAGGGAGGTTGCTGAGGACTTGTCGCCGGATGCAACGGCTCTGCCGGCTGTGCGGCGTTCGCCGGACAGGCTGTTGCGCGTATCGGTGTTCTCGGACCGGATCTCGCAGGGGCGGGCCGTCGAAGACGGCGAAATGCCACCCGGCATGTCCGATACGTCCGCTGAGCCGGTGATCGTGTCGTAGTCGGATCCGTTCTATCGCTTGGCAAGGGCGGCCCAACACCGCGCCCCCGCTGGATCACCAGAGAGATGCACGCCCCCGACAACCCGCCGGCCGGATCGATCAGCGATCCTGGCCGGGCCGGGCCGGTGGCTCGATCGGCTGGGACGCCGGGCTGCCCGCCCGCGCGTTGATAAACATCTCGCGGACGCTCTGGCGGCTGCGAAGTTCGAAGTTGGTCTGGTTGCTCAGGCGGTACACCAGCAGCGTCTCGGTGCGGTGGTCCAGCACCACCAGCACGTCGTCGGTCCCGCCGTTGACGGTCGCCACCACGTAATCCCCGGTCATCGAGGTCACATCCGCCAGCGCAGGCGTGCCGCCGATCAGCCGCTGGCCCGAGGCCAGCAGCAGCCACAGCACCCCCGAGAGCGCCAGGGCCAGGAGCCCAAGGAAAACCACCCCGGCGCGGCCGTTGCTCAGGCCAGGTGAGGCGTTCATCGCGCACCTCCGCCGGCCGGCGAGGCGTCGGCGTTCAGGTCGCGGAAGGCGATGCCCTCCAGCCGCCCGGCCGAGTTGGACCACCGCAGCACCACCATCTCGCGGTTGACCGAGTCCACCACGTACATGCCGTTGGCCGGCGAGCCCGACACGCGTCCGCCCACCAGCGTGTACTGGCCCCGGGGCCGGTTCAGTCCGGTGCCGGTCGCCTGGGCAGTGGTGGTCATGGCGGCCAGCGCCACCGCCCCGACCAGCGCCGCGTTGAGCGCCAGCAGCGCCGCCAGCAGCGCCCCGCGTCGCGACGGGGCCGGCCCGGCGGACGACTCTGGCGGACGGACAGAATCCGGCGGAGGGACGCTCGCCACATCGGTCATCGCTGGCTCCTCATAGATGCTCCTCGCCACCGGGTCGGCTCGGCGGACCGCCGGGCCGGTCGCCATCACGGGAGCGGGCGTTCACTGGGCCGGGCTTGGCTGCCGGCCAAGGCAGCGGCGGATCAGTCCTGGTGACCGCGCTTGGAGGGAATCAGGTTGGCGCCGACGACGATCAGCAGCAGGAAGATGGTGGCGACATAGCCCCACGCCTCGCTCACCGGCTCGCCCCGCTTGCTGGTGATCTGCGGTGGCTCAAGCTTCTGCTGGTTCTTGGCGCTGTCGGCGACGCCGCCGCCGAACTGGGCATGGGCGGCCGGGGTGGCCAGAGCCAGGGTGCCGGCGGCCAGCCCCAGGCAGGCCAGGCGCGACAGGCGGGCGAAGCGGAAGGTGGACGGGCGGGCGGTGGACATGGGGCGCGGTTCCGAATGCGGGGTCGGGTTCTCGAGGCGGGAGTGTATCGACCGCTGTCCGAGCCGTGCGTGCGATCGGCGGCGGCGGCTAGGCCTCCCGACACGGGGGGCCGAGAACATTCATCCATCCATCCGGATAGATGGATAGAATCGGCCTGCGCCCAAAGCCCGCCCAGCGGGCAAGGGGCCTGTCGGATCCGCTTGTGGGCCTGGCGCGTCGCCGGGCCGGCTGTTTGGGCGAACGTCTGTGCACATCCGCGACATCTTTCAATCCGAACGCACCACGTTCTCCTTTGAGTTCTTCCCGCCCAAGACGGCGGAAGCGGCCGAGGGGCTCTTTACCGCCATGACCGACCTGGAGCCCCTGCGGCCCAGTTTCGTGTCGGTGACGTACGGCGCCGGGGGCAGCACGCGGGAACTGACGCGCGACCTGGTGGTGCGGCTGAAGACGACGACCAAGCTCGACCCTGTGCCCCACCTGACGTGCGTGTGCCACAGCGAGCGCGACATCGCCGAGCTGCTCGAGCGTTACGCGCAGGCGGGCATCAGCAACATCCTGGCCCTGGGGGGCGATGTGCCGCGTGACCGGCCGCATCACGACCGTGGGACCGACGCGTTCCGCTACGCCAGCGACCTGGTGCGGTATCTCAAGCAGTTCAACGAGAAGCACGGTGGCAAGCCGGGCGGGCACCCTGACAAGCGCGGGTTTGGCATCTGCGTTGCCGGCTACCCCGAGGGGCACCCGGGCACGCCCAACCGCGTGAAGGAGATGGACCACCTCAAGGCCAAGGTGGACGCGGGGGCGGACTGGATCTGCACGCAGTTGTTCTTTGACAACCGCGACTTTTACGACTTCCGCGACCGCTGCGAGATCGCCGGCATCAAGGTGCCGATCGTCGCCGGCGTGATGCCGATCACCTCGGTCAAGGGCATGCAGTCCATGGCCGAGATGGCGGCCGGCTGCCGCTTCCCGGCGCCGCTGCAGCGGATGGTCAACCGTTGCCATGGGGATGCGGAGGCGGTGCGACGGGTGGGCGTGCACTGGGCCAGCCAGCAGTGCGCCGACCTGCTGGAGCGCAAGGTGGCGGGGATCCACTTCTACACGCTGAACCGTTCGACGGCGACGCGCGAGGTGTTCGCCAACCTGGGCGTGACCGACGCCAGCGGGCTGCGGGGGTAAGACCGCATGGCGCGGCCCGAGTCGCGGGAGCACGGGGGGATCACGGGGGTGGCATCACCGCAAAGGTGGCCATGTACGCGACCGACACGTCTCGCCCGCGATCAGTGCGTTCACCGAACTGGCAACGCAGGAAGGTCATGTCCTCGTAGATCCGGCTGTGGTTGTCGATCAACTGGCCGACATTCGCCGCCGGATCCGCGGCGGTGCGGATCTCCTGCATCAGCCCCTCCAGCCCGGCCAGATCAGGAGCGACCAGTCGCCCGCTGACGGTTACCAGCACCTGCGCCAGCCCCACGATGCTCACGCCGGGGCCGCCCAGGCCCAGCGACAGGCGGGGGGCGAACTGGTACCCGGCCGGCGGCAGCGTGAAGCGGTGCGGGCCGGAACCAAACAGATCAACGCCGTTGAAACTGGACATGGGCGGCTCCCAGATGCGTTCAGGTGCGTGCGTGTGCGTGCGTGAGCGGGGGTGTGTGTGGACAAGCCGGCGCCCCGGCCTCAGCCCGGGTCGGGGGCGATGGGGTCGGCGGCGCCGTCGCTCACGGCAGCGAAGGTCAGCGTGCGCGACGCCCGCGCCGCCGGCTGCGCCCCCGAGGGCAGATCATGCCGCGCGCCGGTCAGCACGCACAGCACCGTGAAGGCCCGCCCCGGCCGGGGGCCGGTGGGCGAGGCGATGGCAAACCGCAGCGCCGCCCGCGTGCCCACCGGCGGCAGGTCCGGCAGCGCTGCCGGCGCACTGAGCCGCTGCGTGAGCCGCAGATCCACCCGCTGCTCGGGCACGTCCACAAACGCACGGTGCGGGCCCAGGTCCGACCATTCCTCGGCCAGCCGTGCCGCGGCACGGTCGATGACCAGCGCATCGACCGGGCCGAGATCCAGGCCGGCAAAGGTGACCGAGTGCGGTGAGAGGATGACCATGGGCGGGCTCCTTCGGGGGCGGGAGGTTGGGGGTGTGGGGTGCGGGTGGCGCGACAGGTCAGACGCTCAGGTGCGAGACACCGGGCGTGAGCACGGCGTCGGCGCGGCCGTCGCCGTCGGTGTCGATCTCGATCTGGCAGGCGGCCAGCACACGCAGGGCGCGCCGGTGGGCGGCGCGGGCGCGAACGCTGAACGGGCTGGCCACCTCGGTTCCGGCAGCGGCGCGACCGATGATCCACACCGCCAGCAGGGCCTCCACCAGCCACAGGGCGCGGGGCCGGAGGATCTGGCTCTCCAGCGGTCGCCAGGGGTTGGGCGTCACGCCCAGCGAGAGGGCCTCATCGGGCAGCACGCCGATGCGGGCCAGCAGCAGCGCGTGGGCGGCGGCGATCTGCGGGGCGAAGGTGTCAATGGTCACGCGGGCGGAGGGGATGTCGGGCAGGGGCAGGGCCGGCGCATCGATGCTCGAGCGCAGGCGCGAGAGCGTCAGCGCCGTGCCGTCCTTGGCCGGGCCGAGCACCTCGGCGGGCACGCCGGCGACGACGACGACGCTGCCGGGGCCGATCAGCCCCAGCGTGCCGGCCCAGGTCGGGTCGGGCGTGAGAACCGAATCGGACAATTCGCCCTGGCCGTCGGCCAGACGCTGGCCCGGCAGGCTCACCTCGTTGAACAGGCGGGGCTCGATGACCAGCAGATCACGATCGGTGCAGAACATGGTCGGTGGCTCCGGATTGGCGGTGGGGACGTGGAGGGAACGGCGCGGGAATGGGGCGGGAGCGGTGCGGGAACGGGGCCGGGCAATCCCCGCGCCGGCGTGTGAGCGCCGGCGCGGGGCACAGGGAAGGAGAAGTCGCAGATGAGCACGCGCAAGCACGGCTCTGAGCGGCGGGCGCGGCTCAGGTCAGGCCTCGCAGGGCCCCGTGGGCGTTCTCGTTGCGCATCTCCAGGGTGTACTCGCCGATGAGCTGCCCGCTGTCGCGGTCGCCCGTGCTGGCCAGCGGCTTGAAGAAGAACGACCGCCCGGCCAGCGGCATCACCGCCAGCCGCGAGGAGTCGAGCATGAACAGCGTGTCGGCCGGCACCCAGCGCGAGAGCACCACGCGGCACACGCCAAAGTCGCTCTCGTAGAACGACACGCCGTCGACGAAGCGTCCTGCGTCCACGCTGGTGGTGCGGAAGGGGGTGAGGAACTGGTTGATCCGCCGCTTGAGGCCGGCGGGCACCAGCAGCAGGTCCACGCTGCCGGCGGAGTTCTCCCACACCTGGCGGAGGGCGGCGGAGAGCACGTTCTCGGTCAGCTCGGTGCCGGCGCCGCCGCCGACGGGGATGGGCCCGGAGCCGACGGTGAAGTTGTTGGTGGTGATCAGGGCGCCGATGCCCGACATGCTGCGACGGGCGCTGGCCGAGCCCTGCTGCACGGCGCTGGGGGCGTAGCCGTTGATGACCGCGTTCTCCAGGTCGCGCATCATCTCGCGCAGCCGGGCCTGCTTCTGGTACTCCATCTCGTCGCGCACGCCGCCCACCTTCGCGCTCGCCTGCAGCGTGCCGGAGATCTCCACGCCGGTGGTGAAGATCTGCGTCCAGTTCCGCCGGCGGACGCGGTTGGTGAAGCGCGGGTCGGGCCGGTCGTCGCCCTCGAGCGCCGCCGAGCCGATGATCGTCAGCCGCTGGCTGTTGGCGATGGCGCTGGAGGGGGAGTTGCCGTGCCGGCGCACAACCGTGAGCACGTTGCCGACCACGGCGGTGACGGCCATCACCTCGCGGGCGTTGCCGGGCCGGATGAAATCGCCGACGCGGAAGCGGGCGCCATTGGTGACGGTGATGGCGGTCGCGTCGGTGGCGTTGGGCGAGAAGGTGGTCTGGTTGACGGTGTCGGTGTTGGGGGCGAGTTCATCCACACTGCTTACCCGTCTGACGGTTCAGCGGTTCACCTGGGACGCTGCTGGTGTGAGACGGCAGTAGCCGCCACGTCGCGCCGAAGTCAACTGACGCCCGACGTGCGCGCCGGGGTCGTCGCGGCGTTGCAGACGGCCTCTCAGGTGCAAGACATGTGGCTGCGCGAATACGATTGACTATCGGAAACCATCTTGAACAACTCTTGAGATACATGCAGACCGTGGCGGGGGCGGGTGTGGTTGCGTTTGGACTCGCCGCTGCAGTAATGGAGTGGTGGAACCGCTCGCAGCGTGCTGAAGACCGGATCGCGACCCGGGACTGGTGGACCGAGCGCTGGTGCAAGTTGGGCGACAGCGGTTGGTTCGAGCTCCCCTTCAAGGTAATCCGGACATTCCTTCGGTGCTTCGAAGTGTCTGGTCAGAGTCTCTACTGCTACTTTCGCTGCGCTCCGCCCGACCGCGCCGTGATAGCCGTGATGGCGGCCGCCCTGATCTACGGCGCTGTCGTTCTTTGGCTGCTCCTCGGTTGGTGGTCGTTGCTGTATTGCCTAATCGGGCTGGTTCTTGCGGTGCTGCGACCTGGCTTGTCGATCGTGGTGGATATTGGCCAAGGGCTGTGGTTGTTGGCGACATCCATCATTGTTCCGTTCTCCCTGTTTCAGTTGCTGGGTCACGCCTCGCTACCCAAGGCGTTCCTGCTTCTGCTTCTCGCCGCACCCCTGCTGTGGCTCTGCCTGACACTTTGGGCTACGGCACTATTCGTTATCCGAGGTCTGTGGCGAGGCACGCACGGCCACGCGGAAGAGCCGCAGTTCATGGGCTCGCCATATGTCGAGATGTGGGCACTCACCGCAACGGTGAGCTTTGTCGTCACCACTGGCGCGCTTCTCTTGGGCACGGCGTTCGATCATACCGGAGACGCACCCCGGTCAACACTTCTGCTCTTCGTCAATGCAGCTTGCGATACCGTGTCGCTCGCACTTGTACTCTGGGTTGTGCGGTGGGCTGTGCAGACTTCGACGCTGCTCCGACTGTTCGCCAGCCTGGCCATCTGCGTCATGTGTGGTGCAGCGTTGGCGATTGCGTCTATCTGGCTCGGATTGGCTTCGTCGGACCAGCCGTTGACTTTCAGGGAATCAACACGGGTGCTGATCGCTCAACACCCCAGAGGAGCAGGCGTCTACCTTGGCCCGGTGTTCTGGGTGATGCACACAGTGTTCATCCCAATCGTGCTGCTGTGCGCGGTCGTTCTCGTGCTTGCCATCGCCAAAGTCCTGCTTCATGCGGCGCATTGGTACTTCGGAAAGGCTGCCGTCAATGAAAAGCCGCACCACATGACGGCAGGCTTTCTGATGTTGCTCGCTGCGACTTGTGCGGCGCTGAAACTGGTCGGCGATGCGGCAGCGCCCGCTCAAACTCCCGCGCAGCCGCCCATTTCGGCACCGTCAAGCAAGGTACAGCAAGGGAATTCGCCCCCAGCACCCTGAAAGGGCATTGGTTCTTCCTCCTGGCATCCCCGGCGAGCGTCAGGCGAACAGACCATCTGTTCGATCAGCATGCTCTGAGACCGCTGGTAGCGTGAACAACGCCGCATCTGCTACCCTGCATAGATGCGAGCCAGCGATACTGAAAAAGCCGCGTGCAGCCTCGCGCGGGTCCGGCCCGAGCACTTCAACCCTCGGGCGCAGATCCCCCACGGTTGCACGGTCGAGCATATCTGCGCGGCGATGAACGACTTCCTCGATTTCTTGGAGTTCATCAACACCCAACTGAACACGAAGAAGATCCCACGCCTCGAGACGTTCCTGATGCCCGCCAACTTCAGCAGCATTGTCGGCGAGTTCATGGCGGCGAGCATCCCCAAGCACTGCAAGTCGCTGGCCAAGAACAAGTACCACAACGGGCACCCGGACCTCGTGCCGACTGGTCGTTTCAGTGGCGACTCGATCCTCCACGGAGATCAGGGGATAGAGATCAAGGCTTCGAGGTACCTCCGGGGTTGGCAGGGTCACAACGCGGAGCGAGTTTGGCTGATGGTGTTTGCGTTCGAGGCAAGCCGGGCACGTGACGAGGGTAATGACGTGGCCCCGATGCCCTTTCGCTTTCTCAAGGTTGTCGGCGCGCAGTTGACCGAGCAGGACTGGCTCTTCTCTGGTCGCTCAGAAACAAGCCGCCGCACGATAACCGCAAGTGTGACCACCAGTGGCTTCCAGAAAATGGAAGCAAACTGGATCTATCGCTCACCCGCGGAATAGAGCCGGTTCAGTGGCGGACCCAATCACCGTGTCCAAATCTGGAACGCGAAGCGCTGACAGTTTGGGGATGCCGCGAACGCTCAGGTCGTAGTAGTCCTTGAACCGCTCTACTCCGATCGCGCGGACGCCCACGGCTTCCGCGGCCGCGACAGTTGATCCCGAGCCCATGAACGGATCGACGATCACACCTTCCCCGAGTGGAAGCGCGGCCCAAACCAGCCGACGCATGAGCGACTGCGGTTTGATGCTGGGGTGATCAGCGAAGTCGCGCTCGCGTTGCGGAGTGCGTTCGCTCTCGATCACATCTTCGAACGGCAGGTCGTTTGCATATCTCCGTAGCCCCCCCGTTTGCCACTCTCGCAGACAGTCGCTGACCTTCAATGCCCCCATCGGCTTTCGGAAAATTCCCCACGGCTCGTAGCAGCCGCGAGCCATCGAGCACACTCCTGGAAACTCCTCCTCGGCGTTCTTCGGTCGATCGCCCCCCCGGAGCGTCCGGACAAGACGGATCAGTTCCCCTCGAAACTCGAGGCCGCCCTCGATCACGGCATCGAACACCAACTGTGACACGAAGGCATTCGTTGCCAGGAACACATGTCCGCCGGGCCGCAGCGCCCTCGTCACCAGAACGCTCCACTCACGAAAGAAGGCACGCAGTCGCTCGCGTTCCTTCGCGTCGAGCGCAGTGAAGCGCGGGAGTGGTGACCGCACATGTCCGTCGAAGGATGGCGGAATGCGCCAGATACCGCCCTTCCCATTGGCTCGTTTCGCGAGTTGGTCGTGGTCGAACTCCTTCACCCCGTATGGCGGATCGGTCACGACGGCGTGGATCGAATTCTCGGGGCACCGGCTCATCCATTCAAAGCAGTCGGCGTGTAGCGCCAAGGATCGGCCAATGGCCGTTGCGGTGTACTCGAATGCCAGCGAGCCGGTTGTGTCGTTCATGGTGCCCAGTATACGGTATTTGATCGGGTGCGTCAATCGGCCTGGAGGAGGGTAGCCGATCCGCTCTGGGCGACATGATGCCTGCGCGAAGAGAATTTCCAGCCAGCGCTACGAATCGGTGGCCTCGTCGGAAACAAGTGGCTGAGGGCATGCACCATCCCCCGTGCCGCCAGCAAGGAGATCACCGTGACGAGAATCGGACTGACCTTCGACGAGTACTTCGACCTCCGCCAGAAGCCTCAGGCGGGCGCGGACCCCGCGTTCCACGAGGCTGCAGAGATGGAGCGGGACGGGCTATTCCCGACAGCGACGGCCGCAGCGTCGAACCACCTCCGCTCCCGCGGCTACGACTGCCGCCCGGTGATGCTGGATGCTCTGGTCGAGCAGGGGGTGGTCAAGCCGTCTGATCCGAACGGCTGGACGCGGGCCGATGTTGACGCCGCCGCCGAGCACTTCGAGGAATGCGGGATCTTCGTGCCGTACGCCGTGATGTGCCAGGCCCTTGGCTGCCGTTACGCCGACTTCCTGCGCCCTCTGCGTGAGGCCGCAGAACGTGAGTCGGCCACGTACGGGCGATCTGTGCCCGCCGACGACCAGTACTTCGTCATGCACCGCGTGCCGCCTCGCGACACCACCCCGGCCGTGATCTCCTTCACGCTGTGCGACGACATCCGCGAGAGGCTCGAGCGTGGCGAGGAGATCTGAATGCCCGACGCCTCGCCAACCGAACTCGAACTCACGCCGGACCTGCTCGATTACGCCCGGCGGGTGGCGCTGCAGGTGGCGGCAAAGCACTGCGGCCCTCGCGTCAGTTTCGACGACGCGGCGCAGGTGGCCTTGCTGCACCTGATGGCCAGCCCGCCGAAGTACGACCCGGCGAGGGGCGCGAGCCCGAAGACGCTCGTCTACACGATTCTGCAGCGGGCGGTCATCAAGTTCGCCGCCCGCGAAGCGATCAAGGTCGGTCGGTTCAAGGCTCTGCCCCAATCCACCGACGCGGACGACAAGGTTGAGGCAGGCGTGTACGCCGACGACCGTCGGCCGGGTCCTGCGAGCAACCGTTCCGTGGATCTCACGAAGTCACGTTGGACGATGGACGACATGCTTCAGTTCATCGACAACGAGAGCAGCCGGGCCCTGTGCCGGTTGGTCATCGAATGCGACGGCAACGTCAGCGAGGTCGGAAGACGCCTGAGACTGACCGAGGGTGCCGTCCGCAACCGGCTGAGGATGCTGGCCCCCAAACTGCGAGCGGCGGGGTTCGACCCCGATTTCACTGGAGTAATCAGATGAACACTGCGATGGTCACGGATGACCTGCTGCTCACGGCCGCCGAGGTCGAGATCGAGGCCGCGGGCAAGGACGCCCGCCCCAAGATCAATGTCGTTGCCTACACCGGCCGCATCATGCGCGTGCCCGGCTGGGGTGACATTGCGATCGACCTGGCGGGCCTCGAAGCCGGGGGTCAGGTGCCCCTTCTGGCCGACCACAACGCCAGCGTCGGCAGCGTCGTCGGCCACGGCGAACCAGCCGTCGCCAACGGGCGGCTCGTCGTTGCTGGCGTGGTCAGCGGCGCGGGTGAGCCCGCGCGCCACGTCGTGGAGATGGCCAAGGGCGGCTTCCAGTTCCAGGCGTCGGTCGGCGTCGCGCCCACCGAGCACGAGCGGGTGAAGCCCAATCAGTCAGTCGAGATCAACGGGCGGTCGCTGTCTTCGCCGAGCGGATTCACCCTCGTGCGGCGCGGTCGGCTGCGGGAAGTCAGCATCACGCCCGTTGGAGCCGACGCGGAAACGTCGGTGGCCATCGCGGCATCACGCCAAG
>JAJTDF010000089.1 GCA_021294835.1 Planctomycetaceae bacterium
GAAGATCTCCATGCCCAGCCGCGTCGCCACGCGGATCATCCGCGGGTTCAGCCCGTTCTTGAGCATCGTCTCGTCGGTGTTCACGTACAGCCGGCGGAAGTTCTCCTCGATGCTCCGGTGGGCCAGATCGAAGAAGTGCTCGGCCGCCGCACGGTCACGCTCAAACTCGGCCCCGTCGGCGTTCCGCCGCAGGTCCAGATCAAGCCGCGAGAGCGTGCACGCCCACGCGTGCAGCCACATGCCGTTGTCAGCGATGCGGGCCTGCACCGCCTGACGCGTGATGATCGCTTCCTCGTACCGCTTGCTGGCCAGCTTGAACTGGTGCGAGTGCTCCTGAATCGTCCGCGCCAGCTTCGCCGCGTGCTCCCGCAGCGACGGGTGCACCTTGTTGATCGACGGGGCCTTCTTGCGAATGCCCAGGAAGATCTCCATGCCCAGCCGCGTCGCCACGCGGATCATCCGCGGGTTCAGCCCGTTCTTGAGCATCCGCGACACATTGGCCCCGAAGCCCTCCTCGCCGTTCCACAGCAGGCCGTCCTTCACCGCCAGCATGCTCTCGGCCAGCTGCTTGCCGCCGTAGCCGAAGATGAAGCCCTGCATCACCTCGTTGGCGCCTTCCACGATGGTGTTGATGCGGCTGTCGCGGAACACCCGCTCCACCTCGTTCTCGGTCATGTAGCTCTCGCCGCCCATGATCTGCATGGCGTCGTTCACCGCCCGCCAGCCCATCTCCGAACAGAACACCTTGCAGATCGCCGTCTCCAGCATGATGTCCTCATCGTGCCGGTCCAGCATGCCGGTGGTCATGTACAGCACCGAGTCCATCGCGTAGCACAAGGCCGCCATGTTGGCGATCCGCGCCCGCACCAGCTCGAACTCCGCCAGCGGACGCCCGAACTGGAACCGCGTCTGGCTCCACTTGATCGCCTGGTCCATGCTCCGCCGCGCCCCGCCCAGCATGCCCGCCGACAGCGTGCAGCGCCCGTAGTTCAAACACGTCAGCGCGATGTTCAGGCCCCGGCCCTCCTGCCCCAGCAGGTTGAACTTCGGCACCTTCACATCCTTGAACCGGATGCGCGCCTGCCAAGTCCCGCGGATACCGCACTTGGAGCGGTTCTTGGAGTAAATGTCCACGCCCGGCATGTCCGGGTGGCACACCAGCGCCGTCACCTTCTCAACCGTCTTGCCGGTCTTCGGGTCGGTCACCTGCTGCTTGGCCATCACCGTGAACAGACCGCTGATCGCCCCCGAGGTCGCCCACTTCTTCTCGCCGTTGAGGATGTAGTACTCCCCATCGGCCGACCGCTCGCATCGCGTCTCCTGCCCGCCCGCGTCACACCCCACGTTCGGCTCTGACAGGCAGAACGCCGACACCCAGTCGTTCGCCAGGTGCGGCAGCCACTTCTTCTTCTGCTCCTCGTTGCCGAACAGCATCACCGCCTTGCACCCGATCGACTGGTGCGCAGACACCAGCACCGCCGTCGAGCCGCAGTATTTCCCGATCAGTTCCAGCACCCTGTTGTAGCTGGTGATCCCCAGCCCCAGCCCGCCGTACTCCTTGGGGATCGTCATCCCCATCACCCCCAGCTTGAACAGCCGGTCGATCACGTACCGCGGGATCTCCTGATCCTGATCGATCCGCACCGACGGGTGCTCGGTCTTGAGGTAGTCCTCCAACGCCGCCAGCAGACGGTCGCAGTCCGCCGTCTCCTTCGCGTCCGCCTCGGGGTACGGAAAGTACAAATCCTCGCGGAAGTTCCCCCAGAACAGGTTCTTCACCGCGCCCAGTGACGTCGGCTCAGGGCCCAGCAGCGTTTCCGCGTCCTCAATGAGCTTGCGGTCCTGTGCCGAGATGTTCTTGAGATTCTTCAGATCTGCCATAGCGGGGACCTCTGCAAAGGAAAGAACACGGGACGACCCTCAACGCTCCCTGCCGCCCTCACCCCCCCCCCCCCCCCCCCCCCCCCCCCCCCCCCCCCCCCCCCCCCCCCCCCCCCCCCCCCCCCCCCTCCGAGACCGAAGCGCCGCAGCACGGGCCGCGGCAACACACACGCCGCCCGACGCGCGGTGATACACACAGCATACACAGGATCGACCATCCAATGCACCCCGCTCCGCCCCCCGAACGCCCGCCAAGACCGCCAGCCGCCCACCTGCGCCGTGTGGGCCGCTCACGGTTTGATCTTTGTTTGGATACAGACACGCCGATAAACCCTTGGCGGGTGGCTCGGTCGCCGGACGCCGACGCTGCCCGCTGCCACCCCACAGCCCGGCCCGTGTGGCCCGCGCTCGAGTACCGTTGCCCTCCCCCGGTTCAAGTGACCCCGTCCCGCCCGCTCCCCTGTCCGCACTCGGCTTCACCCTTCCCACCATCCCTCACGCCCCGTGCTCCCGCTCCCTCACCTCAACCCGAACCAGACACCCACCGCTGCCGCCGCACCGGTCTGCCCCGCCCACGGTGCCATCCGCACGCCCTGGCGCTGGGGCATGGCCGGCATGGGCATCGCGTGCTTTGTGATGGGTGCCGTCGGCGCCATGGTGCCCGGCCTGCCCACCACAGTCTTCCTGCTGCTCGGCTCGTTCTTCCTCACCCGTTCCTGCCCCTGGCTCGAGGAACGCATGCTCGCCTGGCCGGTGCTCCGGCCCTACGCCCAGTTCGTCCGCTCGCGCGAGCCCCTCTCCCGCACCGTCCGCATCTCCGCCTGGACGGCCATGTGGACATCCATCCTCTTCTCGCTGGCCCTGCTGGCCCTGGCCGACCGGCTGCCGGTCTGGCTGGCGGCCGCCATCGTGCTCGCCGGCCTCGCCGGCACGTTGGCCATCGCGCGATTTCGCCGCGCCTGACCCCGCTTGGGGCACATCCGCCGCCCCCAAGCGACTAAAGTTGCCCCGGTATGCCACACATCATCGCTGAGCCCTGCATCGCCACCAAGGACACCTCCTGCGTCGAGGTGTGCCCGGTGGATTGCATCCACCCCACCAAGAACGAGCCCGACTTCGGTCAGGTCAAGCAGCTGTTCATTGACCCCAACACCTGCATCGACTGCGGCCTGTGCGTCGACGAGTGCCCGGTCAAGGCCATCTACCCCGAAGAGGACCTGCCCGGCGAGTGGAAGCAGTTCGTCCAGATCAACCTGGACTACTACAAGGGCAAGTAAGGGCCGGGCCCGCGTGCCGAGCCAACAAGGCCAGACCCGGCGCCAAGGGCCGCCGTCGCCGAATGAGCCACCTTCTGCCACGGCCGGGGTTCCGTCGGTTCGCGGCTGGGGCTGTGCGGTCTGCAAACCGCGACCCTGTCAATCAATCCCTTCCCGGTCGATCATCAGTGCCGTGGCTCGCGCCCGCCCATAGTCCTTCAGACTCGCGTACTGATCGACCAAACGCCCGAGCAGGACTGCTCGCACCGTCGGGTTCCTGATCATCAGGGCGAATCCGCGGGCGGTCTCCAGCGTCTGGCCCGCACCGACGGTGTCGCCCTCTTGAATCTGGTCGTGAATGACCGCGATCAAGGCCTTGGCCTTGTCGCCGTGATCCGCCAGATCCAGCGCCGAGGCCAACCCCCGATCGATCCGCTGACGTCGATCCGCCACGATCGTCGCCTCGTCCTGTACAGCCGCCCCCGGCCAGGCCCCCGCGCCGATTTCGTCCGAAGCACCCTGCTCGCCCGTCTCTTCGCCTGACGGCAACACCTCTTCGCCCAGCCGATCGAGCACCTCGGTACGCACCTGCTCATCACCGATGGCCGACGCACTCGCCTGTGCCCCTTCCGGATCCCCCTGATCGATCTGTGCCTGCACGACCGACCAGACCGCATGATCCCGCTCGGCGAAATCGCCGATCGACATCGCAACTGCGACCGCCCACCGGAACGTCGCGCGAGCGCCGGCCAGATCATCCGACTCGGCCTGACATCGAGCAACCGACGTGATGGCGCGAACCCTTGCCCCTTCCCCAGCGATACGCGTCAGTGTTGCCCGCGACTCCTCAAAGCGACCAGCCGACGCCAGCCACCCAACCAGGCGATGCAGAGCAGCGTCCCGATCCTTGCTCCCCTGGATCCGTTCCAGCGTCGCCAGCGTCTGCGCCGCACTCCCCTTGCGAACCTCAACGTCCACGATCGTCAACAGCAGCCTGTCTCGATCACGAACACAACTGATCTTGTCCGCTGTCACCTTCGCCGCTTCCACGCCGACCATCTGTGCCTGGCTGCGAACGATCCGCTCCAGCACGCTCATTCGCAAAGACTGCCACGGGATGGCCACCGCCGTGTCCGCCGCGGTCTCATACGTGCGGGCGGCTGCCCCCGCATCCCCAACCTTGGCCTGCGCCCGGCCGATCGCAAACCACGCCATCGCCAGACACGCCGCCCCTCGGATACTCGATGCGGTGATCCTCGCACCCTCAATGTCTAGATCGTCCGCCTGACCACGCACGACCTCCAACAGCGCCTTGTCCTGCCACTCCCACGGTCGCCATGGTTCATCGGTGGAGTCCCACTCACCCACCATCCCCCCATCGCCGACGAGGCGACCCCTAGCAGGCTCAGCAGCCGCGTCGGGCCCGGGATCGTCCGCTCCGCCTTGTCGCGGGGCATTGGTCATAACCGGGTCCTCGCATCAATCGCTCGCGGTGCTTCGCTCACCGCTCGACCGGCCGTCCTGCGCACGCGATCCGAGTCCCGATCGCCGCCGCGGCCACCCGCCGGCCTCTGCAATCCACGCCCGACACGCCCCTCCACCCCGCGCCCCCCTCCACCTCCGCCTCCCCCGGCCCCCGCCCCCATCACACCCCCTTCCCCCCCCGCTCCGCACGCGCCGCCGCGATGATCCGCTCCGCAGTCCGCACGTTCGCCAGCCCCGCCCGCGCGTCCACCTCAGGCTTGGTCCCGCTCATCACCGCGTCCAGGAACGCCTTGATCTCCATCACGATCGGCTCACCCTCGTCCACCTGCAGCTCTTCGATGTTCACCAGCTCGTGCCAGTTCATGTTGCTCAGGTCCGCCCCCTGCCGCAACGCGTTGCGTACGTCGATCATCTGCTGCTCGTTGGCCAGCCGCCGGATGATCGTCCCGCTCTTGGCCGCGTAGTCGATCTTCACGTACGCGTTCTCGCCGGTGATCCGCGTCACACGCTCGGTCTTCAGCGCCAGCCGGCTCGCCGTCACGTTCGCCACGCACACGCCCTCGGGCTTGCGGAACACCAGCCGCGCGTTGCAGATGTCCTCGTGCTCGGTGATCACCGGAACGCCCGACGCGTACACCTCGTCCGGCTCGTGCCCGCCCATCAGCATCAGCACCACGTCCAGGTCGTGGATCATCATGTCCATCACCACAGACGTGTCCACCGACCGGAAGGTCATCGGGCTCACCCGGTGCACCTCCATGAACCGCGGCACAATCGGCATCCCCTTCTCCTGCTCCTTCTTCAAGGCCCGCATGATCGGGTTGAACCGCTCGATGTGCCCCACCATCAGGATCGCACCCGTCGCCTCCGCCGCATGCTTGATCTTCTCCGCCTCCGCCGCGTCGCCCGCCAGCGGCTTTTCAATCAGGCAGTTCACCCCCGCCTTCAGCAGCGGCTCGGCCATCGGCAGGTGGTAACTGGTCGGCACCGCCACCGACACCACGTCCACACCCATATCCAGCAGTTGCTGCACCGAGTGCAGCGCCTTGCAGTTGTACTGCTCGGCCAGCGCCTCGGCCCGCTCGGGGTTGGTGTCCACCACGCCCACCAGCTGCGTCTCGCTCAGTTGCGAGTACACCCGCGCATGGTGCCGCCCCATCCGCCCCACGCCCACCACCCCCGCCCGCAACGGCCGCCTCCCCCGGTTGCCGTTCTCCGCCGCCTTCACGCTCGCGCCCGCCCCGTTGCTGCCCGCCGTTGCTGCCTGGCTCTTCATCGTCAGTCGCTCCTGAAGTTCAGCCCGCCCCATCACCCCCCCTGCACCCACCCTGCACCCACCCTGCACCCACCCCCTTCCCGCCCCGCCGCTCAGCATTCAACTCCCCCTTGCTCCTTGCTCAAAGATATCGCGCCCGGAGGATTCCCCGGGCGCGATCTGCCGATTCATCTCGCTCTTTCACCCCCCCGCACGCGACCCAACCAGCCGACGGCGCAGCACCTCCCCCCGACCGGCGCCGCTTGACCTTACTTGCTCGCGTCGGTCAGCGCCGCCACCAGTTCCGGCTCCTGCACCGCACCGTTGATCTTCTTGACCACCTGGCCGCCCTTGAACACCAGAATCGTCGGAATCGCCTGAATCCCGTACTTCATCGCCAGATTCTGCGCCTGGTCCACGTTCAGCTTCCCCACCTTCGCCTTGCCGGCGAACGCCGTCGCCACCTTGTCCACCGTCGGGCCCAGCCGCAGACACGGCTGACACCACGGCGCCCAGAAGTCCACCATCACCGGCTGCGCCGACGACAGCACCTCGCTCTGGAAATTGGCCTCGGTGAACTCAAGCGTGTGCGTTCCAGCCATAGATGACTCTGCCTTTCTGTACAAATCGCCGGTCGCGGCACGGCCAGCCGCCGTCCCAACCAGACCTTCGCCACGATTCTATCGCCCCGCCCCCGCCAAGTGTTCCAACCCCACCTGCTTCGGGCCCGCCCGACCGCCCGACCGCCCGACCGCCCAGCCGCCCAGTCGCCCAGCCGCCCAGTCGCCACCCCCCCGGGGGGGGCCGGGCAGGCCTCGCCCCCGCCTGCCAATGCACAACCGGGCAGATGACGGTCCTGCGAGACCCGTCATCCGCCCGGAAAGTGTCACCTCTCACACGCCCCCCACTCTGCGTGCATGCCCCCGCCCCTCCGTGCATGCCCGCCCTGTTTAGAAGCCGGGCTTCTTGCCACCCGCCGGGGCCTGACCGCCGCCCGCCGGGCCGCCGCCGTCGCCCAGTCCGGCGCTCTGAATCGCGCGGCTCACGTCGGCGATGGTCTTGAGCGTCGGCGCCGGCAGGTAGATCGTCGCCGTCATCCCGCCGTCCGCCGGCGAGATCGCCGCCGCGATCGGCGGAATGGTCTCGGGCAGGTCCATCTTCACGTTACCCCCCGCCACCATCGCCAGCAGCGGCGTCACCGTGTCCATGATGCCCCGCACCCCGATGAACACCTCGGCCGCACGACCCGCCGGCAACTGCTCGGCCACCTGCGCCACCACCTTGTCCTGCATGAAGCCGCCCTGACCCTTGGAAGACTTCAGAGCCGCTTCCATCAGGTCCGACGCCTTCGCGTACGTGTTGATCACGCCGCCGTCCGTCGTCGCCAGATAGCCCGTCGGTCCGCCCGACAGACCGAACATCATCGTCGTCGCCTGGGCCACCATCGGGTTGTCCGGGTCGGGCTTCATCTGCACCTTGTACTCCGACACCTTCTGCCCGCCGACCTCCACGCTGCCGTCCTTGAACTCAGTCACCGCCATGTCCGCGTCCGCCAGCTTCTGCATGGCCTGGCGGGTCGCGGCGATGCTCGCCGCCGGGTCCGTCGCCGCCGTGAACGCCACCGACCGTGTCAGCAGCCCGCCCATGATCCCCGCCGGCGAGACGCCCACCACCATCGCCTGCCCCTGGCTGGTCTTCATCGCCTCGCGGAAGTCCATCGCCGCCGGCGCTTCAGTCCCCGCCGGGGGCTTGGGCATGCTCTCCAGCAACGCCCGCAGACCAGCAGACGAATAGTCCAGCGAGAAGGCCGCCAGATACGGAATCGCCGGCAGCTTGCCCAGCATCGAAGTGGCCTTGCCCGGACCCGCCGCCGCCTTGCCCAGCCGGGAATCCGGCTTGAAGTTGCCCGTCATGTCCAGGCTCACGCCCAGATTGTCGATCGTCAGCCCCATCACCACGCCCGTCGTGTCGTCCGCCGTCAGATCCGTGAACCACTTGGCCATGCCCTCGATCGCTTCCAACTGCTCCGCCGGCAGCGGAGCCTGGTCGGCCATCTCACCGATCCCCGCCATCACGCCGCTCTTGACCAGCGGACGCGCAATCTCCATGTTCACGATGATCGACAGATCCGCCTTGTCCGCCAGCTTGTCGCCCGCCTTGCCGATCAGCGGCTTGAGCTTCGCGATCGCGCCGGGCTTGCCCAGCCCCTCCACCACCGCCTTGTCCGCAGCCATCGCCACAAACCCATCACCCAGATTCTTCAGGAACACGTCCTGATCCTGAACCTTTCCGCTGTCCACCCCGCCCGCCGCGCCCGGCGTCGCCCCCAGATTCTTCGCAAACGCCGCGTAGTCGCTCGTCTGCGCCACCACACCCGTCACAGGCTCGCCCTGCGGGTTGCCCTCGTTGTCCATCTTCGGCGGCATCACAAACGCCGCCACCGCGCCCTTCTTGGTCAGCCCGCCGGTGATCCCCGCCTGCGCCAGCAGCGAATCAATGTTGATCGCCGCCGACGGCAGACCCAGCAGCGTCGCCACACCCTGAAGGTCCTTCTCAAGGTTCTCCGCGCTCGGCACCGTGATCACCACCATCGCGCCCTCGGGAACCCGGTCCACGATCGCAGGAACGGCCCGCACGGTACCCGCTGCCATCGTCACCACAGCCGCAGCGCAAACAAGAGAGCGAAGCATCATCAATCGTCCTTTCAAGCGGGCCGGGCCGCGGCAGCCTCTGCCACTCCGTCCCGGGTTGTTCAATCCACCAGCCGTCGCCCGTCGCAGGGCGAACAACATCGCACCGGCCGCATCCACGGCCGATCAGCACAAGCGTATTCGGAATGCCTCGCCCAACCGTTTCAGGACGCCGCCACGCTTGTCCACCGCCAACCAAACCCCAAAAAAATACCTATGAAGCGTCGAATCCTTGCCCCTGAATTGCATATGCAACGCCGGCCTCGACACCAGAATCACGGTTTCCCCTCGCCGCGCCCATCCACCCCAACCAGCACCCCATTGCCCCGCACAAACGCCCCCACCGCCTTCCGATACGCCTCAAAGTCGGTCGGAAAGTCCACATGCCCGTCGCCGGTGAGGTACAGCACGTTCGCCCCCGCCGCCAACCCCGGCCGCCCCGCCGCCATGGCGTGCAGCCGCTCGGCGTGCACCACCGGCGTGATCGTGTCCGACCGACCGTGCATCACCATCACCGGCATGGTCAGCCCCGGCAGCACCGCATCGGTGCGAAACGGGCTGGTGACCACGAAGCTCGGCACCAGATACCGCCTCGCGAACGACGCCACCGACGTGAACGACGTGTGCAGCAGCAACGCCGCCGGTGGCCGCCCCTGCGCCTGCAGCCTTTGCGCCACCTGGGCCGCGACGCCCCCGCCCAGCGACCGCCCGTACAGAATCACCCGCGAGCCGTCGATCCCCGGCCGCTTCGCCGCCAGATCGATCATCCGCAGCACATCTTCAACGATCACCCCCTCCCCCGGCGAGCCGCCCGCCCGGCCATACCCGCGATACTCCGGCAGCAGCACAGCGCACCCCCACAGCCGCCACATGTCGGCCATGTCCCCCATCGCCTCCTGATCAATCGTCTCCGCATTGCCGTGCAGCCACACCACCAGCGGCCCCCGCCCGCCCGGCGGCACAGGCCGCAGATCCACCGTGCGGGGCATCAGCAGCCACGCCGGCACCCGCAGACCCCCCGCCTCCAGCCACAACTCCTCATGCTGGCCGATCGGCCGCGCTATCTGCACGTTGCCGATCACGTGCGTCGGGTAAATCAGCGCATCCTGCTTGGCATACAGCACCGCGCACCACATCACCCACCCCAGGCCCGCCAGCGCCGGCAACCGAAACCACGGCCGCGACAGCAGCCCCCGCCGCTTGCCCGCCCCATCAACTGACCCGGATGACCCGTTGCGCCCGCTGCTCATGGCCTGATGATTGGCCGGGCCCATCCCCCGGCCCGCTCACGACGCCGCATCCACCACCACCTCATCCCACGTCCCCTCCTCTCGCCCCATGTGGTCCAGAATCCACCCCCGCACCGCCTCGGCCTTCTTCGCCTTGTCCAGGCTCGCCACCTTCACACGCTCGCCCGCGCCCGCCACCGGCTCCAGCCACACCTCATACTAGTACACCTTCGCCCCCTTCACCCGCGTGAAGGTCCGCACCGCGCCCACGCGGGCGATCTGCTCGAACCTCCACCCGGTGCGCTCAACCCCCGCCTGCGGCGGGCTGATCAGCCCGAGCTGCCGATCGATCACCAAGTCATCCTGCCACCGCTTCTCCCGCTTCCGCCACAGCCACCACCCCACGCACCCGCCCCCAAGCGCCAGCACCACACTGGCGATCGACAGCGGCACCACCAACTCATCCAGCATCGCGCACGCCAGCGTGCCCCCCAGCGCCACGCCGGTGCCGACCATCAGCCCCTTGACCGCCGGCCACAGCGTCGCCGTCTTGAGCACCACCGGCGGCCCACGCCTGACCACCAGCCCGCCCACCCGCGTGGACATCACGCTGCTGATGCGGTTGAGCAGCAACCCGCCGACCAGCGCCGCCGCCAACACCCCAGTGAGCGCCGCCGGCGCCAGCCCCAGATCCACCGCCTGCAACCCCGGCTCCAGCACCGCTCGTGATGGATCGGCCGGATCGACGTACACCCAAACCGGAGCACCCACCCGATACCGCGCCACCACCGCGCGTTGGTTGGCCTCGTTGCGCGGGCCAAACGACAACGCCCGCACGCTGGAGGCCGACACCGTCCGCGATCCCACCGTGTACCGGAACTTCACCTGCGCCCGGTAGTTGGTGGACCCGCGCCGGCCCTGGGAAGTGATCAGTTGGCTCTCGATCACCTCGCCGTTCACCGACGGCCACGTCCGGCTCTGCTGCTGCGTCACCACCTCCTCACCCACAAACCAGCCCGCCACCCCCAACCCCGCCCACAGCCCCAGCACGCCCACCCCCATCAGCACCGTCACCAGCACCGCCAGCCATCCGCCGCGGCGTTCCCAACGGCCCGGATCCGCGCTCGCCGACTGCAATACCGGCATCATGCCTTGGGCTCCACACTCAGTTCACGCAGACCCCGCGCCAGTTCAGCGAGCCGCCGCTCATCAGGTGTCGGCGTGACCTGCTCGCTCCCGCCCCATCGCTCGCGCCAATGCGTAACCACCTCGTCCCACTGAGGCTCCTGACGACCCATCTCCGCCAGAATCCATGATCGCACCGCCTCTGCGTCGCGCTTGCGGGCGAAGCGGGCCACCCGCACCGGCTGGTTGATCTGGTGCGCAGGCTCCACCCACACTTCGTACCGGTGGACCTTGAAGCCCCGGTGCCGCCGCCAAAGGTGCCTCGCCCCGATGCCTGCGACGGCGCCAAACTCAAACACATATCGCTCCCCGTTCCTTCCCGGCGCCATGAGCACGCCCAGCCCGCTGTTCACCACCAGATGACCCCAACTTCTCACCGCCCGCCTCCGGAGCGCATACCACAGCCCTGCGCCTGACACAACCGCCATGGTGACGCCGATCACCGGTCCCCACACTCCGGCGCCCAACCGCAGCGACATCGTCGGCAGCGTCAGCAGCATCGCTGTGCTCAATGCCAGACCGGTGATCACGGGCGACCATCTCGGCGGCTCCAGCGTCGCCACCGGATCCCGCCGCAGGCGCCACCTTCCCACCGTCGGCACCTCCAACCACCGCCAGTGCCGCACCAGTAGCCCGCACAGCAACACCGGCACCATCGCCAGCCCCAACAGCACCGCCCCCGGCCCCACATCCTCCAGCGCCGCACCGGGCTCCAGCAGAGCGGTTCGAGGGTTATCCGGGTCGTAGTACACCGGCACCTTGGTCCCCACCGGGTAACGCCCGGCGACGGCCCGCTGCCAAGCCTCGTCGGTCACGCTCCCCCGCCACAGCCGGACGCGTGAGCCGATGAACGACAGCCGACCCACCTGGTAGTCGTACGTGAGAACAACCCGGTACTCAGTCCGGCCGCTTGCCAAAGCCACCGGCGCTGCCAAGCTGTACGTGATTCGGCCTTCGGTCGTCGGCCATCGTGTGGCGCCGTATTGGGCTGACACATCGCCCCACAACTTCCACGCCCACCCGGCCATCCACGCCATCGACAGCACACCCAGAATTGCCAGTGCCACAGCCACCAGCAGTCGCTGGTGACTCCGACGCTCCACGAACCGATCGCTGGCAAAGGCCGCTTCATCCCGCGAACCACCGCCCTGTTCAGCCGACTCCTGCACGTCGCAACTCCCGATTCGCCGCCATAATGCCCCCGCACCCGCCCGCCGGCGCGTGCAGCCGCCCCCCGGCTGGAGTGTACCACACCGTTCACCGCCGCCCAAGAGACGCACAGATGACCGCCGGTCGCAACATCGCTCTTTGTCTTGCCGCCGCGGCCCTCGCCGGTGTGTACGCCCTCTTTGCGTGGGGCCAGCCAGCCGGCCGAAGCAGCCCACCCGCCTTCGAAGGCACCCCCGCCCCCTCCCCCCTCCCCGAACTCGCCGCCCCCGACGAACTCCTCTCCGCCCAGCGCGGCACGCTCCCCATCCTCATCGTCGCCGGCCACGGCGGCCAGGTCCGCATCCCCGGTTCGTCTGATCGCACCGCCCCCGGCGCCGTGCTGGTCCGCGATGTCAACACCGCCGAGATGGCCGCCCTCCTCGCCCAGCGGCTCACCGACCGCCTCGGCGGCAAGCCCTATCTGGTCATCGCCCACTTCTCACGGCGCGATGCCGACGCCAACCGCGCCCCCGACGAAGCCTTCGAAAACCCCGCCTCAGCCCGCCACTACCACGCCTTCCACCGCGCCCTCCGCACCGCGGTGGACGAGATCCACGCCCGCTTCGGCCAGGGCCTGCTGCTCGATCTCCACGGCCAGGCCCGCGTGCCCGATGCCGTCGTCCGGGGCACCCGCAACGGCCGCACCGTGCAGGCCCTGATCACCCGCGCCGGCCGCGACGCCCTCACCGGCCCCACCTCCGTCTTCGGCGCCCTGGCCGCCAAGGGCCACCGCATCCTCCCCGAGGCCGACGCGCCCGAGCAGGGCATCGGCCGCGAGACCTTCTTCGACGGCGGCCACATCGTCGCCACCTACGGCAGCCACACCCCTGGCGGCATCGACGCCATCCAGGTCGAAGTCGGGGGCCAACGCTCCCGCACCCTGCTCACCTTCTCGCGTGATCTGGCCGAGGCCACCGCCACCTTCGCCCGCGCTCACTTGGCCAACCACCTCCCGCCGCCCGCCACCACCCAAACCCCGGCCGACCCGCCCGACGACACCCCCGCCCCCACCCCCATTCCCGCCCCCGCCCCCACCCCCCTCCCGCCAAGGTGATCACCCCAACGCGGCCCCCAGCCATGGGCCGCACCCCTCCACATCGCGATGATTCACCGGTTCCCGCTTGCCCCTTCACCGGCCCCACCCATGCACACCTCCCTCCGCCGCCTCGCCCTCCCCGCCGCCCTCGCCCTGCTTGCCGCCTGCTCCGGCGGCTGCGCCATCGTCACCGCCGTCGGCGGCGCCATGGCCGCTGCCGCCGCCGATGAAGTCGCCGCCCCGGTCACCGAGGCCGCCACCTCCGCCACCCGCACCGCCACCCGCGAGGCCATGGGCCGCGTCGGCCTGCCCACCCGCACCACAACAACCGCGACCACAACCACCACCGCCGACGCGGCCGACATCCCCGTCTGGCCCGCCGGCACGCCCGTCGCCACCGCCCCCATCCCCGCAGCACCATCGGCAAACCCCACCGACCCCGACGCCCCCCCCGCACCACCCGCCGACCCCGCCCTCGCCGGCCTGCTGCACAGCGGCCGCGAACTGGACATCGCCATCGTCGGCGCCGGCTACCTCGCCGTGCTGGGCGACGACGGCCAGCCCCGCTACACCCGCCTGGGCACGCTCACGATTGACGCCGACGGCGCCCTGGCCGTCTCCTGCGCCGGCACCAAGCGCCGCCTCCTCCCCTTCCTCTCCGTGCCCCCCGGCGTCACCCTCACCACCTCGCCCGACGCCCTCTCGGTCGACAGTTACGGCTCGGTCTTCGCCCGCACCAGCGCCGGCGTCCGCGAGCTCGGCCGGCTTGATCTCGTCCGCTTCGCCGTGCCCGAGGCCCTCACCAAGGCCGAGAGCACCCACCTGTATCGCGCTTCAGCCGCCAGCGGCCCGCCCGTCAGCGGCGCCGCCGGCGAGAACGGCTTCGGCTACATCGTCAGCGGCTACCTGGAAGTCGCCGCCAACTAACTCAGCGCCGCCTACTTGGTCACCTCCGGGTCGCCGATGTCCTCATTCCACAGATCGCCATTGGCCGCGATCCACTCCGCCATCATCCTGATGCACCCCGCGTCGCGCAGGTTCACCACCTCCACGCCCTCCTGCTTCAGCCAGTCCTCCCGACCCTGAAAGTTCACGCTCTCGGCGATCACCACCCGCGGAATGCGGTGCAGAATCGCCGTCCCCGTGCACATCGCGCACGGCGACAGCGTCGAGGCCAGCGTCAGCGTCCGCCAGTCCCGCCGCCGCCCCGCGTTGCGAATCGCCGACGTTTCCCCGTGCGCCGTCGTGTCCCCCTGCTGCACCCGCAGGTTGTGCCCCGCGCCCACCACCCGCCCGTCCCGGTCCACCAGCGCTGCCCCGATGGGAATGCCCCCCTCCGCCAACGACTTGCGCGCCTGCGCCACCGCCGCGTCCATCGCAATCGCGTCGATCTCCTGCTGCCGCATGCCCGTGCTCCTTGCCCCGCCCGAGTCACTCTATCGTTGCCCGTGCGCCAGGCCAGGCCCCATCCCGGCGACCACCCCACTCCGGCCTTCCTTGAAGTCACCCCCTTCCCGCGCTGGATCATGGCCCTGCTGGCCGTGTCAGCCCTCACCCCGCTGCTGCTGATCACCGCCATGACCGCCACCGGCCGGATGCCCGTCGCCACCGGCGCCGCCGTGCTCGGTCTGATCATCACCGTCGACGGCCTGCTGCTCCTCTGGTTCACCCGCCTCAAACTCATCGTGCAGGTCCACTCCGGCGCCGTTCACGTCGCCGCCCGCCCTGCCATCTTCCCCGGCATGGTCCGCACCATCCCCATCAGCCAGATCACCCAGTGCGCCGTGCAGCGGGCCTCCACCGCCCGCGTGGGCATCCAGTGGACCCCCGGATGCTGGCACGCCACCGCCGGCCAGAAGCACGTCCTCGTCCTCACGCTTGCCCGCAAGCGCCGCTGGCAGATCGGCACCAACCAGCCCGAAGAACTCCTCGCCGCCATCGCCTCCGAAGGCGCCCGCGCCGCCGGCGTGCCCCTGCCCGCTCCGCCGCAGGCCTGACGATCACCCCCCCCCCCCCCCCCCCCCCCCCCCCCCCCCCCCCCCCCCCCCCCCCC
>JAJTDF010000004.1 GCA_021294835.1 Planctomycetaceae bacterium
AGGCAAGGCATGTCTTCTCCCCGGCTACATACGCCACGCGGAGGCGGGCTGTCCGCACTGGGCATGTGAGGGATCGATCTGATTCGAGTTGTGCGGTGGGATCGCCACCACCTTCGCTGCCGCGCTCACGCGAAGCGCGTCGATGCGTTGGCATCACACGGATCGAGTTTGCGTTCGAAATCGCCGTCGCCCCTGCCAGGCCCGCCACGTGTTGCCGACCCACGAGATGTCGAGTCACGGCTATAACGGCGTGCCGGGTGAGACACAGAGACTCTGAGACTTTTTGGGTTTGGAAGCGTCCTCGCAGGCCAGATGCCGCGCCCCGTGAGTCTCACCGCGCAAGTCGGTGAGACTTCCCGCGGTGGGGCATGTCGAGACACTCGGCAAAACGCGACCCGGAAACGCAAACGCCCCGGCCTTGCGGTCGGGGCGTTCACTTCTAACGGGTGGGTCGCCCAGTTTCTGGACGACCCGGGCAATAGCGGGGAGTGGATTTGAACCACTGACCTCCGGGTTATGAGCCCGACGAGCTACCAGGCTGCTCTACCCCGCAATCTGGATGAGACTCTAGACCCAAACTCCGTGAAGTCAACCGTTCGCAGGGGCGGGAACAGGGCCGGCGGGGCCCAAATGGGCTCCCCAGACGGGGGAGGCGGGCGTCCGGCGGGGGTTCCGACGCGTATCATCGTTGTTCGGGCGGCGGGCTGTTTGTTCCCGTTTCGTTCGGTCCGTCCGCTCGGCCCATTTGTTCCGGTCCCGTCCGTTTGTTCAACCCCCAGGCCACCATGACCACCCACGCTCCTGCTGCGTCCGCTGCAACGAACGGCTCCAACGCCGGCGGCCCCAACGCCGGCTCGCCCGCTGCGTCCAACCTGTACGCGATCACCTCGTCGAAGGTGCACATGGACGCGGGGTTCCTCAATGCGTCCGGCAAGAAGGATGCGGACAAGAAGACCCGTCCGTCGGCGGCGCTGCCGGACGCGACGCTGATCAAGTGGCTGCGGGACATGATCCTGATCCGCGAGTTCGAGAACCGCTGCGCCCAGGCCTATCAGCAGGCCAAGATCGGCGGGTTCTGCCACCTGTACATCGGGCAGGAGGCGCTGGCCGTCGGCACCATCGGCTCGGTGAATCAGGACGACCCGATCGTCACCGCGTATCGCGACCACGGTCATGCGCTCGCGCGTGGCATGTCGGCCCGGGCCTGCATGGCGGAGATGTTCGGGCGGGTGACCGGGTGCGCCAAGGGCAAGGGCGGCTCGATGCACATGTTCGACAAGCCCAACTGGAACTACGGCGGGCACGGCATCGTGGGCGCCCAGACGCCGCTGGGGGCGGGGCTGGCCTTCGCCGCCAAGTACGAAGTGGAAGTGATGAAGCGTGCGGTGGACGGCGGCGCGGCCAAGCGCAAGGTGGCCCTGTGCTACCTGGGCGACGGCGCGCTGAACCAGGGCGCCCTGCACGAGGCGATGAACCTGGCCGGGCTGTGGGGCCTGCCGGTGATTTACATCGTGGAGAACAACCGCTACTCGATGGGCACGGCCATCGAGCGGGGCACCACCATGGCGCACGACCTGACGGCCAAGGCCAAGGCCTATGGCATCGAGGGCGTGCACATCAACGGGATGGACATCCTGGACATCTACGACCAGTTCAAGCCGCTGGTGGATCGCTGCCGCGAGAACTCACGTCCGGCGTTCGTGGACCTGCTGACCTATCGGTACCAGGGCCACTCGATGTCCGACCCGCAGAAGTACCGCGCCAAGGACGAGGTGGAGGCGGTGAAGCAGCGCGACTCGATCGCCCTGCTGGAGCGGCACCTGCTGACCGAGCGTCGGTGCCTGAGCGAGGCGGATGTGGACAAGATCGTGCAGGAGTGCAAGGCGATCGCGCTGGACTCGCTGGAGTATGCCGAGACGGCGCCGACGCCGGAGGCTTCCGAGCTGTACTCCGACGTGTACATCAACATCCAGCCCAACCTCTCCCCCACTGCCCCGTACAACTACGGCGTGAAGAACCCGCTGCTGTAATCCGGCCAAGTCGCGTTCGAGATCAACCCCACGCACGCCCGGCATCCACCCGGGCGTGCGTTTGTCATTGGGCGGTCGGAGCCGGACGGGCGGCGGGAACGGCGGGGCGGGACGGGAGGAGTTGGCACTGTGCGGATACCCTCGACTCCCCGAAGCCGGGGCCCTGTCACCCTTTTTCTCGGAGCAGCCATGCGGAATCATCGTTCTCTTGCACTTGCCGTTGTGACTGTTGCGGGCCTGACGGCCGGCGCGTTCGCCCAGGACGTTTCGCCCACCGGCCAGCCGGTTCCCGGCGCCGTGGGCACCCGCACCGAGGGCGCCTTTGACGGACTGAAGTTCACGCTGGTGGCCAACACGTCGCACGCGTTCCGCACCGATCTGCGGGGCAGCGGTGACGCCGACACCAACGTGACCCGTGGCGGCCTGGACCTGGGCATCACCTTCCCGGCCGGCGAGAACGTCAGCATCGGCGTGGACCTGGGTGTCGAGGGTTCGTGGTACTCGCTCAAGGGCGACACCCGCCTGGTGCCCGGCAGCGGCGAACCCTGGTCGGACATGTACTCGGTCAACCTCGGGCCGTCGCTGCGGTGGAGGCTGGACGACAAGTGGAACATCATCTCCAGTGGCTTTTTGAACTTCTCCGGCGAGAGCGACGCCGACTGGTCTGAGTCTCTGACCGGGGGCGGCCTGATCGCGGCGGCGTACAGCTTCTCGCGCGACTTCACGCTGTCGGCGGGCGTGGCGATCGCCTCGCGGCTGGAGGACAGCACGCTGTTCGTGCCCATCGTGGGCATTGACTGGAAGATCAGCCCGACGATGCGGCTGGCCTCTCGCGGCCTGGGCCTGGAGTTCTCGGCCAACCTGACGACCAACTGGCAGTTCCTGCTGTTCGGCCGCTACGAGTCGCGGGCCTTCCGGCTTGAGGAGAACAGCCGGCTGCCCAGCGGCGTGTTCCGCGACAAGCGGGTGCCGGTCGGCGCCGGCATCCAGTACACCTTCGGCAAGGACCTGACGCTGCGGCTGGACGGCGGCATGATCGTGTGGAGCGAGTTCGAGACGCTCCGCAACGGCGGCGAGACGTTCAACCAGCGTGACCTGGACGGTTCGGCGTTCATCGGCGGCAGCTTGTCGTACCGGTTCTGAATTCCGGTGTGATGGCCAACTTCCCGCAGACCCCGCAAACCCCGGCCCCCGCCGGGGTTTGCTGTATTCAGGCCCCGCCTGGCTGCCCGCCGAGCATGCCCAGCCGCTCCATGACCATGCGCAGATCAGACCAGACCTTGGCACGGTTCTCCTCGGTGTAGGCCCGCAGGAGGTAGGCCGGGTGGAAGGTGGGCATGACCGGCACGCGGACGTGGGCGAAACGCAGTTCGTCGGGGTGGCGGAACTCGGCCCAGCGGCCCCGCATGCTGGCCATGCTGGCGCCGGGCTCAGCACTCAGCACGGTGCGGCTGGCCGGGAGGCCGAGGGTGACGATGACCTCGGGCATCACCGCAGCGACCTGGTCAAAGAGGTACATCTTGCACAGGTCGATTTCAAAGCTGGTGGGCGTGGCGTTGTCGGGCGGCCGGGTCTTAAGGACGTTGGCGATATAGACCTCCTCACGCCGGAGGCCCATGGCGGCCATCATCTTCTCGAGCAGTTGGCCGGCCTTGCCGACGAAGGGACGGCCGGTGCGGTCCTCGTCGGCGCCGGGGGCCTCGCCGATGAACATCAGCCGGGCGCGGGGGTCGCCCTCGCCGAAGACGATGTTGGTGAAGGTGGTGTTGAACTGGTTGTGCGGGGCGTCGGCGAGATAGCGGGTGCGAATGGCCTCCAACTCGCCGTGGGCGGCTTCACGCGATTTGGCAGCGCGAGGGCCGACCAGCGGCGGCAGCGTGGCCCACGCGGCTGCAGGGGCTGCAGCGGGGCGATGGGCGGGCGAACCAGCCGACGGGGTCAACCCGGGGGCAGCCATGGTGTCGGCGACGGCGGGCGTGGATGAGGCCGGGCGAGCTGGAAGCGGGACGAAATCCACCCCCATCAGCAGGGAGGTGCGGGCGCCGAGTTGCACGACAGAACGCTGACTGGCCATGCGGCAGCGTAGTGCGGCGGAGGCCGCACCTGCGTGGCAATGGCCAAGCGGTTTGGGTTACTTGCCGCCGGGAGCGGGCGTGGCAGGCGCGGCCGGGTTGGCCGGCGCCGCGGGGGCCGGATTGACCGGGGGCGTCGCCCCACCCACTGGGGCATCGGCGGTTGGCTGGCCCTCGGCCCGCTCATCGCCCGGGGAGGGGGTCGCGGGGCCTCGGCTGCCGGGGGCACGGGCTTCGGGGGCGATGGCACCGCCGCCAGTCCAGCGTTCGGCCAGGGGGCCGAGGAAAGCCCCACCAATCAATCCGAGGGCGGTGCCGAGGATGAAGGCGATGAGGATGCCGAAGGGAAATCGCGAGCCTGCCCCAAGGGAGGCTGAAGCGACTGCGGGTGTGGCGGACGGTGCGGGGACTGTCTCGGTGGTCATGGCTGCTCCTTCTCCCCCCACCCCCCACCCGTCACCCCGCTGCCCTTCTCGCCCCCCCCCCTCAAAAAAAAAACACCCCCCTCCTCCGGGTGGCCGCCAGGCGTGAGGGCTCTTGGAGGTGATTCCAGTATCGACAATCGGCGGCGACGGACATGAAACAACCGCTGCAACGGCCCGGTCGCAACAGTTTTTCGAGCCGGCGCGGGAGGGGGTAGGGCGGGGGCGGGGGCGCGGCCCGGGGGGGTAGCAGTTGCAGCGCCCGCCAAACAGGGGCGACGGCGGATTTGGAACCAAGGGCAGCACCAAGGCCTCTGAAGACATGGGGCTGACCGCGCAGCGACGGTCGGCGCCGCATCTCGGAGTTCGCTCATGCCCCCCCACCACCGTTCACGGCACCGATCCGCCCGCAACAGACCGGCCCGCCCCATCGCCGGCGGGCCTCGCCATGAACCAGCCGCCGATGGGTCTATGGCGACGGGCCTGGTGGTCGCTGTATGCGATCGGTACCGGCATCGGTCTGCTGAGTTGGGCGACATTTCTGTTCATAGACAAGTCGCCGGGCACGAGCACGTTATTGGTTGGGGCGGCGGGTACGGCGTTGTGCACGGCGGAGGCCGAGCACGTCGCAGAGAGAATGCACTACCCGAAGGAATACGGGACGAAGGTGGGCGGGTTCAAGCCGGTGTTCGACTGGCAGATGTCGCTCCATCTGACGCTGATCGCCGGTGCGTTCAGCGAAGTACGGCTGAGCCGCAGCCTGCGGAGCGAGGCGGTGCCGGGGCTGTGGGCGGCAAGATTCGGGGCGTCGCGTGTCAAGCGGCTGCTGGCGGCCCTCGCCGGCGGGTTCATCCTGCTGTTCGGGGCCCGCATGGCCGGAGGCTGCACCAGCGGCTACGGGATTTCCGGCGGGCTGCAACTGGCCGTCTGGAACTGGATTTTCTTCGTGACCACGTTCATCAGCGGCATCGCCACCGCGTTTGCGCTGTTCGGTCGCGTGCCGGCCTCCGCCCCGTCCACCGACAACCGTTTGGAGTCCTAAGCCATGCTTACCAACTTCTTTACTGATCCGCGGACGATTCTCCTGGGCGCGATCACAGGGTTGATCTTCGGCTTCCTGCTCCATCGCGGCGGCGTGACGCGGTACCACGTGATCGTCGGGCAGTTCCTGTTCCGCGACCACATGGTGCTGAAGACCATGCTGACGGCGATCATCGTCAGCTCAGTCGGAATCTATGCGATGCTCGGCCTGGGGATGATCAAAGGGTTGCACCTCAAGACGGCCGAACTGGGGATGAACGCAGCGGGCGGACTGATCTTTGGTGTGGGCATGGTGCTGCTGGGGTACTGCCCTGGCACGGCCTTGGCGGCGGTCGGCCAGAGCTCGCGTGATGCCATGGTGGGTGTACTGGGCGCCCTCGTCGGGGCGGCGGTCTACGCCGAAGCCTTCCCGAGCATCCACCGCATGCTGGTGCCGCTGGGCAATCTCGGCGAGGTGACACTGGCTGACATCAGCCCTGTGTCGCCGTGGGTCTTCATTGTGGTGCTGGCGATCTTGACCGTCGGGCTGTTTGTGTGCCTCGAGCAGCGGGCGGCCAAACTGGTCGTTGGCTGACCTGCGCCGCAGATCTTCCCCGCCTCGGGAACGACACTGCGAGTCGTCATGTGCCGGGATGTGACGTGCCAGATTGAGACGGCGACGGGCCAGTGCTTCCGGCCGAACTTGGGCACATGCAAGCCGGCGAGGCCCCAGTGCTGGGGCATCCCCGCGCGGCAAGCCAAACGGTCATCAGTCAGGGGCGACCACCGGGAACTGCAGCCGGCCCATTTTCCAGTCCAGCCCAAAGGCCGCCTGGCCGTGCGCTCTTGGGCCGCTCCCCCTCGCCCCCCTGGCCCCTCCCCCCCACCCCCCCACCGACCTCCCGCCCACTCCCCCCGCCCGGCCCGTCCACCGCTGCCCCCCTCGCCCGACCAAGTACTGGCCTCTGGCCGAGTGGAAAGGGATGATCCGGTGACGTTGCCCGCCGCATCTGAACTCCCTAACATCGCGTTCGAGGCATGTCCCGCAAGGGGCGTCGCCCGATAGGACGGTGGCCATAGCTCAGTTGGTAGAGCACCGGGTTGTGATCCCGGACGTCGCGGGTTCGAGTCCCGTTGGTCACCCTTGACATTCTGCAGCGAACCGTCCCCCCGCCCCCCACCACCTCCGGTTCGGCTGCTGCTTGCCGGGTTGCCACTGCGATCGCCCTGAACTGCTCCTGCGGTGCCCCGTTGCCATGTTCATCCACGCGGGTCATTACCTGAACCGGACACCCCTCGGCTGGGGGGTGGAGTTCTGCCCGGTATGCCGGGCACCACGATTGTCCTTGCGTGTCGGCGTCGCCCGAACACCGCACATCAACCTGATTCCGATCGGTGGTTCCAAGCCGGCACTGGTGGAGTGCCGCTGCCTGCAGTGCAAGGTGCTGTTTCATGCCGCGACGCCCGAAGGTCGGGCGGCATGGGTGAAGCCCCGCTCGCCGGTGGTGGTGATGGGGCCTCCACCGACACTGGATGCGGCGCTGGCTGATCTACCGGCCGAGCGGACCCAGGAGTTAACCGACGAATGCAGCGCGATGGCTGCCCTGGAGAGCGGCCCGGGCGTGGGGCTGGGGCCGGAGGACCGTCAGGCGATTGCCGCCGAGTTGATCAAGCGGGTGGAGCCTCACGGGGCGATGCTCTCTCGCGGGCAGGTTCGACAAGTGGGTTTCTGGGTGGCGATTGCGCTCTGCACCTCTGGACTGATCTGGCTCTGTGTGGGCCTGGCGGGCGGCGTGTCCTCTATCTGGCTGACAGTGGTTCCGGGGTTGGCTGGTCTTGGGACGGGAAGTTGGCTGATCCATCGCACCAGTCGCCAGATGGCCGACCTGCTCAAGTCGGAACTTGTTGAACCGCTGATAGCCAGCCTGACCGAAGCGACGCTCAGTCATGAGGAGATCAGCAAGGCGGCCAAGCAAGCGTCCGGAGAAGCGCCGATCACTGCGCAGCATGTTCGGCGGTGGATTCGGACGATGCTCGCCAGCAATGCCAAGGCCGCCCGGGCACTGCGGCGGGGTGGAGCGGAGGCGTTGCTGCCGGACAGCGACCAGCAGATCGATGGCCGGCACATCCGGCCCGAGGCGGAAGAGTTTGAACCGAGCGTGCCGTCACCGATGCGACCGGGTACGCTGCTGGGAAAGCTGCGTAAGCGGGGGGCGACCGGCGGGCAGGCCGACCGCGGGCGCGACAATCCCTTCACCCCGAAGCCGGCTGTGGGATCGGCGCGTCCCCGGTAAAGCCGGGGGCTGCACGGCAGGGCTGAGGGATTGAGGACCAGGCGGGTAAGCACCGGCCGCGTGAAGTCCGGCGGCGGGGACGTTGCTCCGGTCGGCTTGGTTCGAGCACGTCGGGAAGATTGGGCCAACGACGCCCTCGAAGCGAGGGCCCAGCCCGGGAGGGTTCAAGGTGGCAATCCAGCCGATGACCCGCCTCTGAACGCCGGCGGGCTGGGGCGTGGCGGGTGCATGGACCGCCGGACCGGCCGGGGATGCAGCGGTTGAGGCCTCAGGCTGGGCTGAACGCCCGGCTCGCGCAGATTGGGGGACGGCGATGGCGGCGGACACCATCGGGCCGGAAAACGCCTGGACCGGCCTAGACGGAGCCGCTGCATCGGGCGAGGGTGCCGGCGGTGTTGAGGCGGGAACGTCAACGCCCGCAGAAGCCATGACCGTGATCCAAGTGCATGTCACGACGGCCAACGTCCAACAGGGGATCATGACTGGGTCCTCTCTGCACTTTCGCCTTCAGCCCGCCCCGCCCTGTTCTGATACGATGCCCGCGCATGGCCGGATCGTCAAGCCATCTGGTCAGACGGCGGGGGAAGGTCCTTATAACCGGGGCTAGGGTGCACGCCAGACCGACCGTTCGAAACGGGGTCTGGCTGGCGGCTGCGGCGTTGGCTCTCGTGGGGCTGGCCGGATGCCAGCGGACCGGGGCTGACGCGGCCGGCCTGAAGTCCGGGGCGGGCGGGCAGACGTCGGAAGACGCCGATCGCACGCTGGCGGAACCCCTGCTCTCGGTGGAGCGATCGGGCTTGGAGGTTCGCAGTTGGCTCACGCCGGCTGATGCAACCAGCACAGTATTGATGGAGATTGCGAAACTGGCGACGCGGCCGGACGCGCCGACGGTGGTTCCGAGTGATGGCGTGTCGGTGTGGCAGCGGGCCGGTTTGCGGGTAGCGGTCGTCCAAACAGCCGAACTGGCCGAGTTGGAAAGGCGGCTGCGACGGTCGGATATCTCCGGGGCAGGTCCAGCCCGTGTGCTCTCAACAACACCGTCGCTGCAGCGGGTGGATGAGCTGTGGCTGGATCCAGGGGCGGTGTTCAGACCAGTGTTCACCGGACCACGATCGGGCGGCCCGGTGACGATCGGGCTGCATGATTCACGCTGGCGAGCCGGCGACGGCTCGCCCCGGCTCATGGCACGGGGGTGGATCGCCCCCGGCGGAGATCGGTCGCCTGACGGGGCATCATGGACCATTCCGGCCGTACTGGATGTGCAACTGGCCCTCCAGTGGGCTGATGCACCGGCGATCCGGCGAGCCGACGGTGCGTCAACGGATCAGACCGGCCCAACCATGAGCGGTCGGGCACAGAACTGGCGGGAACATGGGCTGGTGTTCTCTCGGCTGGGACTGGCGACCTCTCTTCCAGCGGGCTGGTCGATGGTCATCTGGCCTGATCTGACCCCGGCTATGCAGAGTTCCAGTCCTGTGAGCGACGCGTCGGAACCTGCTGCCACCACGGGCCGGGTCATCGCCACCGGAGCAGGCGAGCTGCCGTCGGCCACCGGGAGGGACACCGTCGAGAGCGGGCTGGGGCCTCAAAGCGGGCCTGGTGGCCTGTTTGCCGAGGATGTCATCCCCTTCGGCGAAGCGCTGCTGCGGCAGCGCCGGGCAGCCGGAGACCGAGCGGTGGTGCTGATCCTCTCTGCGAGAGCGCCCGCGACTTTTCAGTTGTTGCCAGGCGGCGGATCCTCGCAGGCCGCGAGCAGACGGACCGAGCGCGGGCGGACCGACCCGCAGCGTGACATCGGCCGATAATCGGCGCATGCAGCGAGGGTTGTGGGACCAGCTGCGGTGAAAGGCCGCAAGGCAGAAAGTGACAACACAGAAGGGCCGATGCCCCCGGGTGATGCTGCGTCTGGGAACAACCAGCGCCAAGCCGGGGATGACCCTGGCCCTTCCGGTGTTCCACCCGATGTCGCCCGGGCATGTGCTGCTGCGCCCGGGCTTCGTGCTGGATGAGCCGGCGCTGCGGCGCCTGTCTGAACTGCAAGTCAAGCAGTTGTGGATCCGCTACCCGGCACTTGATCAGGTGATGAGGTACATCAGTCCGGAGGTGGTCATGCAGCAGCACGAAGTGGCCGTGCTCGTCGGGCGATTGCTGGAACGGGTGCGGGACGGGCGGTTCGCCGAGTTGGACTTCCGGTCGTATGCCTGTTCAGTACGACAGATGGTCAGCACACTTGCCGAAGCGAAGTCGGCGGCACTGCTGATCAGCGACGTGGTCAACGGCGAGACACCGCTCGCACTGCACAGCGGCGCAGTATGCTTCCTGAGCCTACTGATGGGCTTGAAACTCGAAGCCTGCTTGATTGACCAGCGACCGAAGGTGTCGCCCTCAGCTGCCCGCCAGGTTGAGAATCTGGGCGTGGGTGCGCTGCTGCATGATCTCGGGATGCAGCGGGTGCCATCAGATGCCCTGGAGCGGTGGCGAGCGACCATGGACTGGGCGGATCCACGGATCGAGGCCCATGTGGGCGTCGGCTACGAAATGGTCAAAGGACGAATCGAGCCAACGGCGGCTACAGCCATTCTCCAGCACCACCAGCGGTGCGACGGAAGCGGCTTTCCTCGCTGCATGGAAACAGAGGATGGAGAGCTTGTGCCGATGCGAGCCGGGCAGATCCACGTGTTCGCCCGAGTGCTGGCGATCGCCGACACGTTCGACTATTTGCGCAATCCGCCGGAGGGTCTATGGCAGGAGCATCACCGCGTGCCGGTGGTGCGAGTGCTGCGACGCATGCTGGCAATGGCTCGCTCCAGAATCATCGACCCGGTGGCGTTCAAGGCGCTGCTGTGGGCAGTTCCAGCGTACTCGCCCGGCAGCATCGTGCGACTGAACAATGGCCGACGGGGAGTAGTGCTCACCTTTGATCCGTTCCATCCGTGCAAGCCCGTTGTACGCCACGTGCGGCATTCAGGAACGAGCAACATGCTCGACGAGGACTGTCTGGGCGAAACCTACGAGCTTCTCAAGCGGGACGATCTGTCGATTGTCGAGGCCGAGGGACATGACGTGAGCAAGGATCAGTTCACGCACGCTGATCAGGAAGAGTTCGACATACGGGTGATCCGACCACCCGGACGGATCGCGCCAGTCAGGCGTGGCCCGGCATCAGGTGCCGCGTGAACCGCGGGCTGCATCGTTCGGGCGGTTCACGCACCGGGGGAGCGCTGCTGAGATCGACTCCGCCCGGGCGGGAGGCCGGTCGCACCTTTGGTCGGCCGAAGCACTCGTTGCAGCCAGCGGTCAATCACCGCGTCTATCTCGCCGCCGGGCTGGTAGGCCCAGACATGGCCGCCGGTGGCGGTGATGTGCAGCGTGACGGGAACCCTCCGTGCACGAGCCGCAGCGAACAGCCGAAGCGAGTGGTATGGTGGAACGTCATGGTCATCGGCCGCATGCAGCAAAAGCAGCGGGGTCGCACCGAGAGCTTCGGCGTACTGCACGGGCTCGGGAGGGTCAGACCCGCCGAACAGCCAGCCGACCACCGGCACAAGGTCATTGGCGACATCTCGCCATCGGGAGAACGGCGATCCGGCAATGACCCCTGCGACCGGACGGCCCTGGGCGTGAGCGGCGGCCGCACAGGCCATGGCGTATACACCTCCCATGGAGTGTCCGTACAGAAGAACGCGATCGGGGTTCACATCCTCACGGGAGCGGAGAACGTTGAGCGCTGCGACGGCGTCGGCAGCGAGAGCCTGATTGGTGAAAGGGCCGCCGTCGGAGTTCCCGAAACCACGATAATCGAATGCGAATACCCGCCAGCCGGCCTCTCGAAAGATATCAGCCATTTGGCTCTCGGCGGTGTCGGCTACCCCATGGCAGAACAGCACCGTGACGTCGCGGAACTGATCGGGCAGGGGCGTTCGACCTTCGGCATGACGCGGAGCAAAGAGCCGCCCCTCAAGCGTGATGCCATCACCGCCCGGAAAGCGGACCACTTGGGTTGAGCAGTCCGCCGGCGGCGGAAGCGGACCGGCAGCGGGAATCAGCGACGGGCCGGCACAGCCTGCGAACATCGCCGCACATATCCACCACAGGCTGGTGATCAGCACGCACCGCTCCGCATTGCTCATACCCCAGCCTATGGCCGGACGGGGTTACCCTGCCACCTCAATGACGACTCGGAACATACCTTTCACGCGATCGGACGACCACCCCAACGGCACCTGCGATCCGGCTTATGGCGATCCGATGCAGTATGACGCGCTGGCAGCGCCGTTCGTTTCCGCCGCGGCCAGAGCTCTGCTGAAAGCGGCGAGACATCTGGGTCATGACCCAGCCCGGAGCTTGTTCTTCGAGCCCGCCTGCGGCACCGCCCCACTGCTTCGGGCACTGCGACCCCGAGTCGGCGGCGTGGCCGGATACGACCGCAGCGAGGCGATGCTTCGTGCGGCGGTGAGCATCGAGCCGCTGCTCCGGCGTCGACTGTTCCGGGCGGACCTGTCGCAAGAGCGGCTGGCCCATCCGGCAGCCATCGAGGGCACAGTGCAGGTGGCGTTCTGTCTGGACAACACCATCCGACACCTGCACACTGCCCGGCAGTTGCGGACACACCTGGGTCACATGGCGAGATTGCTGGCGCCGGAGACCAAGAGCCGCAGAGGCGGCATCTACGTCGTCGGTATTGGGCTGCTGCGGAGCGATGAGTTTGTCGAAAGCGAGACGATCGAAACCGGCCGGCTGCGATACGCGGATCGCCGGCTCTTGGTCCGCCAGATCACCACGTTCGTGCCTCACCCACCTTCCCGTCGCTTCCCCGATGGTCGGGAAGTGGCCATGACCACACGGCTCTGCGGAGAGCAGACTGCGCTGGGACGCTACACGCTGGCGTGCTGGAGCCCGGAGAGATTCCTGGGATGCGTGAAGGCTGCTGGACTGCACCTACGGATGACCATGGATGATCGGGGTCGGCCATGCACACTCACGCCGGGCTATTGCTGGCTGATCCTCGGGCGAATCCCTCAACACTGATCGGTGCAGGACGTCACGACGGCTCCCACCGGAAGTCATCGCGTATGTGCCTCGCCACATTTGCTTCATTTCTATCACCCAACGACCGACCAATACGCGGCTGACCGTCCCGGCCTGTCACAAGACGGCATATCGGACCAAGTTGTTCACGGAGTTACCCTTGAAGATTCGCACAAAGCTGTTGATTCTGGTCTGCGTTCCGCTCGTGGGCCTCGGGGCGTTCGGGATCGTGTCACAACAGACACTCAGCCGAGTGCAAGTCGGCGGCCCGGTGTACGGCAAAGTGGTCAGCAAGAAGGATCTCATCGCAGACATCCTCCCCCCGCCGCTGTACATCATCGAGAGCTATCTGACCGTACTGCGGATGCAGGCTGAACGCAGCGACCCTGCCCGCGTTCAGGCACTTTCGGACAGAATGGTGACCCTGCAGGAGGAGTATGCCGCCCGTCATGAACACTGGCGGACTGCGTTGGCAGAGGGTGATCCGCTTCGGCCCGCGCTGCTCAACGCGGCGCACGAGCCGGCGGCTCGCTTCTTCTCCGTCTGGACTCAGCGCGGTGCTTCGGCGGTAAAGAACGGCGAATGGGACACGCTCAATACTCTGCTGGTCGAGCAGTTCAAACCCATCTACGAAGAGCATCGCAGCGCCGTCGACGAAGCGGTCAAACTGGCCAACACCGCGCTTGCGACCGAAGAGCAGAACGCGGCCGGCTTCATCGGCTCGCAGACGACACTGCTGATCACACTGGCCCTTACAGCGGCCGCCACGACGTGCTGCCTGGGTCTGTGGATTGCTCAGGGCATCACGCGTCGGCTTGCCACGATGCGGTCGGCGATGGCGGGCCTGGCCGAAGGACACGGCGACCTGACCAAGCGGCTGCCGGAAGACGGCTCAGATGAGCTCGCTGACGTTTCGCGGCTGACCAACGGCTTCCTGGTGAACGTCCATGACATTGTGGTGTCGATCAACGGCACCAGCTCCACACTGCTGCGATCGACCAACACGCTGAGCGACGCGACGAAGCAGATGGTGGCGATGATCGAGGACAATAACGCGCGGACGGTGCAGGTGTCGGCGGCTGTTGACGAGTTGTCGGCGTCAGTCTCCGAAGTCGCTCAGAGCTCGAGGCACGCGGCAGACGGCACCAACACCGCGGCCAAACAGGCTCAGGCGGGCGGCGATGTGGTGTCGGTGACCGTGAACGAGATCCGTGCGATCTCGGAGATGGTCAAGGGCTCTTCCAAGGCGATCATCAAGCTCGGCGGCCTGTCGCAGCGAATCGGCGACCTGGTGACGGTCATTAACGACATCGCCGAGCAGACCAACCTGCTGGCTCTCAACGCCGCCATCGAGGCGGCCCGCGCAGGGGAGCATGGCCGGGGCTTTGCCGTGGTGGCCGATGAGGTGCGCAAACTCGCCGATCGGACAACCAAGGCCACCGAGGAAATCGCATCTACCGTTCGGGAAATCAAGCAGGACACGGACCATGCCGTCGGCACGATGGAGCAATGCTCGTCATCGGTGGACACGGGCGTCCAGATGGCGGAGAAGGCCGGCACGGCGCTGGAAGGGATCATGCAGTCGACCACCACGATGACCGACGTGATCTCGGCGATCGCCAACGCAACCAACGAGCAGAACAAGGCGATCGGCGACGTGTGCCAGAACATCGCGTCGATGGCCAAACGCGTCGGCGCCGCCACCGAGACAGCATCAAAGGCCACGCATGCGGGCGACGTGCTCCGTCAGCAGGCCGACGCTCTGGCGGAAGTGGTCGGCCGGTTCCGGATCGATCCGGCGGCCGCACGGAACTCCAGCCACGCCGTCACGACGGCCGATGCCTGATCGGTCAGGTGTCAGGGTGCATGGCGATGTACCAGTCGATGGGATCGATCTCCATCGGAGGATGATTGACCCCCAACTGCCGGAGCATGTTCAGGCACTGACTGCGGTGGTGGGTGCCGTGTGCCAGAACGTGAGCGATCGCTGAGGCCTTGCTGAAGCGAACGTGCCTGTCGGGTGCGACCTGGTAATCCAGCACGGCGTCCTCGGCACGGTCTTGCAGAACACGGCGGATGGACTGGGCCAGATCAGGCCCGACATGATCCAGCAGGTGCAGGACGCCGTTGGGCGACAACGGATAGTCGGGGTTCTCCGGCGAAGGACGGAGGGGACGCTCGGCCAGACGATCCGCCCATCGCTGCATGGAGCCGACGATGTGCAGGGTCGTGTCGTGCAGCGACCCTTTGCCGATGGCAAACCGCTGGCCGAACTGCTCGGAAGTCAGGGTGCGGCAGCGCAGAAGAATCTGGCGGCTCGCCCAGAAATCGTACTTCACCAGAATCTCAACAACTCCAAGAACCATGAGCGGAAAGGTGCGGGGGTGCGGACATCAGGCCAGAGCGGGCTTGAATCCCAGAGCACGCCGGGTGTCGGCGATCTGGCCGGTGTGGAATCCGTTGTGGAACACCATGCGGACAATGAGCATGCGCAGGGGCATCTCAGCAGTGCCCCAGCGAATGGGACGATCCAACTCGGTGTCCGGAAGGGCCGCGACGGCGGATGCCAGACGATCGGCGGCGGCATTGAAGATGTCGATGCAACGGTCGAGCTTGGGGAAGCGGTCGTGACGCTCCTCAGGGCGGGAGCCGTAAGCGACAGCTTCGATGTCGAACACACCACGCTCACGAGAGCCCTTGAAGCCGTCTCCGGCGACAAAGTGTGCCACAGGAAGGCCGCCGCCGTCGATCATGCCGGCGACCCGATGCATGGTCAGGGCGCAGTGACCGAGGATCCAGGCAAGGTGGTTGGGCAGGTCGGGAGTCTGGCGGACGTGGGTGACATCGTTGAAGCCAACCAGATATCGGGCGGTGAGCAGTTTGCAGGCGGACACGGCCTCGGACAGAACCGCGGCCCGGGCGGAATGGGAGGGCGAAGGAGAGGCAGAGGCGGTGTCACTCATGGCTGAGGATAAGCCGGCAACGAAAGGGGCCGGATCCGGAGGGTCAACTCCGAAGCCGGCCCCGATAAGCGATGGACGCTGAGGCTTCTCGAGATGGAAGCGGAAGTTACGGGCAGCCAGAGGCAAAGGCGGCGATGAAGGCGTTGAAGTCGTCGCCGGTGACCAGACCGTCCGGCCCGGCGGTACCGCCGATGCCGACGATATCCGCAGCGGGCAGACCGCAGCCATAGGCCGCCTGGCCGGCGGCGAAGGCGCCGATGTAGGCGTTGAAGTCGTCGCCGGTCAGCAATTCATCCGCCCCGGGCACTCCGCCGATGCCGACGATGTCAGCCGGGCAGGCGAAGGCAGCACGGATGATGCCGATGTCGAAAGACGTGATCTGGCCATCGCCATCCATATCACCCCTGGCCCAGCCGCCTGCGGCACCTGAATTGACAGTGGCGATGCTGAGGTCAGCGGCGTCGACGGTGCCGTCGAGGTTCACGTCGCCGAACCGTGTGCCGAGGATGACGGTCACCAGCTCGCACACGTCGGCGTTGTCCACGATCAGGTCGCCGGTCATGTCGGCCGAGAGATCAAATCGGACGGCCTCGCTGAGGTCGGACCAGTTGGCGGCGCCGTCGGTGACGAAGGCGTTGCGGCGGAACTGGGCGGTGACAAAGTCGATGTCGGCGGCGTTAATCACGCCGTCAGCGCCGATGGGGGCAAAGCCGGGGGTGGTGGGCCCGACGGTGCCCGGGGCCGCCCCTGGCGCGGCCACGTCACCCCGGCTGTCGCCGGCGACGTAGGCCTTGCCGGTGGCAATCGCGGTCGCGAAGATGTTGCCCGCGAAGGCGGTGTCCAGAGCAACGAAGCCCGCCTTGCGATCCAGGCGACGCTGGCCGGTGGCCGTCATGGCCAGGCCGTCGGCCCAGTAGCGGAGGTCGGCGGCGTTGAAGTTGCCGTCGCCGTTGAAGTCGCCGAGGATCTCGATGACAGCGTCACCACCGGAGGCGCCGGCGATGCCGCCGGCAGACTGAGCGGCACCGGTGCCCGAGGGGGCGTTCCAGACCGGGCCGCCGGTACGCTGACGGAAGGCGGCGACCATGTCGGCGGCGTCGTTGATGTTGCGGAGACCGTCGCCGCTGAAGTCGCCGGCGATCTTGTTGCGGAGCGACAGGGCGGTGCCGTAGATCACGGGATTGCCGGACTGGTTGACGTAGTTGCCGCCACCAACGACGCCGTCGGTGTAGGTCTGACCGGCGGTACGGGCGGGAACGAGGCCCGTGCCGGAGAGCCGGAAGGATGCGTAGATGGGATCGGCCATCACGCTGTTGGCACGGGTGAAGTCCTGCAGCGACTGATTGAACGCCGGGTTGGGCAGGAGCTGCGTGGGGTTGATGGTGTTCTGCACGAGGTCCAGCGCACCGGAGAGGACGAAGATGGTGGCGGCACGCTCGCCGGGCATGAACAGGGTGTTGTCGCCGCCGGGGAGGCGGATGAAGGCCTCGATGGAACGGGTCACGTTGTTGACGTAGGCGGCCGCTTCAGCGTTGCGCATCGCCGGGGTGGCGGGGCCAGTCTCAGCAGCGGGGCGGGTGGGGTCCTTGAAGCTGAAGAAGGAGGGGTCGGACGGATCAAGCCCAGCCGGACGGGTGGGCCGGGTGTCGCGATCCCACGCCCACTGGGGCCAGTTGCGGCCACCCTTTGCAGAGGCGGCGGCGCGGGGGTCACCGATGGTGATCAGCACGGCGGGGCCGCCGATGACAAAGCCGTTGGCGGTGTTGTCCAGCAGGTTGTCGATGGTTGGACGGGCGAAAACGGTGCCGCCGATGTGATCGTTCTGGACGGCGAGGAGTTCAAAGCGACCGCTGGAGAGCCAGCCCTGGGCGGAGGAGGCCCCGCGCTCGACGCCGACGTAGCCGATGGCCAGACGGTGGTTGAGGACCGCACCCTCGACGCGCTCGTTGGAGGACTTGTTGGTGGGGATGAAGTCCGGGCCGAGCAGGTCCTGAAGCGACTGAGTGGAGAGGGCGCCGATGTTCTCGCCCACGCCCCATGCCGGATCCTGGCCGATGGAGTTCTGGAAGCCGTTGCGGGTACCGGAGCCGACGTCGCGGGTCACGGCCATGAGGTTCTCGCCGCTGGGCAGGCGGCCGGAACCGAAGAGGTGCTGCAGCTCGGTGACGCGGATCTGCGTCATGCCGGTGCCGAAGTTGGTGACGGCGCCAATGGGGGCGAAGGCAAGGTTGTTGTCGAACAGCACGTTGCCGTTGGTGGCGGGCTGGGGGTTCTGGGGGTTGAAGAACTCCAAGTCGGGCTGGCCGGCAACCGAGAGGGTCGGCAGGCTGTTGCTGAGGTTGGCGCCGGTGGAGCCACCCTGCTTGTTCAGCGAGGAGCGGGTGTTGACGCCGTATCCAGGGGTGCCGGGGAGGCGGGCCCAGAAGCCGGTGCCGCTGGTCTGGACGGCCCAGCGGGAGGGGACGTCGCAGGGGGCGACGTCAAAGCGGAGACCGTCAGACGGGCCGCCGGGAAGGGCGACGCGGAGGGTGGCCTGGTTGGCTCGGGTGGGCAGGGCCCCGGGGTTCTCGGAGTTGCCGGCAGAGCCGATGACGTTGCTGGTGATGAAGCGGGTGCGGTTGTACCAGGCACCGTTGATGTTGGTGGAGAGGGTGGTGTTGTTGGTGACGAAGATGCGGCCGAAGCGGGCCAGTTCGACGAACCCGTTCACGGAACCGACGTTGCGATAGGAGACGGCCCAGACGCCGGTGGGCGGGTTGATGGTCGACGCGGCAAGCTGCTGGACGGTCGGCGAGGCAAGGTAGCCGGCGACGCCGTTGGCGTCCACATCGATGAAGTCGTTGGTGGAGGCCGGGGCGATGACGAAGTTCTGCAGCAGCGTGGCGCCGGTGATGTTGACGGCGGTCGGCTGGGCCGCGGCCACCGACACCGCCGTACCCACCAGGCCACAGGCGACGAACCGACGCAGAGTTGCGGAAGACGGGTTCATGGATCTCTCCTTGCGAGGCGCCATCACAGCCGTGCAACGGCCACACGCCGTCGCCCGGGACGATGCAGACTCTCACTCTCTCAACTGAGCACCACCATGCACTCTGGCTCAGCCCGGTGCCACCGGACTGTCATGAGCGTTCGGTGAATCGCGGTCATCACCGGTTCCCCGGTGTGCCGCGGCTCTCGTCTCCCCCGTTGGATGACGTTCGGCGGTCGGCCTCAGCGGGTCTCGGTGAGCGAGACGCGGTTGTTGCCGGTGATGGAGAAGAACCGCTCCCCCCACTGCCGCTTCTCGATGGTCTCGATGGTGGTGGCCCGCTCGACGTGGCCGTCGACGAACACGAAGTTCACCTTGGCGTTGCCGTGGTGACGACCGACGGCGTTGAGTGTGCTGTTGGCGTCGGTGATCATGCCGTCGCCGAGTTCGTTGTCGGACCGGATGCGATCAAGCGAGGGGTAGAAGAACCGGGGGATGTTGTTGCTCCCGGTGTTGGGCTCGCTGTACGGGTCGTTGGCTGGGGCCGATCCGGGAACGAAGGGCGTGACGGGGCGATGGCTCTTGATGGCGTTGGAGCCCTCGTTGCCGGGGATCAGCGAGCGCCAACCCGGCCGAGAGAGGAACTCCGTCGCCAGGATGGTGCCCGCGCCGCCCTTGGCGGTCTGGTCGATCTCAGCGGGGTTCACTAGGCGGTTGCGCCGCTGCGGACCGGAGCCGGCGAGCTTGTTGCGAGAAATCACCGCGTCATTGCTGGTGAAGGCGACCCGCTTGACCTGACGGTCCTCAGGGGTGGGTGAGCCGACGCCTCCACCCAGGTCGTTGGTCTGGCCGGGCTCCCAATCCTCAGCGTTGGCGCCGGGGTTGCTGGCCGGGGCACCGCCGTTGAGCACCGAGGGGCACTCGAACTGCTCGCCGGTCATTGAGTTGCCGGAGAAGAGCATCCACGACCAGTGGATGTAGCCCCGGGGCGAGCCGGAGCCCTGCTGGTCTTCAATACGCCAGCGGTTGAGGTCGCCCTCGCTGGAGTACACGTAGGACAGCGGGAACCAGCGGCTGTCGATGGTGTACGCCGTGACGCCTTGGGCGACGGCACGGATGGAAGCCGAGCACTTGGTGGCCTGGGCCTCGCGCCGAGCCGAACCGAGAGCCGGCAGCAGAATGCCCACCAGCAAGGCGATGATGGCGATCACGACCAGCAGTTCAATAAGGGTGAAGGCTCGGCCCGCACCGCGTCCGTACGTCATACTGCACCTCGTTGGCTCTTGCTCGGCCCGGTCCGCCCTGGCACGCGCCAGCGGCGGCCAGCTCTGACCGGGCAATACAAGACCATGCGGGCTCGCGGAGTGTCAAGACGAGGTGAGGATCATGCGAAGTGTGCTTCGCAGGGACACTGCCTCGCCACCACCTTCACGCGGCGATCGGGCTGACCCGAACATTCCGCAAGCGAGGATTCGTGCCATGGCACAACCGCTACCCGACACCAAGTCGAAAGGGAACGTCCCGACACTTCTGTAGATGCACCACCGACTGACGATGATCTCCTTCCGCAACTGACCAACAACCGACGATGCACAGATTGATCCGTGTGCTGCGTACGTGGCCGCAAAATGATGCAATCACCAAGTCGTCGATTCCTGCGTCCCAGTTGCCGGCGTTGAGGATCATCGGCGATGAACTGGTGGTGCCGCAGAACAGGCCACGCTCAGGCAGGACTTGTGTTCATCGCAACGCCACCGGAAGGCAATCTGAACATCACCGCTGACGTCGATCTCCAGCAACAGCGTCGAGCTGACCTGCAATCGCTCATTGCGGAGCTGGCAGCAACTTCCCGGCCCACCGGATCAGAAAGCGATGCGGAGGGCCGCCTTCGTGCAGACGACCAAGGTGGACCGTTGGCCGGCTGTCATCTCCGCCGTTGCGACACGCATGAAGCTCATTGAACCGGTGGACGCGGGCGACATTGTGGCGATGAGGCCGCCAGAGGGCAGCAGGCTGAGCGTTCCGACGGGGGGCTGGGAGAACGCTGCGACCATGCGGGATTCGGTCCCCGGCTGCTCGGCGTCGTTGGCCAACACCCAGGCGGCAGAGAGCGCCCCCCAGAGTACCGCATCGGAGCATCAGGGACTGATCGTCCTCATCGAGACGACTGCGGAAGGCCTGCATCTCAGCGCCACCGGCCAGCCCCTGCCTGACCGAAGGAAGCTGTTTGGCACAGTTGACGGCCAGAGAGAGGTCAAAGCTGGATCGAGGGAGGCTCGTGCAACGGACGAAATCGGCGGCATCTCAGACCACAGCAGGATGTCGAGTCCCGTCCCACGGGCACACATGAGAACGCCTCGGCGGTCCGTGCCCGGCCAACTTGGCGAGATCGTCGGGGCGCGGTCGAAACGAGCCATCAAACCGGTCGGCGGCGTCACCGTTACCCCAATGACGGCGAGCCTGCGCAGCCGATGGGAATCAGCCGCCACCGCCGCCACCACCACCACCGCCGCCCGGCGTGGGCGGGGGAGGCTGAGCCGGCTCGGTTTCGGGGCGCTCAGACGGAGGGGGCGGCAGCATGCCGCCACCACCCGGCTGACCGGGGGTCATATTGAACTGGTCCTCGCCGGACCGGGCAGAGGCAACCAGCCTGCGGTAGAGAGCATCCGCCTGATCGCGGTCGGGTTGGCGGATGGCGATACGACCGCCCAAGTCGCGAAGGACGGCCTGGATGAGCGTGCGGCGGGGCTCGCTCTCCGGTGCGGCCGTCACATCGAGAAGGAACGAGTCCTTGGAGATGACCAACTGCTTGCGGGGGATCTCGATCTTGGCTCCGGGCTGGGGCTGGTTGCCGGTCGGACCACCCGGGGGCGGGACTGGGGCGCCGGGGGTGATCGTCCGACCGGGACCGCCGGGTACAGGACCGCCAGGCGGAGGGGTCGGCATCTGCTCGCCGGTTGCCTCAATCACCTTGGCGAGGTCCGGGACCTCAACCGTCGCCTCCAACGCGTCGCCAGGCTCAAGCGGCACACGCGCCGAACGCCAGTGACCCCAGGTGAAGGCGAAGAGTTCAGCGGAGGCGGTCGCGCCGCCGCCCAGGCCGGTGGAGGAGGAACTGCCGGTGATGTCGCGGGGACGACCGCCGACAATGAAGGCATAGGTTTGCTGAGGCACCTCAACCGGAGCGGACCATGCGCTGGGCGGGCTGGCCATGAAAGGCTTCGCGGCGAAGGCCGCATCCTTCTCTTCGAGGTTGCCGGCACGCCCATACAGCGGGTTGGTGAACTTCAGTCGCACCTGGTAGCGGTAGGTCTCGCCCCGCTTGACACTGATGTCGTGCGCGTAGACGTTGAACTTCTCCTGCACCAGCAGAGCGGCGACGCCTCGGTCGGCGACATTCTGTCGGCCGGCGTTGGGGTCGGCGGCGACCTTCTCGCCGAGTGCCTCAAGCTCCTGCTTCAATCGGGCGACCAGCGCCCGCTGACGCTCCAGGCGGATCTCCTGCTCGGACCGCTGGGCCTGCTGGGGCGGGGGCGTGTCGCGACCGGGGCCGACGCCCCGACCACCGGGGCCACCGACGCCCCGACCGCCGCCGCCGGCCCCGGGATCGGGGGCGCCCTGCGTCTGACGAGCGGCTTCCATGTTCTGCAGCTTGCGAAGTTCGCGGGTGTACTCGCGGCGCTTGCGCTCCGCGGCGCTGCCTTCGCCGGCCTTGGCGCTCTCAACGGCGTCGCGGGGCGGCTCCCAGGGGGAACCAATCATGTTGTTCATGACCACCGCGTTGGCGTAATACGACGGACGGAGGAGCTCCTCCTCGCGGGTGGCGGCGAGCTTGCTGAGCTCGGTGAGCTGCTCGGCGGTCAGGTCCGCAGCGGCCAGGTCCTTGGCGAGGGAGAGACGGCCTGGGAGGTGCGGCACTGCGGTCTGCTCGCCCCAGGTGCCGTCGGGCAGGCGACGCTCGCGAACCAGCTCAACGCCCAGAGCGGCGGTGGCATCCCACCAGGCACGGGGGATAGCCGGGACGGGGCCGTTGGGGCCGTCGGGGTCCCGCTCAAGGGCGGCGCGGAGGTCCTTGCCGCTGAACTCGACTTCAACACTGACCGCCGGCATGTCATGTGGATTACCGCCCGAAAAAAGCCCTGCGGCGTCCGGCTCCTGGGCGATGGCGTTTCTGACCTCCTGGTCAGCGACGGTGGACATGAAGGCGAAGGCCACTGCGGGCGAGGGCGCCGGCACGGCAGGTACGTTGATGCGAGCGACCGTCACCACCGTGCCGGTGGAAACTCCACCGGGCAACTTCGGGGCGGCCGGCGACCAGGCCAGCTGGGATGTCGGCGAGACGCCCTTGGTGATCCGAGCCTTGAACTCCTCCTGCAGGGCGAGCACTGGGGCGGAAGGCAGATCGGCGAATTGGGTACGCGTCATCTCCGACCGCAGCTTTTCAGCCATGCCCTGCAGGGCCGGGTAGACCTGCGCGACGTCGAGCGCTTTTTTGTCCACCGTGATGGAGTTTCGGGTGCCGGCCACCTGCCAGGCGATGACGCCGAGCAGACCGGCAGCCGAAGCGCCAAGGACGATCTTCTCAACATGCCGCTCGATGGGCTTGATCCTCTGAACCGCCATAACCACCTCCGGGACTGATCCCAGGTTCTGTCACTAAGATACTGCCCCCTCGCCCGATCACCCCTCTGCCGTCCACCCCGCCCTGTCCCCATTGCATCGCAACCGAATTTCAGCGCAGCAACTCAACCCGGAGGCGGGTTGCCTGCGGGAGCCGGCGCAGCCGCGGGGTCGGCCGGGGCCTCGGGCGGGATGCCCAGCGCGGTGCGAACGCCGGAGGGCATAAACGGCTTGGTCCACTCACGAAGCCATACGGTTTCGATGGTCAGGCTGAGCGAGGAGACATGCTCGGGGCCGTAGTAGAAGCCCTCGCCGAGATCCTTGAAAACGTCAACGGACTTCACATCAAAGTCGATGACCGACATGAAGTTGGTCTGACCGACCGCATTGAGGACCGCCGGAATGTCGGAGGTCCGCACTACCAGTTCAACGTTCACGCGACGGATGTCGTACAACCCATTGCCTGAGCCCGGACCGGACCAGCGGCCGGTGACCGACATGTACGGATTGAACGGCGGCAGCGCGGTGGGGTCGGTTGGTGCGGCGGCGGCAGCGGCGTTCGGATCAGCCCCGGCCGTCGGAGCCGGAGTCTCGGGCAGCGGCCAGACCTGCACCAAAGAGAGCCGCTTGACCGGCACAGAGGCGACACCCTTGGGGGGCTGGCCGGGCGTGATGCCGTTGGCACGGGCAATGAAGGCGATCAAGTCTTCATGAATCCAGTGCATCTGCTGCCAGTCCCACGCCCTCTCTAGCGTGGCCCGCTGGTTCACGTCGATCTGCGGAAGGGCGAACGAGAGCGGCGAGGCGTACAGGTTCAGACGCTGGGCTTGCTCCTGATAGCGACCGATCCGCATGGCCAGCATGCCGTCGATGATGCGGCGGACCTGCTCCTCGGGGATCGCCTCGGCGGAGCCGCCCGGGGGCGTCGCGGCCTCGAGTTCCTGCTTGCGCTTGAGTTCAAGGTCGGCGGCGAGCTTGGCGGGGTCGGCCGGCTCGCCGGCGCGGATGGAGTTGAGCAATGCCGGCACCGACTCGACGGCGAACTTGCGGGGGAACTCGGAGAGTTCGACGAAGCCGGCGTCGGCGGGTTGGGGGAACACGCCCTGCACGAGGAAGGCCCGCTTCTTGAACTCTTCGGCCGTGGGCGCGGCGCGAACGCCCTTGTTGAACTTGAGCACATCATCCAGCACGGTGCGGCTGGCGGCCGCCTGCTCCTGGCGGAGTTTCTTGAAGTGGTCGATGAGCGTCTGGTTTGGAGCGCCAGAGTACTCGATGGGCTTGTCGCTGGGCCGAATAGGCTCCACGCGATAGGTGATCCTCTGGCCGGCCAGTTTGCCGGCGTCGGCGTCAACCTCCTTCTGGACCCGCTCGCGGAACTCGGAGTTCCAGGAGTGGCTGAAGTAGAACAAGGGCGGCACCAGCAGCACCACGGCCCCGCCCAGAGCAATGGGCAGCCAGTGCTTCTTCAGGACTTCGACGGCGTTGTTCACTGCACGCCCTCCTTCTTTTCTTGGCTTGTCAGCACAGCCTCAAAGGTGACCTTGTACGTGGAGACAACCGCTCCGGCCTCGGCGAGCAGCGGAGAGGGCGGGAGCGGAGCGAGGCTGTTGACCTCGCCGACGCCCGGACGCTGGGCCGCGCCGCCCAGGGGCTGCGGCCCCTGGCGACCGGTCAGCGAGGGCGGAAGGCCCCGACCGGGATCACCACCGCCGGTGCCGATGCCGCGACCGCCCAGCCCGCGACCGCCGGCCTCGGGGGCGGGCAACGCGCCAGGCAGGGCCAGCGGATCAACCTTGGCCAGTTCGGCGCGGACGGGATCGCCGAGCGTGATGCGATCAAGGAAGTACGGCACGCCGTCGCGCCGGGTGTTCTGCTTGAGCCAGTTGACGATGGTGTCGTTGACGAAGCGGTCGGCCTCGCCGCCCTTCTTGGTGGTGGTGACAGTCAGCGTGACCACCACGCGAGGACGGGGCGAGTCGGCGCCACCCTCAGCACCCATGGGGGCTGCGGGCGGGGGCGGGGCGGCTCCGCCTGCGCCGGGGGCCAGACCACGACCGCCGAACTCGCCCACCGGCACGCCGGGGCTTTGCCCCGCGCCAGGGGCGGCGGCGGCAGCGGCCGCCGGGGCGGCGGTGTATTCGGTGCTGAACGAGTCCATCACGATCTTCTCGGATCCGACCTTGGACTCCGCGGCGGCCATCAGACGCCCCATGTCGGCGGCAAGGAATCCGTACACCTCGCGGTGCTCGAGCAGGGACATGGCAGCAGCCGCACGCGGATCGGGCTTGTCTTCAGCCTCGGCGGCGGTCCAGGCGTTCTTGAGGCTCTGGGCCTCGCTCTGGGCGCCGGTGACCAGCGGACTCTTGGCGGTGCGGCCGAGGGCGACGCTGTCGATCGCCGGACGGAGAAATGAGGCTCCGCCGGCGGCCAGCGCCAGGGCGGCGGCGGCGGCGAACCATGGGGTCTTGCTCTTCCACAGGGCCTCACGCACAATGCCGACGGGCATGAGGTTGGCGCCGATGGTCTCCATGCCCAGGCCTTGAAGGGCCAGCCCATACGCGGTGGCGAGCTCGCCGGTCCGCTCAGCGAACTCGGCGGCACGCTCGCCCTCGACCTTGATCCGCGAGAAGGACTCGAGCCGGACAACCTCCATGCCGACCTGCTGCTTGAGGAATGTCCGCAGGCCGGGGATCTGGAAGGTGGCTCCAAGGCCGACGATGCGAGCAAGTTTGGCGTCGCGGTGTGCGGACTGGTAGTAGCTCAACGACCGCTGCACGTCCTGGGCGAGATCGCCGAAGACCGGACGCATGGCTTGCAGAATCTGACGGGCGTACTGGCCGTTTTCGGCTTCCTTCTTGAGTTTTTCGGCCTTGACGTAGGAGATGTTGAACGCCGTTGAAAGAGCCTCGGTGAACTGGTGGCCGCCGATGGGGAAGGTGCGGATCCACATCCGCCCGCCTTCAGCGACGATCAGGTCCGACGAGGTGGTGCCGATGTCGAGAATCGCCGTGCCCGGCATGCTCTCGCTGAAGCCCATGTCGTACGCCAGGGCGTTGTACGCCGCGAGCGGGCTGAGCGTGAGAATGTCGGGGGTGAGCGAGACGTCCTGCCACTTGGCGAGCTTTTCGTTCACCTTCTCAGTGGTGATGGCGAAGATGCCGACTTCGACATCCGGGCTGCCGGGCTGGACAAAGGTCTGGTAGTCCCACTGGACGTCGTCAATCGGGAAGGGGATCTGCTGGACCGCCTCGAACTTGACGATGTCGGGGATCTTCTTGGGCTCCACCGGGGGCAGCTTGGCGAAGCGGGCGAAGCTGGAGTGGCCGGCAATGGAGATCGCCAATGACGCACGCCCGAGGTCCTTCTGGCTGACCAAGGTGCCGACGGCCAGACGCTTGGCGTCCGCCTCATCGGTCTCGGGCGCCGAGAGCGGCCGTTTATGGGGCACGTATGCGAAGTCTGCGACCTTCACATCGTCGCCGTCCCGGACCAGTTTGATGGCCTTCAAAGCCCCGGCGCCTACTTCCACACCCCAGCACGCGTTGGATGCCATGTCCTGTGACCTTCTGATGGGGAACCGTTGCCGAACCGCTGGACGCACCCCGCCCCGACCGAACACCACCACCCCCCGCATTTTCACCCCTTGGGCCTGCCCCGACGCCGGATGACCCAAACAGACCTCCGACGTGGGTCCCTTTTGTAGGCCGCCCGTCTCACCTGTTCGCGGCAGCGTTGGCTTCTCTGCGGATGTTCCGTGGCTATGCAGGGCCAGTCGGCTGCTTGCTCCGCCTTCGGCCATCGATCTGGGCGGACCCGCTTGGGTGCCTCAACCGTGGAGGCCGGGACGCTGCGAATGGTTCGCTCCAATCGGGAAGAAGGTTCCACACGCCCGGAGCCGGGAACCGCACAGCCGCAACGGGAGCCGGCCACTTGTGAACCGGGCTGTCGAACCCCAAGAGGTCCGCCGACATGGTTCGCCGGGCCGAACGCTTTGGGCGGGACCGCAGTCCGGGAAGACCCCCGGGATCGAAAAGAGGGCAGGACTGTCGCGAGCACGCGGCAGGCCGGGGTGACGCACCGTCGCCACCGGATCTACGCTCTGAACCGCATGAAGCTCCCCGCTGAACTGCTCAATCGCGCAGCCCCCGCCCTTCATGGGTCCAAGGTCTGTGTGACCGGTGGAGCAGGCTTCATCGGCGGACACCTGCTCGAGGCGCTGCTGCTGCCTCAGATCGGCGTGTCGCAGGTGGCCGTGCTGGATGACCTGTCGAACTCCACACTGAGCCATGTGGCGGATCTGATGGAGGTTGACCCGGAACGGGTGCGATTCATTCACGGGTCGATTCTCGACGACGATGCTTTGGCGGCCGCCATGGAGGGGTGTCGGGTGGTTTTCCATCTGGCGGCGGTGGGGTCGGTACCCCGCTCGCTCGCCCACCCGCAGCGGACATGGAGCGTCAACGCAACCGGCACCGTGCGGGTGCTGGAAGCCGCTCGCCGCTTCGGCGTGGGGCGGGTGGTGCACTCGTCGTCCTCCAGCGTGTACGGCGAGGGAATGGGGGCAACAACCGATGGCCCCCGCGTGGAGAGCCAGCCGCTTCGCCCGCTGTCGCCGTATGCGGCAAGCAAAGTGGCTGCGGAGGCGGCGGTCGGGGCGTGGTCCCGCTCGTACGACTGCCAGGCCTTCTCGCTGCGGTACTTCAACGTGGTCGGGCCTCGCCAGCGGGCCAACTCGGCGTACGCAGCGGTGGTGCCGGCCTTCGCCAGCGCGATGCTGGGGGGCGGACGGCCGGCGGTGTACGGCGACGGCCAGCAGGCCCGCGACTTCACGCCGGTGGCCAACGTGGTGGCGGCCAACCTGTTGGCTGCAGCGGCCCCGCTTTCGGCCACTCTCACGCTGGGGCTGGCGATGAATATCGGCACCGGAAGGGCCACGTCGGTGCTGGAACTGGCCGCCATGATCGCAACCCGAACCAGTCGGATGGAGGTGCAGCCGGTGTTCCACCCGGCTCGAATGGGCGAAATCCGCAACTCCCTGGCTGACATCAGCCTGGCGCGGGCGGCGATCGGCTACGAGCCGATCGCAACGCTGGAAGAGGCGCTGGACGAGACGGTGGCCAGCTATCGAGCCGCCGGGGTGGGCAGCGGGCAGCCGGCGGACGACCCGTTGCCGGAGTGACGGGCGGCGGGGCGAAGTGAACGTGGCGAACGCGATCCGGAATCACCGACTCACAAGAGGGCCGATAACTGAACATGATTGCTGCTTGTGTCGATACCTTCCGTGGAGCGTTGGCGTTGGCCGGGCTGGCCCTGCGGTCGAAGCTGCGGTTCTCCGGGGCCTATTGGCAGTGGCGAGAGCACACGGCCTTCGGGCGGGGCACGCCCGCCGGAGCGGGGTTTGTTGATCGAATCCGGTACCTCGCCCACTACGTGCGGTGGGTCGGCCAGATGCGGCGGCAGGCCTGACGGCCCGGATGGCTCGCCCCCCCCCCCCCCCCCCCCCCCCCCCCCCCCCCCCCCCCCCCCCCCCCCCCCCACTCGGCTGGCGCGGGCTGCGGGTGGCCTCGGGCGTTCCCGGGAGCCCTCCCGACCAACCCACAAACACAATGGTGAACCCACCACTGGCCTTGGAGCGGTCTGCCCGCTAAACTTGCGGCCCGGCGGATCCCGCCGCCGGGTTTCCAGTCAGCAGTTTCCTTCGGAGTTCGATTGCCGTGGTCAAGATCCGCATGAAGCGCATGGGTCGTCCGCACCGTCCGTTCTACCGCATCAATGCGGTGGACAGCCGCGTCAAGCGCGATGGCAAGGTGATCGAGAACCTCGGCTGGTACGACCCGATGGCCCCGGGCAAGAACTACGAGCTCAACGCTGAGCGCATCAAGCACTGGCTTGATCACGGCGCCCAGCCGAGCGAGACCATCATGGACCTTCTGGCCAAGAACGGTCTGGTGGACGCTGAGAAGTGGGCGAAGCGTCAGGCTTGGCGGACCGAGGCCAAGAAGAAGGCCGCTGCCGCCCGCGCCGCTGCCGGCAAGAAGGACGAGGCCAAGGCCTGATCGTCCGATCAACCGCAAGGAACTCCCGCGACCCGGCCCTGGATGCCGGGTCGCGTGCTTTTTGGCGGTCGCCCCCGCGACCGACGCCCGGCTGACGGGGCGAACAATGCCGTCGGCCGATGCCCGCCCCGCTGGCTCGCCCGATTCGCCCCGCCGCCCTTGCCCACCCGGTCCGCTGGCCCTCACCCCGCAACGCTGTGCCCCCGCTTCGAGTCGACATCCTGACCACCTTTCCGGAGATGTTCGGCACGCAGCCCGGCTGTGCGCTGGCAAGCAGCATCCCGGCACGTGCGGCTCAGGCCGGGGCTATCGCCTGGCACGCGCACAACATCCGCGATTGGTCACGTGACAAGCACCGCAAGACCGACGACCGGCCGTTCGGCGGCGGGCCCGGCATGGTGATGACCTGCCAGCCGTTGTACGACGCGGTGGCTGCGGTGGAGTCGCTCGATCCGCGGCCGGCAACCCGCATTTTGCTGACCCCGCAGGGCATCCCGCTCACCCAGCAGGTGGTTGAACAGCTGGCCCGGCGGGACCGGCTGCTGCTGATCGCCGGTCATTACGAGGGGATTGACGAACGGGTGATCGAGCACCTGGCCCCGGTGGAAATTTCGCTGGGGGACTACGTGCTGTCGGGCGGCGAGCTCGGGGCCATCGTGCTGATCGACGCGGTGGCCCGCCTGCTCCCGGGTGTGCTGGGAGATCAGCGGTCGGCCCATCAGGACAGCTTCTCGGTGACGCAGCCCTTTACCGGACCGACCGGCACCCCTCGGGCCCTGCGGGTGGATGTGCCCGAGGGAGCCCGGCTGCTGGACTGCCCGCACTATGCCAAGCCCCGCGAGTGGATGGGCCGCGAGGTGCCCGATGTGCTGCTCTCGGGGGATCACACCGCCATCGAACGGTGGAGGCTGCTGCAGCGACTGGAACGCACCCAGGCTCGGCGGCCGGACCTCATGACCACCCCCCCACCGCCGGTGGTGCTGCCGCCACCGCAGGCTCAACTCCAGGCGCCACCCGCGGGGCCGGGGGCCTAACCTGACACAGACCGAACACTCGGCGGTGGGCGAAAGCCCTCCCCGCCGGGGGGAGCGGTCGTTTCCGCGTCGCGGCCCGTTTACACCGACGAACAACCGCCATATCATCTCGGCCCCGTGCAGGCTGCTGCCCGGGCCGTTTGTGGTTCACGCAAGGACACCCGCCATGGCCATCCAGGCAACCCTCGAGAAGATCAACGCCGCTTCGCTCAAGTCCGACCTGCCCCGCATGGACATCGGCGACAACATCAGTGTTCACTGCCGCATCATCGAAGGCAGCAAGGAGCGCATCCAGGTCTTCACCGGCGTGCTGATCGCCCGGTCCGGCCGGGGCGTCAACGAGATGATCACCGTCCGCCGCATCGTCGAAGAGACGGGCGTTGAGCGCGTGTTCCCGATCAACTCGCCGAAGATCGCACTGTTTGAAGTGGTGCGCCGCGGCAATGCCCGCCGCGCCAAGCTCTACTACCTGCGTGCCCGCACCGGCAAGTCCCGCCGGATCACTGACCGCCGCCGCGGCATCAAGCACATCGCGGGCCTCAAGCTGGCCGGTCAGGATTGAATCGGGTCGCCGCCGGGCGACTCCCACAACCCGCAGCATCAGACAAGCCCGGGCAGCCGGGCTTGTTTTCATTTGCGACCGAAGCAATCGACGCGGACGGTGGTCACCCGGTTATCGCCGCGATCCCCGTACTCCCCCAACCCACGCCTTGATCCGCCCAGGCGACGAAGCCCGCTGCGGCCGGTCCGGTTCAGGCCCACTCGCAGCAGTTGCCACCCGGTGATCGGGCGGCACACACGGCTATCACTGGGCGATCAGCCAGGTGGAGATCAGGAGCACCAGAACTCCGCCGAGGAGGCAGACGGCGGCGGTGGGATGGCGACGGACCGCCAGACGCAGATGCCAGAACCAAGGCGATCTGGTCCACGCGAGCGGGAAGTTGTGCTGCCAGGCGGTCAGGTCCTGTGCGAGTTCACCGGCCGAGCCATAGCGGCGGGAGATGTCAGGCTCGAGCGCGCGGCGGCAGATGGCCCGCAGGTCGCGATCGATTCCCGGCAAGTCGGGCAGAATCGGGGGGGTGGTGCGGCCGGCCCGTGCGTCATGGATGCGAGCCACCTCGGCGGGCGTGCTGCCGTTGGGATACTCGCCGGTGAGGAGGTAAAACAGCAGCCCGCCAAGGGCGTAGACGTCGGACTGCGGCCAGTCGCCGCTGAGTTCACCTCTGTACTGCTCGGGGCTGATGAATGCGATGTTGCCCTGTGCGGCGCCGGCACTGGCCGGTCCGCGAGTGGCCTGGGATGCGTTGCCGAAGTCGGTGACCATCGGCTCGCCTTCGACAGTCAGGAGGATGTTCGCAGGCTTTAGATCGCGGTGGATTGACCCGACGCAGTGCGCTGCCTGCACGCCTTCGGCGACCTTGCGGACGATCCTGACCGCTTCCCTGGCCTCCAGCCGGCCGCCCTGTGAGTCGAGCAGATCGGCAAGGTTGCCTCCGGGGATGTAGTCATACACGAGGTAGGCCTCGCCGGAGGGGGCGACGCCCCGATCGAGAATACGGACCACATGAGCATGCTCGATGCGCCGCACGGCCAGAGCCTCGTGCCGTGCTTCCACCCGGCCTCCGCCCGACGGCGACCAGAGCACCTTCACAGCGACCACCGCCGGGCGGCTGGTCTCGGACATCATGCGGTCGGTGGCGGCGAACACCTCGCCGATGGAGCCGCTGCCGAGCGAACGGGTGAGTTGATAGCGGGGACGGACGACCGAATCCACGGTGGTGACCAGCGGGCCGAAGTCCGACGGAAGCATGCGTGCAGGCGGCCCCTGCACCGCACGACGGATGTGAGCCGTCTCATGCATGACCTCGTCGAGAAGGGCCGCCTCGCGGATCGCCCGACGAAGCCGTGGGTAGCGTCGTTGCAGTTCCCTGACAGCCGCCTCGCTGTCGTCGCCAAGACGGCGGGAGAGCGCCGCCAGGCAAACGCACACGGCGGCATCCAGCGCTTCGGGCATGGCATCGAGTTGGGGCACGGCCTCGAGGTAACGGTCCAGCGGAACGTCAAGCGAACGCTCCAGCCGCACCAAGCCATCAGTCTGGATGGCGTCAGCAAGGCTGGCATCGCTCTGGCGGGCGAGATCGCCGGCGATATCAGCGAATGGCACATCCTCTCCGGTGGAGGCGGCGTACAGCCTTTCGATGGCCTGAACCTGCTGCATCAGTCCTCTTGCAGATGCGGACCCAGCCGCTCCCGCAGCCGTTCCTTGATCTCCTGCCAACGCTTGCGGACGGCGGCCGACGTCATCCCGAGGCTCTCGGCGATCTCGGCATGCGGGACATCCTTCAGCCAGAGTTCCAGGATCTTGCGGTCCTTCTCGTCCTTGATGCCGCACAGAATCTTGTCCAGTTCGACCACAAAGCCGCCCTCACCCCCACGCTCAGCATCGCCGAGTTTCTTCGCCATGGCGGCGGCGATGACGCCGTCGGGGCCCTCGGTCTGATAGAGGCGGTTGAAAATGCGGACCTTGTCGATCGCCGCGTTGTCAGCGATACGGCCGACCAGCGCCCAGAGGCGGCGGGGATTGTCGGCCTCAAGGCGGCCGTCGCGGACGAACTGATCCAGGCGGCGAGCAACGGTGGAGACCATCTCGTTGGCATCGTAAAGGCGCCGGACGGGGCCGTTGAGCTTGCCCCGGACGCGACGCTTGATGCGGCTGCCATAGCGGTTGATGAACTCGGCGACCGCCTGACGGTCCTTGGCCCGCATGCGGGTGAGCAGATCCAGCAGGATCGGGTCAATCTCGCCGTCGTCCTCGACCCCGAGCGCATCGCCACCGAGGACGTGATCCGCGCCATCGCCCGCTAACGTCTGGTCTGCCCCTGGCAGGGCGGAGCCGAGTTGACAACTGCCCGGCAGGATCGCTCCCTCGACCATCGACAGCAGGTCGGCCGATCGGATCGGCGTCGAACTGCCTCTCGGTTCGGTGTGAGGGAGACTCACGCTGTGGTGGGGCTCGGTTGTCCGGCCCTGACCAGCCGAAAGGCGTTCATCATCGCTTGCCATGGTCGTAGGTCCGCTCAGGTTGGGGCTGCAGCACATGGGCTACTCCTTCTGAGGCAAAGAGTTGCCCCCCAAGTCCACACCACCCCCTGAGGGAAATCCCCTGAACCGTACCTCCCCCCAATACCCTAGCAAGCCAGCACCACATCCATCCGGCGGCCGCATGGGTCAGCCGATCTGCCGAGCCCCCCTCCCGGGGCGGACCATGCCGAACGCCCGTCAGGGTCGCCCCGTTCACTTGGCCACCGGTCGACCGAGCAGTTCAGCGATCGCCTTGCCGTACTCATCGCCCCGGTTGTCGGCCCAGACGGCCGCTGTCCACTTGCGAACATCTTCGGCTGCGGGGTCCGCCCCAGCCTTGAGAAGCATCTCGACGATTCCCCGGTCGCCGCGTCCGGCGGCCCGCATCAGTGGGGTGACCCGTTCGTTGTCGGCCGTGTTCACGTTTGCACCCCGGGCCAGAAGCAGTCCGACAACACCGGCATCGGCATCATTGGCGGCAATGTTCAACACAGTGGCCCCATCAGCATCGGCGGCCTCAAGGTTAGCGCCGGCTCCAAGCAGCATGGAAACCTTCTCCAGATTGCTGACCTTGGCGGCGATCATCAGCGGGGTCTGCCGCCAGCGGTTGCGGCTCTCCAAGTCGGCCCCGGCGCGAACCAGAGCCTCAACGGTCTGGGCGCTGCCCCGGCCGGCGGCGAGAATGAGGGCGGTCCAGCCATCCTCGGCACGGGCGTTGTAGTTGGCTCCGGCGGCCAGCAGCGATCGGGTGATGGCCGCTTCGTCCTGCAGAGCGGCGAACATCAACGCGGTGCGACCGTCGGCGGCGACGGCGTTCACATTGGACTTGCCCTCCAGCAGCGCGGTGACCATACCGGCGTTACCGTCCCGCGCGGCGTACATCAGGGCGGTCATGTTCTGTTCAGGACCCGGCATCGGGTTCCGGGCGCTGGCCACCTCGGAGGCACGATCGCCGGCGGCGGCGACCAACTTCCGCACCGCCTCCACATCGCCCCGGCTCACGGCGGCCATGATGCCCGAAGGGGCCACCGGCTCGCCCTGGGGAGAGGAGGAGACCAAAGCCCAAGACACGTAGATAAGCGCTGCGCCCACGAGCACCAGCGCTGCCAGCCGCACCACGGTCGCCGAGCCGTTTCCGCCACCAGTATTGACCGACATATCTGCACTCCTGAGGCGTCGGAGCGACACGAGCCTCTTTCCACCCCGCTCCCCAAATCATCCACGCTCATCCTACTCCGCCACACCACCGGTCCCCGGATCGGCATCGCCCGCCGCCTGCAACATCGGCGCTTCCATGCTGCCGATGCGCGGGCGAGTATCTGTCCGAGGCTCGGGCATCTCCAAGGTCCGCCGGAGACGCCCAGCCTCACTGGCCGGGGTCAATCTACTCCTCGTCCTCCTTGGGCTTGAAGGCGGCGACCACGGTCGCCTGAACGGCGGGCGGGGTGCGTTCGTCATGGCTGTACTCCATGGCGTACGACCCTTGACCGCCGGTCATGCTTTTGAGTTCAGTCGAGTAGTTCGTCAACTCGGCAAGCGGCACAACGGCCCGCACCACACACACCTCGCCGGTGGTTTCGGAGCTTTCGATGCGACCGCGCCGTCCGGACAGATCGGCGGTGATGTCTCCCAAATAGCGCTGCGGAGCGGTGACCTCGACGGCGACCAGCGGCTCGAGCAGGGCCGGGCGGGCCTTGGCGACGGCGTCGACGAACGCCTTCTTGCCGGCGGCGACGAAGGCCACTTCCTTGCTGTCAACATCGTGGTATTTGCCGTCATACACGCTCACCCGCACGCCGGTCAGCGGATAACCGGCGAAGGCGCCGGTGGCCAGCACCGTGCGGCAGCCTTTTTCTATCGCCGGCATGAACTGCCGGGGAATCGAACCGCCGACGGTGTCATTGATGAACTCGAAACCGTCGGGGTGGTCTGGAGGAAGCGGCTCCACCCGCAGGTACACCTCGCCGAACTGTCCGGCGCCGCCGGTCTGCTTCTTGTGCCGGTGATGCCCCTCCGCCTTGGCGGTGATCGTCTCTTTGTAGGCGACCTTCATGGGCTTGGTCACCATGTCGATGTTGTAGCGGCTCTTGAGCTTCTCGAGTACCACGCGAAGATGGAGTTCGCCCAATCCCCGGAGAACGGTCTGGCCGGTTGCCGCAACCCGCTCCATGACAAAGCACGGATCCTCCTCGGCCAGCTTGGCAACCGCCCCGGCGAATTTGACCTCATCAGCATGGTTCTTCAGTTCAACCGCCAGCCCGTACAACGGCTTGGGGATGGGAATCCTGGGGGCCGCGACGGCGTGATGGACAGGGTCCATGTGAAGGATGGAACCCATCTTCAGTTCGTCGATCTTGGGCACGCACCCGATATCGCCGGCAGTGATGTGATCAACCTCGATGTGGTCCTTGCCCTGCATCTTGTACAGGTGCGCGATACGGACGGGCTTGCGACTCTCGCCGTGGAGCAGCTCGCTCTTGGTCCGCACCGTGCCCTGCACCACCTTGAAAATGGCCAGCTTGCCCAAGAACGGGTCGTTGATGATCTTGAAGACGTGCGCGATAGCCGGCTTGGCCGGGTCCATCTCGGGCGTGAAGGCCTTGTTCTCACCGTTCTCGTGAATGCTCAGCACGTGCGGATTGGCCTCCAAGGGGCTGGGCGCCGAGTCGGCCAGGATGTGAAGCAGATCCTCGATCCCCGCACCGGTGCGTGCCGAGCAGAACAGCACCGGCACGAGATGGCCGGCGTTGAGTGCGGCCTCCAGAGCGCGGTGCACCTTCATCGGGTCCAGATGATCACCCTTCTCGAAGTACTCTCCGGTGAGTTCCTCGTCCATCTCGACAATCTGCTCGAGGATTGCGCGGTGGGCCTCGGCCACGTTGGCGATCTCCGGCTCCGGGCCGCCGCCGGCGTTGCCGTGATCCAGCACATCGATCACATCGGTGTTGTTGCGAATCGGAAGGTTGATCGCAAGGCACTCAGCGCCGAAAGCCTCGCGGATCTGGACGAGCAGGCCCGACAGGTCGACCCCTTCATGGTCGATCTTGTTGATCACCACCATTCGGGGGAGCGACAACTCACCGGCGAGTTTCATGATGCGACGGGTGGTCACTTCGATGCCCTGAGCGGCGTCAACCACCACCAGAACGGTCTCCACCGCCGGCATGGCGGCGATGGCGTGTCCGACGAAGTCGGGTGATCCGGGGGAGTCGATCAGATTGATCAGCCGACGCGCATGCACCAAGTGCACCAGCGCGCTCTTCAGCGAATGCTTGTGGATCTTTTCTTCCGCCTCGTAATCGCAGATCGTGGGCTCATTGCCGCCGCTGCCGCCCGATCCGTTGCCACCCATCCTGGCGATGGTCTTGTTGGCGTACAAGATCCGCTCGATCAGCAACGTCTTGCCGCACCCGACGTGACCGGTGAGCAGGACGTTGCGGATCTCGCTGCTTTGAACGTGCGCAATGGCGGGGTTGACGATCGCGGCCATACAAGCCTCACTCCCTTGGCGATGCTCACGGCCGGGGGGGGCCCCGGAATGGGCCATCACCAACACTGGTTCCCGGAAGCCCGCCGCGTCAGACAAGACGCCGCCGCTCCGGCAGTTGCAGTGTAAAGGGATTGTGGGCGTACGCGATCAGCACACGAGCGCATATCAGCAAGTTGTCCCTATTCGGGGTGGAGGCGCCCGGGTTGTCCACCGGGTATCAGGCAGTCAGATCGACCACACTGCCCGGTTCAAGGGGTTGGATGAGCCGGTATGCGGTCTCAATCTCGAACATGAAGCTGATCGGACCGAACGCGCCGTTGCCGGGAATGGTCACGGACATCGCCGTCCGCCTTCGGACGACCTGCTCCAGCAATCCGCCGAATGGAACCGCCCCATCGGCCTCGGGTTGCTCGGAGACCGCATTGCGAGCCCTCGGCCGGGGCACCGTTGCGGCCGTCTGATCGCCAAGTCGGGCGACACGACGCTGCCCGGGAGGAGTGCGACGATCGACCGGTATCTCCGCACGGTCGGCAGGAACCCGTTGCGGCACAGCCGTCTGCGGGGGCTCGCCAGCGGACCGGGGGGTTCCCTCCACAGAGGCTACTTGGCCGCCGCTTCGACCACCATCACCGGAATTGTCCTGGCGGCCCTGCTGGTTTCGATCCGCATTCCCGCCGACGCCTTCGACCGTGGAACGGACGCGGGAGGGAGCCACCCTGGGGTTGGCCAGAACGGAACGAACGAGCGGGCTGACAGCGTCGATTTGCATACCGGGCCCAGTTCAACTTCGATGCCACAGCATCCGCTGGCGGTCGCCCGCCTTCCCCGGCCCCAAATCGGGCACAATGCCGCCCGGACGGCATCCCCAGTGTGGCCGGACGTCGACTGGTGTTGCCCGGCCGCGACATCGTGCCCTGTACAGGAGCGACAATCCGGTCAGACCGATGGGCGGACCAGAACCGGCCTCCACGCCGTTTTCCGGACGTTGCAGCCAGCGCGATGGGTGAATCGGATCAATAATCCGGTCATACCCGGCGGCTCGCCACCGACAAGGGCCTGAATCGGGCCGGGCATTTTTTGGAAAGACCCACCTGCGTGCTTGCGGTGTCTGCTCTTGAATATGTTCTTCCGCCTGACCGGATCGCGACCGAGCCGGTCCATCCGCGCGACTCGGCACGCCTGCTGATCCTGCGCCGCTCGGCCCCGTCGTTCCTCAGCCACCGCGTGGTCTCCGATCTTCCCCAACTGCTGTCGCCCGGCGACCTGCTGGTGGTCAACACCTCAGCGGTGGTGCCCGCGAGGCTGGTGGGGACGCGGGTCGACACCGGCGGACGAGTCGAGGGGCTGTATCTGGGCGAAGCGCCTCCGAGCGATGCCCCGGCGGACCGCAATCCGGCTTTGCCGCTGTGGCGGGTGCTGCTCAAGGGCCGACGCCTTCGCCCAGGCGTCTTTGTGGGCCTGACCGACCTGTCGGGCAATCCGCTGGGGGCGTCGCTGAAGATTGTGGCCCACAGCACGGAAGAGGGGGAAGCGGCGGCATGGGTCGTGGAGGTGTTCTCGTGCGTGGAAGGTCCGCGGGGAGCAGTTCCCGGCTCGGCGGGGCATGGACTGGCGATTCTGCAGAAGGTCGGATCCACCCCCCTGCCTCCGTACATCCGGGCGGCCCGCAAGCGAGGGGCGGCGGCCGGCCAGGCGATGACGCCGGCTGACCAGTCCGGCCCGTCCGACCCGACCGCCGCACCGACGGCCGAGGCCCCAGCGGCAGCCGACCTGCAGCGGGAGCAGCAGGACCGACGCGACTACCAGACCGTTTACGCCGATCCGACGGCGGCGGGTTCGGTCGCGGCCCCCACCGCAGGTCTGCACTTCACGCCGGAACTGCTGGCCCGGCTGGAGTCCATGGGGGTTGCGCGGGCCCCTGTGGTGCTGCACGTGGGCACGGGCACGTTCAAGCCCGTGGAGACCGAGTACGTCGAGCAGCATCCGATGCACACCGAGTGGTGCGTCTGTCCGGCGGCGACGGCCCGCGCCATCGCCCAGACCCGGGCGGCCGGCGGGCGGGTCATCGCGGTGGGCACCACCTCGGCCCGCACGCTGGAGAGCTTCTCTCCCGAGCAACTGGCCCACGCGGCCGCAAGCGGGCAGGACGCCCAGCACGCCACCAACCTGCTGATCACCCCCGGGCACCGGTACCGCAATCTGGACGGCATGATGACCAACTTCCACCTGCCCCGCAGCACGCTGCTGGCGATGGTCGCGGCCCTGCTGGACGAGCGGTCCGGCGGCGGCGCGGGCGATGGGCTGGGGCGGTTGCTGGAGGCGTATCGCGTCGCGCTTCAGGAGCGGTACCGCTTCTACTCCTATGGCGATGCCTCGCTGATCCTGCCGTAACGGCCCGCGGTCAGCCCACGTCGATCGAGACGGGCAAATCGCGTGTGACCGGGGCGAGGCAGGCGGAGTCTGAGCAGGCCTGATAGGTGACCACCAGCCGCGGCTCGCCTTCGACGGCCCCTTCTTTGACCACCACCACCTGGAAGGCGACTTCGCCCACCAGCACGCCGTAGGTGGGTGCCGGCCCGGCAGCGCTGCGGGCAGTGGCCAGCGGCGAGCCCGCGGGGTAATCGGCATACGCCGCGAGCCCGGTTCCGCCGACGATGTCCACCCGCAGGGGAATCACCGCGCCGTTGCTGGCGGCGCCGGCCTGGGCGTCGTTGATGTGCAGGCCGTCGGGGATGACCAGTTTGAGCATGAACTCGCCAGGAGCATCATCCGAGACGTGGACCTCGTCGGCGGAAACGAACAGCTCGACGGGGTCGTCCGCATCGGCGGCCGGCGTCAGGTCCTCGGCCCGCTGCGGATCGACCGCGCCGGCGGCGGCCAGACGTGAGACCAGCGCCTCGCCCTCGGCGCCCAGCAGACGGAGCAGCGCCCGCGTGGAGTTGGCCGTGGACGCCGGGTTCTGTGCGATCTCACGCGAGAGCGAGAGCAGCAGACCGTGGGCGCGGCTCAGCCAGCGGCCCCGGCGCGGCGGGTCGAGTTCGGCGGCGTCGATGCAGGCGTTGAGCATGACCGAACTGGCCGAGGGCACAGCGCCGTCGTAGCTGTGGCGGGTCCGCACGAACAGGTCGTCCCGGCCAGCTGGCGTGTCGTACAAACCGCCGTCCACCTGTTCACCCGAGTCGCCGAAGAGCCGCTGCGCCTCGTCGAGCAGATCGCACGCGAGTTTCAGCGGCTGTGCAAGCCCCGGGAAGACACCAGCGGGCAGCGGCGGGCGTTGCTCGCCCAGCAGGTCCGCCGCCCGGGCGATCGCCAGCAGGCCGGTGGCCAGATGGGCGAAGTCCTCGAGCACCGCGCCGATCAACCGCCCCCCGGCGGGGTCAAGGCTGCGGACCGGCATGCCGTTGACGCGGAAGTGGCTCAGCACCGCCGACGCGGCGCGTTGCGCACGGGCCAGCAGGTCGGGCCGCCCGAGCGCCGCGGCGGCGCGGGCCAGCGACGTGATCATCATCCCGTTCCAGGCCACCAGTAGCTTGTCATCCAGCCGGGGCCGAGGCCGAAGATCCCTCGCGGCCAGCAGTTGGACGTTGACGCGGTCCAGCCGGGAGATCAGTTCGGCCTCGGAGGTCCGCAGCGTGAGCGCGAGCTCGTCGGGGCGGCCCTCGAGCCGGAGAACAAAGCGAGGCTCGTCGGCCGGGTGGTGGGGATCGCGGAAGTTCGGGGCGCCGTTGAGCCCGTAGATCCGGCGGGCGAAGGCGGCCAGTTCCGGGTCGTCGATGGCCGCGTCCACCTCCGCGGGCAACCAGAGGTAGTTGGCTCCCTCGCGGCCGGCCACCTCGGCGTCCTGTGCGGCGCAGAACGCCCCGGCGAGCGGCCCGGACGTGACGGTCATTTCGCGATCGAGATACTCAACGGTGCGATCCACCACGCGGCGGTAGAACCCGTCCTCGTAAGCCTGGGCGGCGTGCGCGTAGACGCCCAGCAACTGGGCGTTGTCGTAGAGCATCTTCTCAAAGTGCGGCACCGTCCACGAGCCGTCGACCGCGTAGCGGTGGAAGCCGCCACCGATCTGATCGAACAGCCCGCCGATGGCCATCGCGTCCAGCGTGCGACACAGGGCCAGATCCAGCGCCTGGCGGGTCTGCTCCTCGGCGGCACGGGGCGCGGCCAGGGCCAGCAACTCCAGATAGACCGGCTGGGGGAACTTGGGCGCCCCCCCGAAGCCGCCCTGGGAGGCATCGAAGATGGTCAGCAGCGACTGGATGCCCCGCGTGACATCGGCCGGCCCCACGAGCACCGGCCTGGCGTCGGGCCGAACCGAGAGCTTCTCACGCACGGCGGCGGCGACGGTGGCCGCCTGTTGACGGACTTCCTGCCGCTGCTCGGCCCAGGCCTTGGCCAGCCGCTGGAGCACCTGCGTAAACGAGGGCCGACCGAAGGCGGCCACCGGCGGGAAATAGGTCCCGCCCCAGAACGGCTCGAGCGTGTGCGGATCCAGGAACACGCTCATCGGCCAGCCGCCCGAGCCGGTGAGCATCTGCACGGCCGCCATGTACAGATCATCGATGTCGGGCCGCTCCTCGCGGTCGACCTTGATGTTCACGTACAGCTCGTTCATCACCTTGGCGGTGGACGGGCTGGTGAAGCTCTCCCGCTCCATCACGTGGCACCAATAGCAGGTGGAATAGCCCACCGACAGGAAGACGGGCACGTCGCGACGGCGGGCCTCGGCCAGAGCCTCGGGGCACCACGGCCACCAGTCCACCGGGTTGTGGGCGTGCTGTCGCAGATAGGGGCTGCGCTCGGCGGCAAGGCGGTTGGCGGGATGATCGGCGGTGGTGGTGGACATGGGGTAAGGGATCACCGGCCTCGCTCAGGCGAGAGCGGGGCGGTCGGCAAAGCCAAAGCGTGCCCCCCAGGTGCGAATCGTGAACACCGTCAGGAGGTAGCCCACCGCTCCGCCCACCAGCACATCAGAGAGGTAATGGGCGTCGAACAGCAGCCGGGCAAAGCCGACCAGCGCAGCCAGCGGGAAGACCAGCCAGCGGACCCGCGGGAACATGGCCGCCAGGACCGTGCTGGCGACGAACGCGAAGGCGGTGTGGCTGCTGGGCATACTCCAGAGATCAGAGGAGATGCCGGCGGTGATGTCCCACGAGTGCACCAGACGGATCACGCCGTCCTTGCCGGTGTGCGGGTACTGGCCGAAGGGGCCGAGGAACAGCGTGGGGTCGTAGGGCTCCCGCATCCGGGGGCGGGGCCGCCCCAGGCCCATCTTCAGCACCGTGGTCACCAGTCCGGTCAGCCCGGCGGCAATCGCCCAGACCCACAGTTGACGGAGGCGGCCGGGGACCAGCAGAGCGATGGCGATGGCCAGCAGCACGCTGACCGAACCCTGCCCGTACTGCTGGAGGGCCTGCAGTTCGCGGCGGATGTCACCCGGGAACGAGGCCCCGTGCAGGGCCTTGTCGATCGCGCCATCAAGCGGGATGAGGAAGTAGGCGAGGGTGATCACGGCGATGGGGACGGCCCACCACCGGTTGGCACCCCACCACTGCGCGGGCGTGGGCTTGGCCGGGGGCGGCGATGGGTGGGCGGGGCTAGCGTTCGATGCGTTGTTTGCTTCGTGGTTGGACATGCTGTCGCGCTCGGCCCGGGCGTGGACGGGCCGCTGGTCGTCGGGCGGCCTGCTGCTGGTGGTGCTCTGCGGCGCAGTGTATCTGCCCGGGCTGTGGGCCTTGCCGGCGATTGACCGGGATGAGTCGCGGTTCGCGCAGGCCAGCCGACAGATGTTCCAGAGTGTCGCCTGGCCGGAGAGCCGGCTGGAACGAACCACGGCGGACGGACGGCCGGGCCCGCACTCGGGCGGACTGGCCATCCCCATGGTGCAGGACCGCCCGCGGCTGAACAAGCCGCCGCTGATCTACTGGCTGCAGACGGCCTCGGCGGCGATCCTGACCGGGGGGCAGCCCGACCGCGACGCGATCTGGATGTACCGCGTGCCCAGCGTGCTGTGCGCCGTGCTGGCGGTGCTGGCCACCTGGCGGCTGGGGCTGGGGATGTTCGACCCGCGGGCGGCCTGGCTGGGCGCAGCGCTGCTGGCGATCTGCCCGATGGTGGTGTGGGACGCCCATCAGGCCCGGGCGGACCAGTTGCTGCTGGCGACGGTGACGGTGATGCAACTGGCCCTCTGGAGGGTGTACAGCGCCCGGCCGGGGCACCGGTCGGGTCGGTGGGACACCGTGCGGGTCCGCAGGGGCATGCCCCTGCTGTTCTGGGCGGCGCTGGCCGCCAGCGTGCTGGCCAAGGGGCCGATCGGACCGATGGTGGCGGCGTTGACGGTGCTGGCGATCGGCCTGAGCGGGGGCGGCTGGGCGTGGCTGGGGCGGCTGCGGTGGGCGGTTGGCGTGCCGCTGCTGGCGGTGGCGGTGGGCCTGTGGGTGGGCGTGGTGGTGCGGCACATCGGGTGGGACGCCTACTTGGCCATCCTGAACGACGAGGTGCTGCGGCGCGCGACGGTGGGCAGCGCCGAGGGCCATGCCATGCCCCCGGGAACGCATCTGGTGCTGCTGGCCGCCTTGTTCTGGCCCGGCTCGCTGCTGACTCTGGCGGCGTTCGGACGGGCGTTTCGGGTGGGGCTGCCCCGACGCACCGAGGCCCATCCGGCGGCCCAGGCCGGCTGGCCGGCGCGTCTGCGGGCGGCACTGCGGCGAGAGCCCGGCCGCGAGGCGGAGTTGTTCCTGCTGGCCTGGCTGGTGCCGGCGTGGGTGGCGTTTGAACTGTTCACCAGCAAACTGCCGCATTACACCATGCCGATGTACCCGGCGGTGGCGTTGCTGTCGGCCCGCATGGTGCTGGCAGCGGGCGCAGCGGTGGCCAGGGGTCGCACCGTGCCGGGGTTCTCCGGAGCAGGGGCCATGTTGTGGGCGGGCATCGGGCTGGTGCCGGCGATCGGGGCGGTGGCGATCACGCCCTTGGTGCAGGACCGGGGCGGGGCGACGAGGCTGGACCAGATGGTGGCCCCGGTCGGCGTGGCGATCATGCTCGCGGGCGTGGGCCTGCTGGTCATGGCGGCGGCACGGGCCCGCCGGGGTGATCTGCTCAGGGCGCAGGTGCTGTCCATCCCCGGAGCGGTGCTGGTGCTGGGGGCGGCGTTGCAGGTGACCCTGCCCCGGGTGGCCCCGGGAGCGACGACGGCCGAACTGGCAGCCGCCTTGGAGCGGATTCCCGGGCAGGAGGCCCGGCCCATCGGCACCTACTACCACGAGGACTCGATCGTGTTTGCCACCCGGGGGCGGGCGGTGCGGTTGCACGAGAGCACGGCGGCGTGGGTGCACGACCACCCGGGGGCCATCGGCATCGTGCCGTTTGATGGCCGGGTGCTCACCAGGCCGTGGCGCACAGGTGATGACATCGCCGGCAAGGTCAGCACCGGACTGCTCGGCCTGCAAGGTGAGACCTGGCTGGTGCTGACCCCCCCACTGGTGGCACGCCCCGAAGCCGACGCTCCGCCAGCCACCAACTCCGGCTCTGCACGTCCGGAGGGATCCCAGCCATGAACGCCCAGAGCGCCGACGGCGGCACCCCCTCCCCCACCGGTTTGCTGGCCATTGACAAGCCCCTCGGCCTGACCTCCATGGATGTCTGCCGGCGGGTCCGCCGGCGGCTGATCAACGGCGGTGCGCCCAAGCGCGTCAAGGTCGGGCACGGCGGGACGCTCGACCCGCTGGCGACCGGGGTGCTGGTGGTGCTCATCGGCAAGGCCACCCGCCTGTGCGACGCGGTGATGGCCGGCGAGAAGGGCTATCTCGCTGAAGTCTCGCTGGCGGCATTCTCCACTACGGATGATGCCGAAGGCGAACGAACTGAGGTGCCGGTCGCGACGCCCCCCACTGCCGACGCAGTGGCCCGGGCCTGTGCCGGCTTCGTCGGTCGGATCATGCAGCGGCCGCCGGTGTACTCGGCGCTGAAGATCAACGGACAGGCGGCCTACTCACTCGCCCGCAAGGGCCAGACCGAGAAGATCCCGCAAACCGCCCGTCCGGTTGACATCCACGAGATCACCGTCGTCGAATACGACTTCCCGAGACTGGTGCTGTCGGTCCGCTGCGGCAAGGGGGTGTACATCCGCTCGCTGGGCCGCGACCTGGGCACGGCCTTGGGCACCGGCGGCATGCTGACGGGCCTGCGGCGGACCCGGGTGGGCATGTGGCACATCGACACCTGCCGCCAGCTCGATACCCTGCCCGACAAGCTCTCCCAGACGGATCTGCTGCCTGTGCCCCCACTTGATTCCGCCCCCATGACCACTTCCCCCGCCACGGCTTCCCCCATCGCCCCCCCCACCCCCCCTGCCCCCCCCGCTTCCGCCGGTGCCGGCGAGCCCCGCCCGGTCAAGTCCGCCCGGCTGGCTGCGCTGCCGCCGTTTCTGTTCAACGCCATCGACGACAAGAAGCGGGCCGCCATCGCCGCCGGGAAGGACGTGATCAACCTCGGGGTGGGCGATCCGGACCGGCCGACACCGGCGTTCGTGATCGAGGCCTTGGAGAAGGCAGCGCGGGTGCCGGCCAACCACCAGTACCCCGACTGCTATGGCACCGCCGAGTTCCTCAGCGCCGCCGCGGAGTTCATGTCCCGCCGCTTCGGCGTGAAGGTGGACCCCAAGCGGCACCTGGTGGCCACTATCGGTGGCAAGGACGGCATCGCCCACCTGCCCGTGGGCGTGGTGAACCCCGGCGATGGCGTGGTGGTGTTCACCCCGGCCTACCCGGTGTACGCCTCGGCCAGTTCGCTGGCCGGGGGCGTGGTGCACCGCGTGCAGACAACCGCACAGGACCGTTGGCTGCCCAACTTCACCAATCTCTCCGAGGCTGTGCTGCGGGGCACGCGGCTGATGTGGCTGAACCACCCCGGCAACCCCACCGGCTCGGCGGCGCCGCTGAAGGTCTATCAGGACGCTGTGCGGCTGTGCGCTGACCGGAACATTATCCTCGCTTCCGATCTGGCCTACAGCGAGATCTACTTCGAGGGCGGACCGGCCAGCGTGCCGAGCATGTGGCAGGCCCCCGGAGCCGACCTGGAGCGGACGCTGGGCATCGAGTTCCACTCGCTCAGCAAGACCTTCAACATGACCGGCTGGCGGATCGGCTTCGCCGTCGGCAACGAGCAGGTCATCGCGGCCCTCAAGCAGGTCAAGGACAACTACGACTCCGGCGTGTTCAACGCCATTCAGGCGGCGGGTGCCGCGGCACTGCGGAACTACGACCATCCGGAGATCGCCGGCATGCGTGCGGAGTATCAGGTGCGGCGGGATCTGGTCGTGCCGGCGCTCAAGTCCATCGGCTGCGTGGTGCAGCCGGAGCGGGGCCCGGAGGCGGGGATCTTTGTGTGGGCACGCTGCCCGGTGGACAGCGCTACCGGCAAGCCGATGAGTTCGTGGCGGTTCGTTGAAAAACTCATCGATGAAGCCGCGGTGGTGACGGTGCCCGGTGCCGGGTTTGCCGATTCGGCCGCCGACTGCTTCCGCCTGAGCCTGACACGTGAGACCTCGCGGCTGAGCGAAGCGATGACACGGCTCGCGGGGCTTCGCTTCTGAGCCCGCAGGCCGCCATCGCGGCGCGAATGAACTGGGACAACCTGCTTTTTCTGCATTGGCCGGTTGAACCTGACCTTCTCCGTCGGCTGGTGCCCGAGCCGCTGGAGATCGACACGTTCGATGGCCGCGGCTGGGTGGGGCTGGTGCCCTTCACGATGGCCGACTGCCGCTTTGCCGGCGTGCCCTGCTTGCCCGGGCTGACGAACTTCTACGAGTGCAACGTACGGACGTACGTGCGACACCGAGGCGTGCCGGGGGTGTGGTTCTTCAGCCTCGATGCCCAGACGCTGCTGCCGGTGGCAGGTGGACGCTGGCTGTGGAGTCTGAACTACGTGTACAGCCGCTTTGTGGTGAAGCGGGAGAGGCCGGAGGCTGGACGGGGCGAGGTGATCGATTACCGCCTTTCGCGGCGGCCCGGCCCCTGGCCGGCGGCGGAGACCCACGTGCGCTGGCGGGCGGGTGACCCGCTGCAACGGGACCCCAAGGGGGATGATCTGGCCAGTTTTCTCACCGAGCGGTATTGGCTGTACACCAAGCGGCGGGGAAGCGTGTGGGCGGGGCAGGTCAAACACACGCCCTGGTCTCTCCGACAAGCGGAGGTGCTGCATCTGGAAGACACGCTGGTGGGGGCGGCAGGACTGGAGGTGGGCGGCCTTCCGCTGGCGTACGCCAGCGAGCACATGGCGGTGGAAGGACTGGCGCTGCAACGCCACTGAGAACTGGCGGCACATTGCCGGAACAAGACCTGAATGTGCCCAAGACGGCAAGAGGTTTATGGATCGCAGCTTGGATCGAAGGGATGCTCGACGTTGAATGCGGCGGCTGAAGGGCGGCGGGCCCGAGGACACTCGATCATGCTGCGATACCAGAAGTCGGGCCGGCCACCAGATGCGGCAGGACCGCGTTGCGCCGGCGACCAGTCGCAGTTGCGATGTTGTGCAACTCACGCGGTGGCGACAACGGCAGTGATCGTGCGTCCATGCGACCAGCTGTATCTCGACAGCGGCGAGCAGATCAACCTGCAGCAGCTTGTTGAGAAGCTGATCGTCTCGGCTCTCGACGCTGGTGTAACCGAGCCACTCCGCTGGCTGTGGCGTCGTCCAACCCCCGTGTCGGCAAACGGCCGACTCGCGGTCGACGACGATCTGGCGAACCGGCAGATGCCCACAAAGGCCCGCCCGGACAGACACTCAGCGACCACCAAGACCGAAAAACCGCAGGGAAAACAACCGCATCAGACCTGCAGGGTTTTTGCTTGAGTTTTAACACCCGACCGCCACCTTACTCGAACTGAACCAAGACCGACGGAGACGATGTCCATCCCCCTGCTCGGTGCAACCGCCTAATTTCCTAGCAAAACCAATGGTTTGGCGGCAGTTCTTCAACCATCGACTACACTCCGCCGAGACGCCCGAAGGGACTCTTCAGTCTGGTCAGCCAGTGGGCGAAAGGGTGTGGTCCGAGCTCGGGAAGGCTTGAGGGCCAAGGGAACTTGAAGAGGGGTGAAAGAGGAAAAGTCGGACTTGTGCGATCTGCGTCGCACACGCGGACGGTCTTCGTTCGCACTCTCTGGTCGCGCCATAGCGCGGCCGGAGCATGCGTGATCCCCAGTCTCGGCTTGCTCACAGAACATCGGAGTCAAAGGAATGATGCGATTGTCTTCAGCGGTCTTGACGGCGGCGGCGGTGACGGCGGTTTCAGCAACGGCCTTCGGCCAGAGCGTCCACATCAACGGAGGCCTGTCTTGGGGAGGCTGGAACAGCGTTGGCATGTCCAACCAGCTGGGTGTCTACGGATCCGGATCGACGACGGACGTGTACGAGGTGTACACAACGGTGTTCACGTTCAATAACAACTCCGTCAGCGGCGGCCCCACCGGCGGAGGCCCGACGGGCGGGGCAACCGGCTTCGGCACCGGCGCGTTCTCCAGTGGAGCCTTTGCTAACGGCAACACCATTCTTGGCATCGGCGTCCGCCGCGTGAGCGGCAGCAGCCTGGCTGGATTTGTGCCGACGGTGCGGTTCGATTTGGATGGCGACAGCTACCAGGCCGCCACCTCGGTTGGCGGCTCTGACGGTCGCACCAACTTCTCCAATTGGTCCGAGTTCAGGGACTTCACGGTTCAGTTCGAAGGCTCAGCCGGCTGGCGGGGCGGCACGCTTACGATGCAGGCCGGCAACGGAACCTCCTACGGCGGCACGAACAACCAGCAGCAAATCGTGGGCGGCATCGGCTCCGGCGTGAGCTACGACTGGGCATTCCGTGCTTTCGCGCAGAGCGAGAGCTATCAGATGTTCTTCGACATCAACGCCATGCAGTCGCTGTACGGCGGCTCGAACCCGTTCGGGCTCAACTCCAACTTCACGGGCATCGGCTCGTTCGGAGGCAATCTGCGATTCTCAATGAACGGCCTGGGCAGCAACAACGTGGCGTTCGGCACGACCATCATTCCGTTGCCCCCCGCCGCCGTTGCCGGAGCCGCAACGCTCGGCATCATCGGTGGCCTGGGAGCTCTGCGCCGGCGCCGTTCGCAGGGGTGATTCTGCCTCCAGCCAAGTCATGTCATGCGGGCCTTGCGTGTCATCGCGCAAGGCCCGTTTTCGTTTTGCCTGCCGACAGCCGGCGCAGATCGCCCGTGCCCGCCCGGTCATCCTTCGATGTCAAGCCCGACGTCCAGACTCACCGCTCCGTGCGTCAGCGAACCGATGCTGATGCGGTCCACCCCGGTGGCGGCGATGCCGCCGATGGTCTGCAGGTTCACCCCGCCGCTGGCCTCCAGCAGCAGCGACCGGATATCCCCACGGCTGACGGCGGCGTTGCGCAGCGCCACCGCTTCGCGGAGCAGTTCCGGCGGCATGTTGTCCAGCAGCACCATGCCCACGCCCGACAGCCCCACCAGCGGAGAGCCGGCGGCGAGCAACTCCCGCAACTGCTCCAGCCGGTCCACCTCAAGCTCGATGAACGCCAACCCGTCGCGACCCGCCTCATCACGGGCCAGTCGCACGGCGCGAGACACCTCGGCCACCAGATCACGCCCGCCCGCCTTGGCGACGCCGGCCAGGTGGTTGTCCTTGATCAGCACCGCATCGTAAAGCCCCAGTCGGTGGCAGGCGCCCCCCCCGCAGCGAACGGCGTACTTCTCCAGAATCCGCAGCCCGGGCGTGGTCTTGCGGGTGTCGAGCACCGCCGGCGGTGCGACGCCCGCTTGCGTGGCCCCCTGCTGTGCGGCCGCAACAAAGGTGGCCGTTCGCGTGGCAATGCCGCTGAGCCGGCCCACGAGGTTCAGCAGGGTTCGTTCCACGCGGAGCACCGACCGCAACTCGCCGTCCAGTTCGGCGGCCACGGCTCCGGCGGGAAGGACGTCGCCGTCGTTCGCCCGTGCGATCAGGTCGCAGTCGGCCCGGAAGGCGTGCAGCACCGCCGGGGCGCAGGCCAGCCCGCACAGCGTGCCCGCCTGCCGCAGCACCAGCCGGGCCGTGCCCCGCACATAGCCGGGAACAAAGGCCTGCCCGGTGACGTCACCCCGATCAAGCTCCGGGCCAAGGTCTTCCAGCGCCGTCAGGTCCATCAGCCGCTCGAGCAGGCCGGCGCGGGGCCCGGAGGTGAGATGGGCGAAGGCATCGGCAGGGGCCATGGCATTGAGGTCGGTCATGGCGAGGCATCCTTTGGCGAGGCGGGCCGGTGCTCGGGCGCGAGCACAGCGTTGAGTACGCCCCGACGTGGCAGGCGGGCGCGGTCGATGCGGGGCATGCCGTCCACCTCGGGCGTGCGGTTGAGCAGCATGTACAGTCCACCGAACAGCAGCGGGAACCCGAGGCACGCCACCACCACCTGGGTGGCGCTGCCGGCATCCAGCAAGCCCGGCCGCTTGAGCAACTCGCCCAGCCAGCCGGCGGCGAGCACGCCCACGGCGGTGGCGCCAAACCCGGCGACGGTCAGCAGCGAGAGCACCCGCCCGCGCATGGCGTCAGGGGCCAGCACTTGCATGGCGGCCCAGCTCTGGTTGAAGGCCCAGATCCAGAAAAAGCCGACCACCAGCATCACCGCATAACCGGCCCACAGTCCGGTGGTGACAGCGAAGATCGCGATCGACAGCCCCAGCGCACTGACCGCGACCGGGATGAAGTGGTGCTTGGGGTACCAAGGCGGAATCAGCCGCAGGGCAAAGCCCCCGGCGACTGCGCCGATGCCCTGGATCGCCAGCAGAATGCCCGCTGCGGTCTCCGCGGCCTCCTTCTGCAACTGATACACGTCGATGACATACAGCGACAGCAGCCGCACCAGCGGCGCAGCGAGCAGGCTCAGGTACACTTGAGCGAAAAACACGGCGCGAGGACCCGGGCTGGAGGCGAGGAACCTTGCGGCGTCGATGATCTGCCGCCAGACTGCCGAGCGATCGGCGCCGGCAGTGAGCGGCGCCGGCGGCGCATCGGGCGTTGTCATGACGACGAAGGCAACGGCCAGGAACGACACCGCGTTGAAGACAAACAGCGGCGTGGAGGCGAACTGGGCCAGAACCGCCCCGGCGAGCGCCGGCCCGACGACGCGGGCGAGGTTGAACTGGATGCCGTTGAGGGTGATGGCCCGTGTGAGTTGGGGCTTGGGCACCAGGCGGGGCGTGAGCACCTGCCAGGCTGGGAAGTTGAAGGCCATGACCACGCCGTTGATGAACCCCAGCGCGAACAGCCAGTGCACCGCCGCCCGCGGGTCGGCGAAGGGCACAGCGCTGACCACCGCCACGCCCGCTGCCACCACCGCCGCCAACACCTGCGTGACCACCAGCATGGTCCGGCGGTTCACCCGGTCGGCCACCACCCCGCCAAAGACGCCAAACAGGAAGATGGGCACGCCCTGCAGGAAGCCCAGCAGCCCCTGGTCATCCAGCCGGCCGGTGGCCTTGGCGACGAACATCTGGATGGCGAACATCTCCATCCAGCCGCCGATGTTCGAGAAGAACTGGGCGAAGAGCACCTTGCGGAAGTGGCGGTTGGCCAGCACCTCGCCATAGCCCGAGCCGGCCGGGCCGGCGGTCGGGGCGGCGGCGGTTGCAGCGGCGGTGGCCCCGGCCGAGCGGTTCTCGGACGATTCATCAAGCGCGACGACCGTGACGCCAGCCTCGTTGATCGGCGTGGCTTCGATACCGACCCGCTCGGTGTGCACGGTGGGGGCATGGCCGGCGGCCGCTGCGGGGATGGCTGACTTCGGGTCCGCTGCCCCCCCATTGCTCCCGACGCCCCCGGTGCCCTCCCCTTGAGGTTGATGTTCCGACGGTGACAACAAGTCGCTCCAACAACCGCCCCGATCAACCCTCAGCAGCCGGGCAGTCTAGGCGGATGGTGATTTGGGGGCGTCGGGCCTGACGGCTGCCGGCGTTGGAGGAGCCGCCGGCACGGCGCCCGGCGGATTGGCCCACCGAAGGCCGGAGAGGCCGGCACCAAGCAGGCAGAAGTACCAGCACACGCCTGGTGCGGTGCCAGCAAGCACCCAACCGGCCCACGGCAGCACCTCGGCGGTGCGGGATGGCACGTTGACCACGGCCACAACGGCAGCGCCAAGAACCGCAAACGGAATCGCCAGGCTGGCGTGGGCCGTCAGCACACTGGCGATGTCACCGCGAATGCGCGAGCGGCCGAGCAGCCGATGGCAAGTGGCGACGAGTGAACCGCCGATGACGGCGAGGCAGCAGAGGCCGCCGACGAGAACGCAGAAGCCAAACGCCACCGAGAAAGGGAGCACACTTTGGTTGGCAGTCGACCCATCGACTGAGCCGACCGATGCGGCCGACCAGTCGGCAATGCTCAGCACCAACACAACGCCAATTCCGGTGAGCGTGATGAGGAAGGCAAGGAGGTAGTTGAACATCTCCAGATCAGCAGGATCGTCCTTCCCCACGTCGGCCCGTCTGAAGCAGGCTTTGGCACGGGTGCCGCCAAAGCCCACCGCCCGCAGCGTGGACCACCAGCGGGCAACCCGGCCGGGCCCGGCGACCTGCCAAGGGGTGCCGGTGCGGCGGGCGGGTGAGGAGTCGGCGATGGGGGCCTTGCAACCGGCGCACAGGTCGTTCTGCTCTGCGTGGTGCACGGCCCGCCCGCACGACTCGCACAGCAGCGGCTCGGGGGGCTCGAGCATTGCAGGCGCGGCTGGCGCAACGCGTTGGAGCACCGTCGCATAGCGGGTGCGGTACAGGCCGAAGACGACCAGCGGCGGGATGGCGGCGAACATCGCGGGTATGAGCAACATCACCGCCTCCGACCCGGTGACCGCCGAGAAGATCAGAACCCCGATCGCCACGACGGCGCCGACGGGCATGAAGATGAGCACATGGCGGGCAACCAGCCGCGGAGCGTTGACGTCCGCGCCAAGGCCGAGATGGGACGCGACAACCCGCGCGAAGCAGATGACCGCCGTTGCGATGCACAAGGCCCCCAGGGCAGTGAGCCCCCAGCCGAGCATCGCAAGGGCGATGGTCCACCCCAGACCCTGCCAACCCGCGCCGGAACCAACGCCGATGATCAACGCCAGCAGCGTGCCTGCGCCGCCGACCAGAGCGGCGGGAAGGAGAATGGCCTGAACATCGGCACGCGTCGCCCCTCGCTCCTCACGCACGCCGATCCGCAGTTGATCGAACCACTCGCCGAGCCGACCGGTGATCAGGTGATCCAGAGCATCCCGGACGCACACGCCCCAAGACTGCCCCGCCTGCGCCGGCGAACCGGCCAGGCGCTGCGTGCTGACCGGCTCAACGGCCGATCCACACTCGCTGCAGCGTGCGGCGGGCCGGCCCGAACCGTCCAACAGCCACGGATACCCGCACTGGCCGCAGACGACAGGGCCGATCAACTGGAACACTTCGGGCGGGTTGACCGCGTCGCACTCCGGGCAGCGCAGAGGCAGGCTTGGGTCACCCGATTGGCCCAGGCCGGTGAGGTCGTACCCGCAGCCTGAGCACACCGTGGGCGGGAGGTACGTTCGCCCGTCCCGGAAAACCACTGCGCACGACGCGACAGCGGCCGAAGGCGGAGTGGTTGGCTGTGGGGATTGGCTTGCTTCAGCCATGGGCGGTCGTTCCGGAACCGGGAGTCACAACGCTGCCGGCCGACGGAAGGTTCGCAAAATGACACCGGCGAACCCCGAAGAAGACCACAGTCTCAAACACGAACATGCCCGCCAGGAAGCCGATCACCCCCCCACTGACCACGCCGGGCACCGGCCAGATGAACACCTCCACCCACGGCAGCACGCGAGCGCCGACCAGCGAACCCACAGGCGTCAACACACCGGCCAGCACCCACGCGGGCGAGGCGTGCGCAACCACCACCCACGCGACGTCGCTGGTGATCCGCCAGGAACGCTGCCGGCCGAACATCCGCAGGCCGACGGTCTCGATGGCCGTCAGCGTGTGAAGCAGCAGCGGACCCACTATGGCGGCGATCCCAGCCGTCAGCCACATGCCCGCCAGCGCGAAGCCCACCCCGGCGACCACCGAGGCCAGCACCACGCTGGCCACCAGCAGAGACCGCGAGGCCGGCCAGTCCACCCGCACGCGGCCAAAGGCCGCCCGCCACCGGCCGGGGTGCGGCCCCAGATGGGCAACCTCGACCAGCCAGGCCATTGGCGAGGCCCCACGCACCTGCCAGGGCGAGCCGACGCGCAACGCAGGGCTGGAGGCGGCGCGGTCGGCTCCGCACTCCGGGCAAGAGCCCGACTGCGGCAGAGTGGTCAGGTCGTAGCCGCAGGATTCGCACAGCAGCAGGTGCGGATCAAGCAGAGCGGTCGTGCCGCGGGCGGCAGCGTCGGCACGGGTGCCGGCGGCCGGGCGGGCTGGCGGTGTGCGTGTCTCAGCCATTGGCGGGCTCTTCAACCACCGGTGCCACGGCCACCCCCCAGCGGCCCCAGATCGCTGCCAGCACCGGCGCCCCGCCGACGCAACCCAAGGTCAGCCAACCCGGAAGCGAGAGCGCCAGACCGCCGGCGGTCAGCACAACCGCCGGCGGCAGAAGGGCCGCGGCGTGGATCATGATGCCCCAGGCATGCGAACCGTCGAGCCGCCGCTGGGTCACCACCGCGGCCCAGGCAACCACACACCACAGCAGCATCAGCAACCCCACCAGCCAGCAGACAAGCACGGCGAACATGACCACCGAAACGAGCACGGACGATCGGGCCGGATTTGGTAGGCCGCCGGCCAGGCTGTTCGTGAGCAATGACACCAAGGCCACGGCGGAGCAGCCAAGAACAGCAGCGAACACGTGCGCTGCCAGCAGGCCATCGGTCCCGCCGGGCCGCACGGAACAGAACACCGCACGCCACGACTGCGGTCCGCCGCACAACGCCCGGAGCAGCAGCAGGTAGCGACGAACAGCCGACCCGCGGTATCGCTGCTGCCACGGCGACCCCTTCGGCATCGGAAGGCGCGACCGCCAGCCGGCGAACCCACACTCGGGGCAGACCGTCGCCGATGGGACCGAACTGAGGTCGTAGCCGCAGCGGAGGCACGGTTGCGGGATGTGATCCTCCGACGTCATGACCCGAACAGTGTACGACCATCTCGCTCCGAGCGGGCCAGCACAGGGGATGGCGTGGTCCCGAAACGGCCTGCAACTCGTCCGGCCGCATCCCGCCGTGCCCGGCTCCGGTTGACTCGGCGCAGCCAGACCCCATGATTGTGTTGCGTGACCGATGCCCGAACCAGATCGATCCTCGAGCGGCATGGCCTCCGCTGCACCAGGCAGCGGGCGGAGATCTACCACGCGCTGGTCTCCACATCCAGCCATCCGACCGCCGAAGAACTCTTCGGGATGGTGCGCAACCGCCTGCCCGGGCTGTCGCTCGCCACGGTGTACAACACGCTCGACGCGTTCGTCCGCCGCGGCCTGGCCCGCAAGTTCGCCCTGCCGCCCAGCGTGGGCGAGGACCCGTCAGCATCGGCCCCGGCCCCGGCGGCCCGGTACGACGCGGATACCTCCGAACACATCCACCTGATCAGCGACCACGGCAAGGTGCGGGATGTTCCGCCGGATCTGGGGCGGCGGCTGATCGACGGACTGCCGCCGGACGTGCTGGATGAACTGGAACGCCGCATGGGCGTGAGCATCGACCAGGTCCGCATCGAAATCTCCGGCACCTCCACCGGCCGGTCGTGCTGAAGCCGGCCCTGCGGCCCCGGGGGCCTGCGAGATGCCGGCGCCGGGCGTACATTGCCGCCCAATGAGCAGCACCCCGACAACGGCCCCCACTGACACCGAAATCGCCCTTCGCCCGGCCGAGATGCACCTCTACAAGCCGGCCGAGCCAGCGACGGCGGTGGTCACCAAAACCGAGATCTGCACGGCCGGCAAGAAGGCGGCCGGTTACGTCCGCCACATCGAGTTTGATGTGTCGGGCACCAATCTGGTCGGGCGGGCGATCCCAGGGCAATCCATCGGCGTGCTGGCCCCGGGTGTGGACGCCATGGGCAAGCCCCACAAACTGCGGCTGTACTCGCTGGCCAGCCCCACCGGCGGCGAGGACGGCCAGGGCCGCATCCTCTCCACAACCGTCAAGCGGACCATCGACGAGCACTGGGACACGCACAAGCTGTTCCTTGGCGTGTGCAGCAACTACCTCTGCGACCTGCAGGTCGGTGACAAGGTGCAACTGACCGGCCCCAGCGGCAAGAAGTTCGTGCTGCCCCAGGCGGCCGAGCAGCACGACTACCTCTTCTTCGCCACCGGCACCGGCATCGCACCCTTCCGGGGCATGGTGATGGACCTGCTGGCCTCCAAGGCCAACTGCCGCGTCACGCTGGTCATGGGCACGCCCTACGCGACCGACCTGCTGTATCACGAGCAGTTCACCAGACTGGCGGCGGCCCACAGCAACTTCCGCTACCTGCCGGCCATCAGCCGCGAACGCAACGCCGGCCCCCAGGGCCCGGCCCAGCACGGCAAACTCTACGTGCAGGACCGCCTGAAGACTGACGCCGAGGAACTCCTCCCGCTGCTTCGCTCCAGCCGCACCCTGATCTACATCTGCGGCATCGCCGGCATGGAGATGGGCATCTTCCAGCAGATTGCGACCCTGCTCAGCGGCTCGGATCTGGAGCAGTACATCCGGACCGACGCGGCCACCATGGAGAAGCGGGCGAACTGGGAACGGTCGATGCTGCACAAGGACATCAAGCTCAGCAAGCGGATCTTCATGGAGGTCTACGCCTGAGCGGCAGGAGTGCGACCGGTGCCCACCACGCTGCTGACGGAGCCCACGCGGGGGCGGGGCATGATCGACATCACCTCGCAGGTGCAGGCTGCGGTGACGGCCTCGGGCGTAGTCGACGGACTGTGCACGGTGTTCATCCAGCACACCTCGGCCAGCGTGCTCATTCAAGAAAACGCCGACCCGACCGTGCGGACCGACTTTGAGACCTGGATGAGCCGCGTCGTGCCCGACGGCGACCCCGACTTCGTGCACGACGCTGAGGGGCCCGACGACATGCCGGCGCACATCCGGGCGGCGCTCACGGCGGTCAGCCTGGGCATCCCGGTGGTCGACGGCCGGCTCGCCCTGGGCACCTGGCAGGGTGTGTACGTCTACGAGCATCGCACCCGGCCCCACAGCCGTCGGGTGCTGGTGACGACCATCGCGGGCTGATCCGCCGGCGGCGGTTCACTTCGGGGGCGACCAGCCAACGGTCACCTCGACGGGCCAGGGCCCGTATTCACCCCCGCCGATCGGATCGGCCAGAGTGATGTCCGCCCGCACCGTCAGCCGCCCGGGGCCGGTGAACTCGGATTCTGGTGAGACCACAAAGCGAAAACTCAGCGCACCCGAACCCAGAAGCGTGACCGTCGACTGTGGCAGATCGCCGCCGGGGGACCCGCGAATCGCCAGCGGACGCGGCGGTCCGCCGCCATCAGGAACGAAGGTGACCGCGATGATCCTTGCGGTCACGTCCGCCGGGGGCAGTCCGGGGAGAAGACCGGCGGCGGTGTGGATCAGGTTCAGCCGCCAGAAGAACGCCGACTCGGCGGCCAGATCGACCGTCCACCCCACGCTGCCCATGTCCGCCCCACCACCCGCGTCCGCAGCCCCAGGCCCGCTCACCCGACCGTCCGCGTCGGTCGCGGCCTTGCCCATCACCATCAGTTGATACAAGTCCCGAACCACCTCCGGCTCCAAGGTGGCGTTGCCAAGGCGGGGCACCAGCGACGAGCCAAGCTGGTTGTCCGTCGGCCACGCGTGGCCGGCCCGCAGACGCTCAAGCAGCGCCCTGGCCAGATCGTTCTCATCCAGCCGGCCCGCGGCGATGCGACGCGCGACCGCCTCATGCGTGGCCACATCCGAACGACCGGATCGCACCGACTGCAGCAAGCCGCCGGCAGTGCGGTAGTTCTCCCAGTTCACGCCACTCACCAGAACCGCAACCAACCCCACCGCCGGAGCGCCGGCGGCCAGCACCGCACCCATGGCCGCCGTCAGCAGCAGCGGGCTTCGCTTCAGGCGACCGAGCCCGACGGCGCCGCCGTGCGTCAGCCGGTTGCCGCACTCGGGGCACTGCGCCTCGGTGGCAGTGGTCGGCGGCACGGTCAGCATGCCGGTGAGATCAAAGCCGCAACGGCGGCAGGTGGGCGTCAGGCCGACGGGCGTGCCCCGCCATGCCCGCACCAGCAGCAGCACGGCCAGTGGCCAGAGCAGCAGCAGCACGGCCAGCACCAGCAGCAGCACCGGCGGCTGCATCAGCACATGATTGGGCAACAGTGGCTGAAACATCCTTCGGCCTCTCCGGATGCGCCGGGTGCGGCAACCCGGCAGGAACCGGCGACCCGGGCCGCCGCGGAGACCGGTTGTCGGGTCACTTTCCGGCGGGCTTGGCGGTGATCCGCAGGATGCGGTCGTCACTGTCGGCGGGGCGGCCCCGGCCATCGCGGTTGGAGGTGCTGACGTAGAGCGCACCGTCGGGCCCCTGGGCGATGGCCCGCAGCCGTCCGAGGCTTGTCAGAATCCGGGTCTGTCCGGTAACGGCCCCGGCCGCATCCAGCGAGATGACGTACACGCCGGGACGCTTGTTGCCGCCCAGACCGCCCAGAGCGGTGAACAGCAGCTTGCCCTTGAGGGCGGGGATGGCGTCGCCGGTGTAGAACAGCAACTGCGACGGGGCGATCGCCGGGCTCCACTCGGCCAGCGGGTGCTCCAGCCCGTCCTGGCTCTGCTTGTGGTGGATCGTCGGCCAGCCGTAGTTCTTGCCCTTCTCCACGCGGTTGAGCTCGTCGCCGCCGGTGCCGGCTTCGCCCGAGGGCCCGTGCTCAACCTGGTACATCACACCGGTGCGCGGCTGCCAGTCCATGCCTTGAGCGTTGCGGTGGCCCAGAGACCAGATCTCCGGCCGGGCGTCGGCGGTCTTCACGAAGGGGTTGTCCTCGGGCACCGAGCCATCGTCGTTCAGCCGCAGGGTCTTGCCGCCCAGCGAGGTCATGTCCTGCGAGAGTTCACGCCGGAACATCTCGCCGGTGGTGATGTACAGCTTGCCATCGGGGCCGAACCTCAGCAGGCAGCCGGCGTGGTTGCTCTGCGCCGGGAAGCCCGAGATGATCAGCTTGTCCTCAATGAACTTGCCCTCGCTCTCGCGGAGCCGCATGACGCGGACGTCGATCTTTACCCGCTCACGGCCCCGCGCGTCCTTCTCGCCGGTGGCTTCCTGGTGGCCGTAGGCGATGTACACCCACTTGTTCTTTGCGAAGTCCGGGTGGGGAGTGATACCCATCAGGCCGATCTCGCCGCCGGTGCGGATGTCCTTGACCTCAAAGAGGGCCTCAGGGATGAGCTTGCCGTCCGCGGCCACGCCCCGCACCCGCCCCTCACGCTCAGTGAACAGCATGCGGCCATCGGGCAGGAAGCACATCGCCCACGGCACCTTCGTGCCGGTCACATAGTCCTCCACCTGCAGCCCGGACTGCAAAGCCGTATCCATCTCGGCCAGGCCGGCGACCGTCGGCGGGGCGGCGAGCAGCGGCGTTCCGAGCATGGTCAGTGCGGAGACAAACAGCAGGGCAGTGGGATGTTGCATCCTGCATCTTTGGCCCGTCGCATCGCCAAAGGCGGGGCTGTCCCCGGCGGCGGGATGAGGGAGCAAATGGCCCGGCGGATGGCAGGCGGCCGAGAGTTCGGCGCCACCCAGACTACGGGCAGCCGTCGGCGAAGGCGTTAATGAACGCCACCAGGTCATCGCCGGTGACCACACCATCGGATGGGGGCTGGCCTCCGACGGTGACGATGTCGGCCAGGCCGTCGCCGGACACAAACGCGTTGACGAACTCAACGAAATCGTCGCCGGTCAGCAGGCCGTCGGGCGTCCGCATCCCGCCGATGCTCACCCGATCCGCAAGGGAACAGGCGGGCACGCCCTGCACCGGGGCACTGATGAGCAAGTCGTTGTTCTCATACCGGGGCTCCTGCTGATCGACGATCGCCCGCAGCGACAGCGTTGACGGACCGGGCAGGATCGCCACCAGCCGCACCTGCGCGAACAGCACACTCGGGGCCGGGGCCAGCGTGCCCAGCGGCACCACCACCTGTCGCTGATCAGTCCGGAGCGAGGGTGCCGGCTCGGTTTCCAGGACCTCCCACTGAGGCGGCAGCGTGATCAGCAGCCGGGCGCCGGTACCCAGCACCGCCGGATCCGTTCCCAGGTTGGTGATCGTCGCCGCCACCTCGGCGATGGTCCCGGGTACGACGTCGCCCGGCACGTACACGGTCGCCTCCAGGGCCGCGTCAAGCGGGGTCGCCGAGCATGGAACGGGCGATGAGCCGGAGTTCCTGGGCTGAACGGACGCGATCCGCCAGTCGGTTGCGTTGTCGTTGTTGTCGATGCAGCGGTCAACCCGCACAAAGGCCCGCTGGCCGCTGCCGGTCGGCGTCGGGAACGCGGCGCCCTCGGCGCTGGAGGCCCCGGATCCGACCGAGAGGCGGTCGACGATATCCGACGCGCCGGGCGCCGGCCCCACCAGCGTCGCCTGCGAAGCGACCAGCGCCAGCTTGAAGCCGCCGGAGGGGATGCCCCCGACGTTGAACGCCGCGTCGGCCGGGGGCAGGGCGGCCAGCGAAGCGGCCGAGCCGCCGGGCAGGCTGATCAGGAAGGAACCACCGGGCTGAAGCACCGCCGAGGGCAGGTCCAGTCTCGTCCACACGCCGCCGCCGGCGGCGCAGACCTGAAGCGACCAGCCGGACATGCCGATCGGTTGCAGGGTGGGGTTGAACAGTTCGACGAAGTCCCGCGCGTACAACGGCGGCTCGGACCCTGCGCCCCATCCGCCATTGGCGTACACCTGGTTCAGCCTGATGCCCGGCGAGGCCGAAGCCATCGCGCCGCCGGAGCACAGCAGCCATGCCGCACACGCAACATGCCATCGCCAGCGGGTCAGGACGCTCGCCGTTCCTCTCTCACCTCCGCCCCGGGCCATGCCCGGCAGACGCGACCGGCTCACGGGCAGCCGGCGGCGAAAGCGCCGACGAACGCGTTGAAGTCATCGCCAGTCAGCAGTCCGTCACCGGGGGGCAAGCCGCCGATGGCGACGATGTCGGCCAGCAGATCGTCGGCGGCGAACGCCCCGATGAAGGCGTTGAAGTCGTCGCCGGTCAGAAGGCCGTCGGCCGGAGCCTGACCGCCGATGCTGACAATGTCAGCGACGCTGCAGGGGGACGGGCCGCCGCCACCGCACACGCCCAGGGGGGAGGCCGAGTTGCGGGGAGCAGGGGCCGCGATCATGAAGTCGGCGGCGTTGTCATTCGTGTCGGTGCAGCCGCCGTTGAGACGGAACATGGCCTGGAAGGCATCCTCGGTCCATACGACCGGGCCGGTGAAGCCGTCGAAGCAGAAGACCGCCGAGCCCCAGGCGACGAAATCAATCATCAGCGGCAGCCCCGGGTCGCACGGACCGGGGGCGAAGTTGGTCGTGTTCATGATCGCCAGCTTGCCGGCGGCGTTGCTCAGCGAAAACACGCCGGAGTCGCCATCGGGGGTGATCGGAAGCGGGTCGCCCGCGGTGCCGGTGTTGCCAGCCACGACCAGGAAGTAGCCCTTGGCCGGCACCACCACGTCGGGGAAGTTGAAGCGGACCGACCAGGAGTTGCCGGTGGCCGACTGGTACTGCAGCGAGCGGCCAAACAGGCGGACGGGGGTGGTGCCGGCGTTGAAGACCTCGATGTAGTCGCGGTTGAACAGGGCGGCGGCGGTCGCGCCGCCTCCGGGGTAGATCTGGCTGATCTTCAGCGAGATCTCCGAAGCCGGACGGAGCACCACGACCGACGTGGACGCGGAGTTGTTACCGGGATTGGTGTCGGTGCCGGTGGTGGAGATGGTGAAGACGCCGGGGAGGGTCGTCTCGACAGTGGGCTGGCAGGTGATGGTCAGGTTGATCGTGCTGCCGGCGGTCACCGGGCCGAGGTCGACCAGGAAGTTGCCGCCCACGGTGGACGAGGTGCCCTGGCTGGCGGCAAGATTGGTGACACCGGTGCCGACGGGCAGGGTGATCCGGGCGTTGGGGGCATCGAGCGTGCCGACGTTGCGGACAGCCAGCGAATAGGTCAGCGTTTCGGTGCCGGCGCTGGTGACGATCAGCGTGTTCGGCGTCGCGGTCACGGCCAGGTCAATGCCGGTGCTCGGGCACACGGGGCCCAGCGGGCTGGCGGTGTTCCGCGGGTTGGGAGTGCCGACGATAAAGTCCAAGCCGTTGTTGCCCACCGCCGAGCAGCCGTCGCCGACCCGCAGGGCCGCCGTGGTCACCGAGATCGGACCGGACATGGCCGAGCCGACGATGCACTGGTTGGCCGGCAGCGACGCTGCCGAGCCATAGGCGAGGAAATCCACCAAGCCGGTGACCACCGCCACAGGGCACGGCGTGCCGTTGGGAATCAGCAACTGGTTGCTGACCAGAGCGACCTTGCCGTTGGTCGAGGACAGGTTGATGGTCCCGGTGACCTCGGGGGTCGGCAGGGCCTGGCCGTTGGTCGTGCCGCCGGCGAACTGGATCAGGTAGTAGCCCCGCGCCGGGATCGTGCCGACCAGATCCAGCTTCTGCCACTGGTTCCCGCTCTGCGAAGCGTACTGAACCGAGTACCCGCTGATGTCGATCGGGGCATTGGTGCGGTTGAACAGTTCAACGTAGTCGTTGCGGAAGGTAGCGCCGGCCTGGTTGCCGCCGCCGTACACCTGGCTGATCACCACGCCGGTCTGAGCCTGAACCGCCGTCACGCCCATCAGGACCGTCAACGTCGCCGTCACCATCGCATGCTTCATGGGTGTCTCTCTCTCGTGTCGTTCGGTGCGCCGGGGCTCACGCCTCGGCGCTTGGCAGTTCCGGGCGGTGCATCGCCCGGTGTGTGGTGGATCTGAGAAGCCGATCGCTTGTCGCTACGCGCTCCGTCGGTCGGTGCCAACGCTGCCGGCCGCACTCCGGAACAGCGATTCGCGCCCTCGCCAGCCGCCCGGGGCGGCCGACCGGTAGGAGGCACGACGAAGGGTACTCCGCAAAATGCACCGCTCCACCAATCCGGCAGGCGATCTGGTGCGATGCGGTTGCCTTTCGGACCCGCGCTTGCGCCGCCGATCCCCCAGACTCGCACGCGGGACGCACGAGCGACCTCCTGAACGTCCGAGAATTCGCCTACCTGTCTTCCAGCACATCTCGCCGGTCCGCAGCGATCGACCGCGTCGACTCGCCGCCGGGCTCGCACCGCGCCGACGATCCCGGCATGAAGCTCGCCGTCATCATCCCCGCCGCCGGATCGTCACGCCGCTACAACGCCCAGGCCGAGGCCAACGCCTTGGCCGCCCGCTCCAAGCTGGATGAAGATCTGGGCGGTCGACCAGTTCTGCAGCGGACGGTGGAACTGTTCACCAACCTGCCCCAGACGATGACGGTCATCGTCGCAGGCCCGGCCGACCCGGCGGCCATGGCAGCCTTCAAGGATCGCTACGCGGACAAGCTGGGCCTGCTGGGCGTCAAGTTGTGCATGGGTGGCGAGAGCCACCGCTACGAAACGGTGCGCAACGCACTGGCGCTGGTTCCCGACAGTTGCACGCACATCGCCGTGCACGATGCTGCCCGCCCGGCCTGTCCACCCGACCTCATCGAGCGGCTTCTGGATGCAGCGGAGAAGTTCCCGGCGGTCATCCCCGGGCTTCCGGTCGCCGACACGCTCAAGCGGTCGACCGAGTCGGTCGCCGACCCTTCGCCGGATCCGCTGGCATCCATCCTGGGTGCGGCCCCGGAGCGCCGCTTCGGCGTGGTCGACGCAACGGTGGACCGCTCGGGCCTGTTCGCCGTGCAGACCCCGCAGGTGTTCACGCGGGAACTGCTGGTGCGGGCCTATTCGCAGGCCAAACTGGACAGCACCGACGACGCCCAACTGGTCGAACGGCTGGGGGAGCGGGTGGTCATCGTGCCGGGCGACGCCCGCAATCTCAAGATCACCCACGCCGCGGACCTACCCCTGATACGGGCCATCCTCGGCGTCCGCCCACCCGAACAACGCCCCGCCCACATGCGGTTCTGATCTTCACAGTCAACTGCGTTGCGGCGTGCAATTCGGCCGCTCCACCTGCGTTGACCCCAGCATGACCACTTCCACCACGCCGTCCCGTTCCGTCCTGTGGACCATGACCGCGTCAGCAGCGTGCCTGCTCGCCAACCACGCACTGGCCGGCTCCGGCACGGGCCTGCAGCCCGGCTGCACCTACGACCTGCGCGGGCTCACGCCGCTGATGGAGCAGTTCCTGACTGCCAACCCCCAGTTCCCGGGCGCCGGACTGGTCATTCAGGTCGATGGTGTGGCGGTCTACGAGCGGTACTTCGGCAGCTACAACGAGAACACCGTGGTCGCCATCGCTTCGGCGACCAAGACCCCGACATCGGCCCTGCTGCTGGCCCTGCAGGACGACGGCCTGCTGACGCTCGACAGCACCGTTGGCGCATTCATCCCCGAATTCCGCAGCGGCAACCTAGCCCAGATCACCGTGCGCCAGTGCGTGTCGCATACCTCCGGTCTGCCCGCCAACAACCCCGCGATCAGCAGCGACACGCTCAGCCTGGCGCAGGCCGTGCAGCAGATCGCCGGCGTGGGACTCCGTCGTGTCTTCGTTCCCGGCCAGGGACTGGTGAGCGTTCTCCCGGGTACTGACTTCTGCTATGGCGGCGTCTCGATGCACGTCTCCGGACGAGTCGCCGAGGCGGCCTCCGGTGTGCCCTACGCCCAGTTGCTCAGCCAGCGGATTCTGCTCCCCAGCGGCATGGCCAGCACGTTCTTCTCCCCCGGCACGCTGGCCAACCCGAGGATCGCCGGCGGCCTGAACTCCACCGCCCGCGACTACGCCAACTTCCTCCAGATGATCGCTGATGACGGGGTCCGCAACGGCGTCCGCGTGCTGTCCGAAACGGCCTGCCGGCAACTGCTCACCAACCAGACCGGCACCGTACCGCTGACCTGCACGCCCAGCTTTGTCTACCCCGACGCTCGGTATGGCGTCGGCATCTGGCTGGAACGCACCGATGAGCTGGGCAACACCACGCAGGCCAGCGGCATCGGAGCCTTCGGCTTCAACGGCTGGATTGATCCTCAGCGGCGCGTGGTGGGCGTGCTCATGGTCTCCGCCGGAAACGGCTTCCAGGACTCGGGCGCCTTTGCCGAGCAGATCAAGGCTGTGGTGCGGCAACGGGTTGACGCGGGCCCCCGCCCCATCGCCGACATCGTCGCCATCGGCGGCGAGCCCCTGCCGCCCCCCGGCCCCGCCGGAGACGGCCTGGTGACCGGCGACGACTTCGTCGCCTTCGTCCGCGGGTTCGTCGTCGGCAGCCCCATCGCTGACATCGTCCGCATCGGCGGCGACCCGGCCCCCGACGGCCGCATCACCGGGGATGACTTCATCGCGTTCATCAACGCCTTTGCCACCGGCTGCCCCTGACCGCCCGCCACCGGGCCGTCATCCGCCCGGAGGGCCAGTGGCGGGGCCGTCTTTCTCCCCTACCCTGCGGCACAATGCGATGCATCGTGACCGGACAGATTGGCATGGAGAAGAAGCCCTACCTGGAGGCCGTGCGTCGCATGGCCGGCGAGCAGGGCGAGCACCTGGCGGTGTACCACGTGGGCGACATGATGTATGCCGAGGGACGCGACGTGCGCCCCGGCCGCATTCTGGATCTGCCTCTGTCGCGTCTGAACTCACTGCGCCGCGCGGCCTTCAAGGATGTCATTGCCCAGAGCAAGGCCGAGAAGAACCTGATCGTCAACACGCACGGCACCTTCCGCTGGCGGCACGGCCTGTTCTCCGCGTTCGACTTTGACCAGGTTCGCGAGATGAACCCCGACACCTTCGTGTGTCTGGTTGACAACATCGAGGTCGTGCACCACCGGCTTCATCAGGAGCACGAGATCGACGCCACCCTCAAGGACTGCATGGTCTGGCGGGAGGAGGAGATCCTCGCCACCGAGCTGCTCAGCCAGGCCATCCCCGGGAGCAAGTTCTACATCGTCTCCCGCGGCCGGCACGCCATGACCACCCGCACCATGTTCCGCCTCGCTTGCCGGCCGAACATGCGCAAGGTGTACCCCAGTTTCCCGATGAGCCACGTGGTGGACATGCCCGACGTGCTCGCCGAGATCGACCGCTTCCGCGCTGCACTGGCCGAGCACTTCATCACCTTCGACCCCGGTGACGTGGACGAGAAGTTGCTGCTGGAGCGGGCCATCGCCGCCACCCGCGAGGGCAAGGAGTTCCTCGAGGTCGCCCCCCACTCCTTCGGCGGCTCCAAGTCGGGCGACGCCAAGCCCATCCGCGTGCGCGTCCGCGAGGTGATGGACATCGCCGGCGACATCGACGGCCAGATCTACATGCGGGACTTCAAGCTCATCGACCAGTCGGACATGATCGTCTCGCTGGTCCCTGAATTGCCCGGGGGCGTGCCGGGGCTGTCCTCAGGCGTGGAGCGCGAACTGCAGCACGCCTGGGAGCACACCAAGGAGGTTTACGTGGTGTGGAAGCCCAAGAAGAGCCCCTCGCCGTTCATCACCGAGACCGCCACCCGCGTGTTCAAGAGCGTTGACGAGGCCCTGGCCTACTTCGAGCAAAAGGGCATGTTCGGCGAACGCAACCTGTTCGGACACTGACGCCTGCTCACCGCTCGGCCCCGCCCCCTCCCGCCCCATCCCCCGCCCGACCGGACTGAAACCACGCGCAACGGGCACCGAACAAACCTGCCATGCACCAAAGGTTTCCCGACAACCCGCCGCCGATCCCGCCCGCCGGCGGATTCCCCGCGGGGGCCGCGGGCAGCGGAGGTGGCGTGCAGGAGTGGGAGCGCACCTACGCCCTGTTCACCCACCTCACGCTGCTGCTGATCCTCCTGCCGCTTGTGCCGGTGATCCCGCCGCTGGTGATGTGGCTGATCAAACGCGACCGCTCGCAATTCGTGGACCTGCACGGCAAGGAGGCCGTCAACTTCTCGCTCTCGCTGGTGTTCTACGCCATCGGCGTCAGCATCGCGATCTTCATCCTTGCTCCGCTGACCTGCGGGGCCGCCCTGCTGGTGCTCTGGCCCGCGTACCTCGCGGTCTGGGTGCTCGGGGCATACGGGATGATCATGGCCGTGCTGGCGGCCAAGGCCGGGCGGCTGTACCGGTATCCGCTGACGATCCGGCTGGTGTAATCCCTACACCAACTGGTGCACTTCGTGCAGCAATTGGCTGCACATCAACCAGTCCGAAGGCGGCGGAGACACCGGCCGCTTACCCGACATGCCAGAGCCGATCCAGCGGAACAGCCCACAGCCGCTCTGCGAACGGAACGACTTGCGAACCGCCATACAGCACGATCCCGCGAACAAACTGCCCGCTTGCGGTCTCCGCCAGAGCCCGCAGGCCACTGAAGTCCGCGGATGTCACGCTGGAGGACGACTTCACTTCAACGCCGACAACCCGCCCGGACGCGTCTTCAAGCACCAGATCCACCTCGCGACCTGCCTGCGTTCGGAAGTGGTGAAGCCTGATCGCCGGCTCGGCCCAGCCCGCCTGCTTGTTCAACTCCATCGCTACGAACGTCTCAAGCAGGCCTCCTCGCAATCCGGACAGACCTCCGTGTGCTCCTCGAAGTGATGCCTCATCTACCCCGGCCAGGTGGCACGCCAGCCCGGTGTCCGCAAGCATCACCTTGGGGGCCTTGCTGAGGCGCAGTCCGCGGTTGGCGGCCCAGGCTGGCAACGTCTGCACGAGGAATACAGCCTGCAGCAGGGCAAAGTACCTCTTCAGGGTTGTCTGCGGAATCGCCAGGCTGCGTGCAAGGTCCGCGAAATTCAGCAGCCCGCTGCTTCGCGACGCCAGAATCGCAAGAAGCTTCGGCACGTCGGCCAACCCTTCAATGCTGGAGAGTTCCCGGACATCTCGCTGAACGATGGCACCGAGATACGCTGCGTACCACGCGGCACGCCGAGCCGGATCATCGCGACCGACTGCCTCCGGATACCCACCGCGGACGATCCGAGCAATGACATCGTTCGCGTCGCCTGCCTTGGCGTTCGAAGACGGGGCTGCAAGGGCGGCAGCGGCTTCGCTGAATACGGCCGTGATGAAGGCGTCGCCAGCCCCCTCGATCTCCCCCTGAGTGAGCGGCCAGAGCGTCACTGTCTCCATCCGCCCGGCGAGAGACTCTGACGCGCTGGGCACCAGCAGCGCATTCGCCGACCCAGTCAACAGGAAACGCCCGGGCCGTCGATCGCGGTCCACGGATGACTTGATGGCGCGGAACAGGTCCGGCACACGCTGAACTTCGTCCAACGTCGTCGGTCCCGACAACCCGGCAACGAAGCCGGCCGGATCATCCTGCGCAGCGGCGAAGACGGTTGGGTCGTCCAGCGTCAGGTACCTCCGCGCTGGCGACTGCGCCTCACCGATGGCCAACGCCAGCGTGGTTTTGCCAGTTTGCCGAGCCCCCTGCAGGAGGACAACCGGCGTGTCGGTCAACGCCGCCCGGACACGGGATTCAAGCCGCCGTCGGTACACGTTGTATTGATCGGCGACGTTGGTTGAATTTCAACCACCAAGTGGCTGAAAATCATCCACGACGTGGTTGAAATTTAGCCAATACCTATCATAGACCAAACAAATAGCCCGCTTGCACCCGGCTCACACCGTCGCCAGCTGACCGGCCGCCCGGTTGATGGCGTGAATCGGATGGTCCGGAGCCAGCTCGGCCCGGTAGTCCTGCATCGCGTAGACCGTCGTTTCGCCCCGCTGCAACGCGGCGATGGCCCGGGCGGCCGCCGCCGAGCCGGTCAGCGTGGTGATCATGGGCACGCCCAGCCGCACGGCCGCGGCCCGGATCTTGCCCTCGTCGGTCTTCCAGCCGGTCCGGGTGGGGGTGTTGATGACCAGCTGTATCTGGCCGTTGGTCATCAGGTCCAGCACGTTGGGGCGCAGGCCGCTGTCGATCTTGGGCAGCGTGGTGCAGGGCACACCGCTGTTGCGGAGGTACTCGCCGGTACCGGCCGAGGCGTACACCGTGAAGCCAAGCGCCTGCAACTGCCGGGCGATGCCGTGGACCCTGGCCTTGTCGCTGGTCTTCACCGAGATGAACACGTTGCCGGAGGTGGGCAGGCTGGTGCCGGCGGCGAGCTGGCTCTTGGCGAAGGCCAGCTCGAAGTTGCGGTCGGCGCCCATCACCTCGCCGGTCGAACGCATCTCCGGGCCCAGCAGCACATCCACTCCGGGGAACTTGCTGAACGGAAAGACCACTTCCTTCACGCTGAAGCCGGGCAACGCTCCCACTTCGCTCACACCCTGCGAGTCCAGCGTGCGGCCCATCATCACCTTCGCGGCGACGCTCGCCCACGGCACGTGCGTTGCCTTGGCAACAAACGGCACCGTGCGGCTGGCACGCGGGTTGACCTCCAGGATGTACACCTGGTCGCCCTTGATGGCCAACTGGGCGTTCATCAGACCGTTGATCCGCAGCTCGCGGGCCAGCAGCCGGCCGATGTCCTTGATCCGCTCGACCATCGCCGGCGGCAGCGAATAGGGCGGAATGGCGCACGCCGAGTCGCCCGAGTGGATGCCGGCCTGCTCGATGTGCTCCATCACGCCGGCGATGATCGCCTTGGCGCCGGGGTGGTGGGCGCCGGACGGCGAAAAGTCCGCCACCACGTCCACGTCCACCTCGGTGGCATCATCCAGGAAGCGGTCGATCAGCACCGGGGCCGCCTCCAGGTCGCTGGCGGCCAGACAGGTGCCCATGTAGTTCCGCAGCGCCCGCTCGTCGGGGCAGATCTCCATCCCGCGTCCGCCCAGCACGTAGCTGGGGCGAACCAGCACGGGATACCCGATACGCCCGGCGATCTCCACCGCCTGCTCCAGGTTGCGGGCGATGCCCGACGGCGGCTTGTGCAGCCCGAGCCGCGAGAGCAACGCATCGAAGCGGTCGCGGTCCTCGGCCAGGTCGATCGAGTCCACGCTGGTGCCGATGATCGGGGCGCCGGCCTTCTGCAGGCCCTTGGCCAGGTTCAGCGGAGTCTGCCCGCCGAACTGCACGATCGTCCCCTGCACCAGCCCACCGGCGGTGCCCAGCGGCTTGCCGTTCAGCCGCTCGATGATGTTCAGCGTGTCCTCCAGCGTGAGCGGCTCGAAGAACAGCAGGTCCGATGTGTCGTAGTCGGTGCTGACCGTCTCCGGGTTGGAGTTGATCATCACCGATTCCAGGCCCAGGTCATCAGCAGAGAACGCCGCATGGCAGCAGCAGTAGTCGAACTCGATGCCCTGGCCGATGCGGTTGGGCCCGCCGCCGATGATGACGATCTTGGGCGTGGACGAGACCCTCGCCTCGTCGTCGGTCACCGGCTTGCCGTCGACCGAGTACGGCGTCTCGTAGGTGCTGTAGAAGTACGGCGTGACGGCCTGGAACTCGGCGGCGCAGGTGTCCACCAGCTTGTAGACCGGCGTGATGCCCAGCGACTTGCGATGCTCCCGCACCGCCAGAATCGTCTCCGGGGTGATGTTGCCCAGATAGATGTTGGCGAGCTGCGCGTCGGAGAAGCCCATCTGCTTGGCCCGCCGCAGCAGGTCCGCCGGAACATCCTCCAGCCGCGTGAACGCCAGCAACTCGTCCTCAAAGCGGACGATCTGGTGGATCTGGTCGATGAACCACGGGTCGTACCGCGTCAAACCGGCGATGCGCTCGGGGGTGTAGCCGAGTTTGAAGGCGTACCGCACGTAGAACAGCCGGCCTTGGCTGGGAACCGCCAGCTTGCGCTGCAGCTTCTCCTCGCTGATCGGCCACTCCAGGGCCTCGCCGTCGGCCGTCCGCGGTGCGTCCGTCGAGCCGTCCAGCGCCGAGGCCGCGATGCCCGACGCGATGCTCCGTCGGGCCAGCAGCCACTTGTCGTTCTTGTCAAGCCCCAGGCCGAACCGCTTGACCTCCATCGAGCGGATGGCCTTCTGCAGGCTCTCCTTGAAGGTGCGGCCAATGGCCATCGCCTCGCCGACGGACTTCATCTGCGTGGTCAGCGTCTCGTCGGCCTCGGGGAACTTCTCGAAGGTCCATCGCGGGATCTTGGTCACCACGTAGTCGATGCTCGGCTCAAAGCACGCCGATGTGTTCCCGGTGATCTCGTTGCGCAGCTCGTCCAGCGAGTAGCCCACCGCCAGCTTGGCCGCCACCTTGGCAATCGGGAAGCCGGTCGCCTTGCTGGCCAGCGCACTGGAGCGGCTGACCCGCGGGTTCATCTCCACCACCACCATCTCAAACGGCTTGGAACCGTCGGGGTTGGGGGTGGGGTTCGGGTTCACCGCGAACTGCACGTTGCTGCCGCCGGTCTCCACGCCGACCGCCCGCATGATGGCCAGCGACGCGTCGCGCATGGCCTGGTATTCCTTGTCCGTCAGCGTCTGAATCGGCGCCACCGTGATCGAATCGCCGGTGTGCACGCCCATGGCGTCGATGTTCTCGATGCCGCAGACGATGATGCAGTTGTCGTTGCGGTCGCGCACGACCTCCAGTTCGTACTCCTTCCAGCCGATCACGCTCTGATCGATCTGGACTTGGCCGATCATGCTCGCCCGCAGCCCCCGCGTGACGATGTCGGTGAACTCCTCGCGGTTGTACGCGATGCCGCCGCCGGTGCCGCCGAGCGTGAACGCCGGACGGATGATCGCCGGCAAGCCGATCTCAGCGAGGAACTCCTCCGCCTCCGCCAGCGTGGTCACCGTCTTGGCCTTGGGCAGCTTGAGCCCCAGCCCCTCGCAGATCTCCTTGAAGGCCTGGCGGTCCTCCGCCCTGTGGATGACCTGTCGGTTGGCCCCGATCATCTCCACGCCGTACTTCTGCAGGATGCCCTGGTCGTACAGCTTGCACGCGCAGTTCAGCGCCGTCTGCCCGCCCAGCGTCGGCAGCACCGCGTCGATCGGATCGCCCAGTTCCTTCTGCCGGGCGATGATCTTGGCCACTGTCTCGGGCGTGATTGGCTCGATGTACGTCCGGTCGCTCAGCCCCGGATCGGTCATGATCGTCGCCGGGTTGGAGTTGACCAAAATGATCCGATACCCCTCGGCCTTCAGGGCCTTGCAGGCCTGGGTTCCGGAGTAGTCAAACTCGCAGCCTTGACCGATGACAATCGGTCCCGACCCGATGATCAGGATGGTCTTGATGTCCGAACGCTTTGGCATGGGGTGGAGACGGGTCTGGGGGCATCCACCCTGACCGCGCTGCATCCCGGCAGGGGGGTGCCCGGATGCCGTTCCACTGGCCGCGCGAGGGTGACCAAACCGGTCTGGCAAGATTAGACCGATCGACGCTCCGGGGCCGCGGCAGACGCACGATCCGGCCGAGATCACCGCCCCGGCCGATCAGCCGACAGGCCACCCACAGCCGCCACATATACCACCCGCCGCAAGCCACCGGGCTCTCACGCCGATGTCGCCGGCGGACGCGTCGGCGACGGAGGCGGCGATGGCGACGAAGGCGCCCCCGGCCCCCCGGCCCTGCGCAGAGCCATGGCCGTCACACCCAGGCCTCCGGCCGCCAGGGCTGCGGAGACAAAGAAGCTCATCCCCGGCACGCTGACCGGCAGCCGGCCGGAGATTGACCAGGCGAACACCGTGGTGGCGATGACCGGTCCGGCGATCTGGGCCAGGTTGGCCAGACTGGTCAGCGACCCCTGCACGGCCCCCTGCTCGGTCGGCGAGACCGTCCGCGACACTGTCGCCTGCATCGCCGGCTGAGCGATCCCGCCCAGTGACGCCACCGCGACGATCGCGTAGATCATCCAGCCCTCGGTCGCCAGCCCGTAGGCGATGTACGCGCACACCCCGATGCCGATGCCGATCAGCATCGACCTGGGCTCACCCAGCCGAGGAATCAGCCGCCGGGCCAGCCCGCCCTGCACCACCGCCGCCCCCAGCCCCACGACCGTCAGCGAGAGGCCCACCTGGGCCGGGTTCCAGTTGTAGCGGTGCGCCGTGTACAGCACCCAGGTGGCATGCAGACCGAACTGCGCCATGTTCAGCAGGAACCACGCCGAAGCCAGCCCCGCCACCAGCGGATACCGCGTCAGGTTCGCGTACGAACCGACGGGATTGGCCCGCGCCAGACTGAAGGGCGCTCGCCGCTCCTTGGGCAGGCTCTCGGGCAGGATCAGCAGCCCGTACAGCCAGTTCAGCAGCGTGAGCCCGCCGGCGACATAGAACGGCAGATGGATGTCAATCTTGCCCAGCACGCCGCCGACGGCGGGGCCGATGACAAACCCAAGCCCGAACGCGGCACCGATCATCCCGAACGCACCGGCTCGCTTCTCGTGAGGGGTGATGTCGGCCACATACGCCGTGCACACAGTGATCGACGCTCCGGAGATGCCGTTGATCGCCCGCGTCAGGAACAGCACCCACAGCGTGGGCGCCAGCGCCATAGCGAAGTAGTCCAGCCCGCTGCCGAACAGCGACACCAGCAGCACCGGCCGGCGGCCGAAGCGGTCGCTCAGGGCGCCGAGGATCGGCGAGAAAACAAACTGCATCGCGGCGTACATCGCGATCAGCCAGCCATACACCCCGGCCGCCTCCTGCTCGGTGCCTCCGGCCCCGCCGTTGAGCAGGCCCTGCACCAGCAGCGGCGCCACGGGGATGAGAATGCCAAAGCCCAGCACGTCCAGCAGAACGGTGAAGAAGATGAAGGGCAGGCCGGGTTGCCTCGGAGATGAACTCAAACCATGAACTCCAGTGCACGTCCCCCCACTGCCGTCGCCGCCCCGTGGGGCCGCCGGCGAGGTGGTCACGACCGCTCAAATGCCGCGTCAAATGCCATCGAACTGGGTACAAAGTCGGTTCGGCGAACAAAGGCGCAACTCTCCGCCGCCCCGTGCTCGCGATCCATCCCGGCGTCTTCCCACTCCACGCTCAAGGGGCCGTCGTAGCCGATGCGGTTCAAGGCCCGCACGATGGCCTGGAAGTCCACATCGCCCCGGCCCACCGAGCGGAAGTCCCACCCGCGACGGTGGTCGCCGAAACCAAGGTGCGAGCCCAGCACCGAGCGGTCGCTGTTGCGGCCGCCATAGTGCACGGCCACATCCTTGCAGTGCACGTGATAGATGCGGTCGGCGAAGTGGTCGATGAACCGCACAGGGTCGATGCCCTGCCAGAGCAGGTGGCTGGGGTCGAAGTTGAAGCCGAAGGCCGGGTGGTTGCCGACCGCATCCAGCGCCGCCTGGGCGGTGTGAATGTCATAGGCGATCTCGCCCGGATGCACCTCCAGCGCGAACCGCACGCCGGCCGCCTGGAAGGCATCCAGAATCGGCGTCCACCGCTTGGCGAAATCCGCGTAGCCGGCCGCCACTTCGGCCGGGCCGGTCGGCGGGAAGAAGTACCACTTCCCCCAGATCGACGAGCCGGTAAACCCGTTGACCACTGCCACCCCCAGCTTGGCCGCCGCCTTGGCGGTGTCGATCATCTCCCGGGCGGCCCGCCGCCGCACGCCCTCGGGCTTCCCGTCACCCCAGATGTGCTTGGGCAGGATGGCCTTGTGGCGTTCATCGATATGGTCGCACACCGCCTGACCGACCAGGTGGTTGCTGATCGCCAGCACCCGCAGGCCGTGCCGGGCCAGCAGCTGGTGCCGCCCCTGGCAGTACGACTTGTCCTTCAGCGCCCGCTGAACGTCAAAGTGGTCCCCCCAGCAGGCCAGTTCCAGCCCGTCATATCCGAAGTGACGCGCCTTGGCCGCCAGGGTCTCAAGCGGCAGATCGGCCCACTGGCCGGTGAACAGGGTGACAGGTCGAGCCATGCAACCTCCGACGTGCAAGGGTCGGGCCAAAGCGGCCCGGCCGGAATGACGGCCGACCAACATAGTCCGCATCGCCGCCAACCGCCGCCCGACGCTTCCGACCGCCGGATTGGCCAACTGCACGCTCCGCCCTTGCGAACCCATGATGATCGGTTACACTCTCGCCATCGCCGCCCTCGCGGCCCGTCCACCCGTTCTGGGTACCCGTATCCGATCCCCGGCCAAGGACCACCGCTGATGTCCACCGCGCCCGCCGTCGCCCTGCCGCCCTCCACGGTTCCGCTGATCCGGACCCGGCTGAGCGTGATGATGTTCCTGCAGTACGCCATCTGGGGGGCATGGCTCCCTCTGCTCTTCCCCTTCATGCTTGGGTACCGGGGCATGCCCATCGGCGAGGTGGTCAACATCCTCGCGGCCGGCGCCGCCGGGGCCATCTTCGCCCCGTTCATCTCCGGTCAACTCTCCGACCGGGCCTTCAACACCGAACGCGTGCTGGCGGTCAGCCATCTGGTCGGCGCCGTGCTGGTCTGGTTCCTGTCGACCACCACCGGCTACTGGAACCTGATGGCCCTCGCATTCGCTTACTCCCTGGTCTACTCCCCCACTCTGAGCCTGACCAACTCGCTGGCCTTCGCCCACCTGCCCGACCGCGACCGCGACTTCGGCGGCGTTCGCCTCTGGGGCACCATCGGCTGGATCGCCGCCGGCATCGGCATTGGCCAATGGCTGCTGGCCATGCACACCCCCTCGGGCACCGCCGACGAGATCGCCAAAGCCCAGAACGCCGGCATGGCCGACGCGTTCCGGCTCTCGGCCATCCTGGGTGTGGCCATGGGCGTGTACTGCCTGACCCTGCCGGCCACCCCCCCAGCCAAGGGGGAGCGGTCCAACGCGGCCTTCAAGGCCATCGGTGAGACGCTGCGCCAACCCCTGTTCACGCTCTTCCTGCTGGCCATTCCCATGTCCTGCGTGCACCAGTTCTACTTCGTGCACACCTCCACGTTCCTTGCCGAGTACCAGCGGAGCGCCGAGTCGACCATCAAGTTCATCAACTCCATCTTCGGCGTCGGCGGCGGCGGCCTGATGACCGTCGGCCAGATGTCCGAGATCATCGTCCTCGCCTTGGTGCCCCTGGTCGCCAAGAAGCTCAGCCGCAAGACGCTGCTGGCCATCGGCATCGCCGCCTATGTCGCCCGTATGGCCATCTTTGCGTATGCACCAGTCGTGCTCGGGAAAGACTCAGCCGTGCTGTTGCCCACCCTGCTGGTGGGCGTCTCCCTGCACGGCCTGTGCTTCGGCTGCTTCATCTTCGTCGCCTTCCTGGTCATCGACGAGAACACCACCAAGGACGTCCGTGCCTCGGCACAAAGCCTGTTTGGTCTGGTCGTGTTCGGCATCGGGATCATCGTCGGCTCCGTCGTTGCCGGGCATGTGGGCGCTCTGGCCACCGTCCCCAACACCTCCCCCGCCGTCTTCAACTACACCACCCTGTTTGCGTACCCCATGTGGGCCGCCCTGATCTGCCTGATCCTGCTTCTGGCCCTCTACCCCAACCGCAAGAAGGCGGCGGTCGGCTGAAACCCCGGATGAACCTGCTTGTATTCAGTTCGGTTTTCGGGTATCTTGTGAGCATCCCGGCAGTTGCAACCGTGACCCGCCGGGTCGGCCCGCTGATCCCACTGTGAGCAACCAGCGATCGACTCCGCCCTCTGCGGCAGCGGATCGCACCGTGCGTCCCCCGCCTGCCCGGCAGGCGTGCCCGTCTCACCGGCCGACATTCTTCGGCCCCTGCACCGATTCGGAGCCCCCTCCATGAGCATCCCTCCCGCCCCCCGGAACGACGGCCGCCCGCTCGCCGACACCTCTCGCCGCTCCTTTCTGGCCACCACCGCCGGGGCGTTGGCGGCCACCGCGCTGGCAAGCACGACGCTCGGCAAGGGCGATGAGGCGAGGATCGGCGCCGGGACAGCCAAGGTGCCCACCGCCGCCAAGCGTGCCCCGCTGGCCAAGGACGGCACCATCAAACTCGGCCTGATCGGCATGGGCGGCCCCGGCCAGGGCAGCATGGGCACCGGGCATGCCACCGCCTTCACCAACCTGGTGGGCAAGGGCCGCGAGAACGCCGAGTTCGTCGCCCTGTGCGACGTGAACAAGCTCAACATGGAGTACTGCCGCAACGCTCTGGCCAAGGCGGGCCAGAAGACGGTGCCGGACACCTACGGCGATTACAAGAAGATGCTCGCTCGCGAGGACATCCACGGCGTGATCATCGCAACGCCCGAGCACTGGCACGCCCAGATGGCCATCGACGCCATCGCCGCCGGCAAGGACGTGTACCTCGAGAAGCCGATGACCCTCAACCTGCCCGACGCCCTGGCGCTGCGGGCCGTCGCCCTGGCCAACCCCGACATCCGCCTGCAGGTCGGCACGCAGATGACCAACCTGCCCAAGTACCACGAGGCCCGCAAGGTGATCCAGTCCGGCAAGCTGGGCCCGATCACCATGAGCCAGACCAGCTACTGCCGCAACTCCAAGAACGGCGAGTGGAACTACTACGTTCTCCGGCCCGAGTGGAAGGGCGCTGACGCCCAGTGGATCCCCGGCGACAACCTCGACTGGGACGCGTGGTGCGGCCCGCTGGGCAAGATGGCCTGGGACCCCAAGCTCTACTCCCGTTGGCGGCGCTACCGCAAGACCTCCACCGGCATCCTGGGCGACCTGCTCGTCCACGTGATCACCCCCATGCTCGTCGCCCTTGGCCCCGATGTCGGCTGGCCCAAGCGGGTCGTCGCCAACGGCGCTCACCTGGTGGACAAGGAGATGGAGAACCACGACAACGTCTCCATCGCCGTCCAGTTTGAGAGCGGCCACCTCATGAACATCATCGGCTCGACGACCAACGAGGTCGGCCTTGAGACGCTGATCCGGGGCAACAAGGGCAACATCTACCTCAACAGCCGCCACTGCGTCGTCCGCCCCGAGCGCACCTACTCCGAGGACTTCGACGAGCAGACCATCCAGTGCCCCGACATCGGCAACGACCAGGACATGCACCGCCTCAAGTGGTGCTCGTGCATCCGCACCCGCGAACTGCCGGACTCCGACGTTGAGCAGGGCAGCAAGGTCATGGTCATCGTCGATCTGGCGACCCGTTCGATCTGGGACGGCGGCGCTTGGGAGTTCGATTACCGCTCGCTGACCGCCCGCAAGGTGTGAGCCCGCCCCCGCAGCTCATGACCAGGTGGCGCACGTGGTGATGGCCCCCGGATGCCAGTCTGATTTGTCCACCCTCCCCCCCGCCGGGGGGCATGATGCCCCGCTGCTCCATGCCACCATGGCCATGGGCACACGCTTTGAGATCGCGCTGCCCCGCTGGCAGGCCAGCCAGCCCCGCCTGCAAAGCGTGGCCGAGGTCGTCATGGACGACATCCGGCACTGGCATGAGGTCCTCTCCGGCTTCGCGCCCGACAGTTGGCTGAACCACCTGCACCGGGCCGCGGTGGGCCGGGCCGGCCCCGTCAGGGCCGACCGCGCCGTGTTCGACCTGCTGGCCCGTTGCGAGGCCGCCCGGGTCGCCTCTGGCGGCTGCTTTGACATCGCCGTCGGCCACCTGATGGCGCGGCACGGCCTGCGTTCGTCCGCCTCCGAGGCGATCGCGGATCAGACCGTCGGCGACCCGCCAGCAGACCTGCCCGCGGACCTGCCCCGCGAGCGGTGGATCACCCTCGACCCGGACCGGCTGACCGTCTTGCTCGCTCCCGGCGTGAGGCTGGACTTCGGCGCCGTCGCCAAGGGCTTCGCGCTCGATATGGCCCGCTCCACCCTCGCCGACCTCGGCATCGCCTCCTGCCTGCTGCACGGCGGCACCTCCAGCGTGCTGGCCCTCGGCTCCCCCACTCCGCCCGGCTCGGCCGCCCCGCGGGCCGCAGGCTGGGCCGTCACCCTGGGCGGTCCCGGCGGCCGCCGCCTCCTCCTGCACAACGCCAGCCTCTCGGTCTCCGCCCCCAGCGGCCGCACCGCCGGCTCGGCCCACCACATCATGGACCCTCGCCTGGGTCGCCCGGCCGACCGCCCGCCCGCCTTGGCGGCCACCGTCGCAGACTCCGGGCTGCAGGCGGAGATCTGGTCCACCGTCGCCATCGTGAGTCAGGGCCGCCATCCGGCAACGCCCGTCGGCGTGCTCGTCGCCGTTGCCGACGCCCCCGGCGATTCACCGCACAACCGGCACCACCCCCGCGACATCCACCCACCCCCCGTCCCCGGGCATGTGCTCCGGTGGCGGGCCGACAACGACCCGCTCACCTGGGTTGACGAACCCTGAGTCCATAACCTCGCGTGCCATGTGTTCCCCGCCGCCTGCCGGCGGGTTGTCCAGCCAAGTTGCCGTTCCGAGAGATTTGGGAGCCGCCATGTCCTCCATGTTCCCCGCCGATGTGTTCGACCCCAAGCGTCGTGACTTCCTCCTCGCCGGTGCCGGGGCGGTCACGGCCATGGCCATCTTCCCCGAACTCAGCGTCGCCCGCTCGCTGCAAGGGGCCGACACGCTCAACATCGCACTGGTCGGCTGCGGCCGGCAGGGCCGCGCCATCATCGGCGAACTGCAGAAGATCGAGAACGTCAAGATCGTCGCCGTGTGCGACACCGACGAGTCCCGCGCCAACGGCGCAGCCCGCCGCGTTGAAGGGGCCGAGGTCTTCACCGACCACAAGGCCATGCTCGACAAGCGCAAGGACATCGCCGCCGTGGTCGTCGCCACGCCCACGCACCTGCACCGCCAGCCCGTCGTCGACTGCCTGGGCGCCGGCAAGCACGTGTACTGCGAGGCCCCGATGGCCCACACCATAGAAGACGCCAAGGCCATCGCCGCCGCCGCCTCCGCCGCCGGCAAGCTCGTCACCGCCATCGGCTACGAGGGCCGCAGCAATCCGGTGTACCAGCTCGCCCGCACCTTCTTCCGGTCCGACGCCGTCCGCGACGTGATCGCCTGCTCGGCCCACCAGTACCAGAAGACCACCTGGCGTTTCGCCGGCTCAGACGCCCGGCGCGAGGCCGACGCCAACTGGCGGCTCAACCCCGAACTCTCGCTGGGCCTCCCCGGCGAGTGGGGCTCCCACCAGTTCGACGTCGCCCACTGGTATCTGGACGAACTGCCCGCGGTCGTCCGGGGCGGCGGGGCCGTCCGCTTCCACGCCGACGGCCGCACCATCGCCGACACCGTCCACGCCGAACTGGTCTTCAAGGACGGCGTCCGCATGCAGTACGACGCCTCGCTGTGCACCAGCTACCTCGGCCGCGCCGAGACCTTCCGGGGCATCAACGCCACCATCCGCCTGGCCTGGTCGCACGGCTGGATGTTCAAAGAGGCCGACGCCCCCACCCAGGGCTGGGAGGTCTACGCCAACCGCCAGCAGTTCCACAACGACGAGGGCATCACGCTGATCGCCGGCGCCACCAAGCTGGCCGAACAGGGCAAGCTCAAGGAGGGTGTCGGCCTGCCCCACCCCTCGCTGTACTACTCGCTGTGGGACTTCGCCGAGGCCTGCGCCAAGGGCAAGGCCCCCACTGTGTCGGCCGCCGCGGCCCTGAAGACCACCGCCGTCGCCATTGCCGCCGCTGAAGCGTGCGCCAAGGGCACGGAAATCAAGATCGATCCGTCCATCGCCGGGAGCAAGCCCTCGTGAGCAACATCGGCGCAAACATCTCCTCGCCCGGCACACCGCTCGTCGCGTTCCAGTTGCACCGGCTCGGCGCCGGCATGCGTCTGGGCCTCACGGGTCTGATCGTCGCGCTGCTGATGGGCCTGGCCGCCTCGGCATACACGCTCCACGGCCACTACGAGCGTCGCGACGAGATCCCCGGCCTCACCCGTGACGACGTCAAGGCGGCGTACCACGGTCTGGATGCCCCCTCCCCCCTGCTCCGCTCGCTGCAGGGCGGCCACCCCGAGACGCTCGCCAAGCCCGATCGCGACCAGCTCATCGCCTGGCTCACCGGCGACAAGCTCAGCGAGAACTACGACAACCTGGACCTCGGCCCCGCCGCCCCGGCCGAGATCATCGCCAAGAACTGCCTGAGTTGCCACGGCAAGGCCGCCGGCCCGAACGTGGACCCCAAGGCCAAGGCCGTGATGCTCGACACGTGGGATCAGGTCCGCAAACTGGCCTTCTCCCGCAAGCTTGAACGCACGCCCGACAAGATCAAGGCCATCAGCACCCACACCCACGCCCTGAGCATGGCCACCATGAGCCTCGCCGTGCTGGCCATGGTGCTGCTCAGCCGCTGGCCCCGCTGGATCGTCGGGCTTGTGGCCATGCTCCACGGTCTGGGCCTGATGGTCGACATCGCCGGCTGGTGGCTGGCCGGCAGCACCATCTTCGGCGTCACCCTTCACTTTGATTGGGCGGTGGACATGATCATCATCGGCGGCGCCGCGTACTCAAGCACCTTCGCCGCCCTGCTGGGCATGGCCCTGCTGGAACTGTGGTGGCCTGCGTTCGGCCGACGCTGATCAGGCCCGCCCCCCCCACCCCCCGCCCCCCCCCGACGCCCTCGGCCACCTCCGCACCGATTCACCCGCACACCCTCACGCTGGAGAACCTCATGGACCGCCCCGCCTCTTCCCAGCCCCACGTTCCCGCAGTCTCCCGACGCGCTGCGCTGTTCACCTTCGGCGCCCTGGCCGCCGCCGCCGCGCTGCCCTCGGCGGTCCACGCCCTCACGCCCGCCAAGCCCGGCAGCGCCCCCCAGCCTTCGGCGGCCAAGCCCGGCACCGCCCCGGCCGCCGGCGGGGCCAAGCCCGCCAAAGACTGGTTCGCCATCTCCCTGGCCCAGTGGTCGCTCCACAAGACGCTGTACGCCAAGCAACTGGATCACCTGGATTTCCCCAAGACCGCCAAGGAGACCTATGGCATCCTGGCCGTGGAGTACGTCAACTCCTTCTTCGCCAAGAAGGGCGACAGCGCCTACACCGCCGAGCTTCGCAAGCGGTGCGACGATCTGGGCGTCAAGTCCGTGCTGATCATGTGCGACGGCGAGGGCGCGTTGGGCGACGCCGACCAGGCCAAGCGGCTGCAAGCGGTGGACAACCACCGCAAGTGGCTCGACGCCGCCTCGGCCCTGGGGTGCCACTCCATCCGCGTCAACGCCCAGTCCTCGGGCACGTGGGACGAGCAGCTCGACCGCGCCGCCGACGGCCTTCGCCGCCTGGGCGAACTGGGCGACAAGCAGGGCCTGAACGTCATCGTCGAGAACCACGGCGGGCTGTCCAGCAACGGCAAGTGGCTGGCCGGCGTCATGAAGAAGGTGGCCCACCCACGCGTCGGCACCCTGCCCGACTTTGGCAACTTCACCATCAAGCCCGGCGAGGTGTACGACAAGTACATCGGCACCGAAGAGCTCATGCCGTTCGCCAAGGGCGTCTCCGCCAAGAGCCACGACTTTGACGAGAAGACCGGCGAGGAAGCCGGCAAGGACTACCGCCGCCTGCTGAAGATCGTCTACGACGCCGGCTACCGGGGCCACATCGGCATCGAGTACGAGGGCGGCAAGATCTCCGAGGAAGCCGGCATCAAGGCCACCAAGGCACTGCTGGAGAAGATCCGCGCCGAGATGTCCGCCTGATCCGCCTGATCTCCCGTCTCCGTCCGCTCGCCGCACATCCCCGTCCGCCCGCCCCCCCATCCCCCCGTCCCGACCGTCTGCCCGCACCGCCCCACGCCGGAACGCCCACCATGCTCACCCCCGCCCTGCTCGCCGCCGCTGCCTGCCTGGCCCAAGCCCCCGACCAGTCCGCAGCCGCTCCCATCCGCGCCCTGCTGCTGACCGGCGTGAACAACCACAACTGGCGCTTCACCAGCCGCATGCACGCCGACACGCTGGAAGCCACCGGCAAGTTCGACGTCACCATCTCCGATGACCCCGCCTCGGCCCTCGCCTCGCCCGATCTGGCCAAGGCGGGCTACACGCTCTTCGTGCTCGACTACAACGACCTGGACGCCCCCAAACGCTGGGGCCCCGCTGCCGAGGCCGCCTTTGTCTCCGCCGTGAACGCCGGGGCCGGCGTGGTGGCCATCCACTCCGCCAACAACGCCTTCAAAGGCTGGACCGAATACGAGCAGATGCTCGGCCTGCTCTGGCGGCAAGGCGCCGGCCACGGTGCCTTCCACGCCTTCGAGGTCGTGCTGCAGAACACCGAGCACCCTGTCACCAAGGGCAACCTCGGCGGGCTGGGCCGCAGTTTCCGCACCCGCGACGAGTTGTACCACGGCCTGACACCCGTCCCGAGCAGCCGCCCCACCATGCTGGCCGACGCCATGTCCAGCCGCGACTCCGGCGGCACCGGCTCCGCCCAGCCGATGGCGCTGGTGAACCAGTTTGGCCAAGGCCGCATCTTCGCCACCCCGCTGGGCCACGTCTGGACCAACGTCAGCGAGACCAAGCAGTCCATCTCCGGACCCGGCGCCGTCGGGTTCAAGACGCTTCTGGTCCGCGGCGCCGAGTGGGCCGCCACCGGCCGCGTCACCCTCACCGGCCCCTGGTCCGACGTTCGCACCCACAACCGCCTCACCCCCGAGCAGGCCAAAGAGGGGTGGACGCTGCTGTTCGACGGCTCCACGCCCGCCTTCCGGGGCTTCAAGAAGCAGGCCATGCCCGACAAGGGCTGGGTCGTCCGCGACGGGCTGCTGGTGCACACTGCTGGCGGCGGCGGGGGCGACATCGTCACCCTCGAGCAGTACGGCGACTTTGAGTTCTCCGTCGAGTGGCGGGCCGCCGCCGGGGCCAACAGCGGCATCATCTACCGCGCCTCTGAAGCGTTCGACTACCCGTGGATGACCGGCCCGGAGATGCAGATCCTCGACGACGACGGCCACCGCGACGGCAAGGGCCCCAAGACCCGCGCCGGCACGCTCTACGACCTCTTCCCCTGCACCCACGATGTCGTGCGGCCCGCCGGCGAGTGGAACCACGCCCGCGTGGTCACCCGGGGCAGCCGCATCGAGCACTGGCTCAACGGCGTCAAGGTGGTGGACATCGACATGGACAGCGAGGAGTACAAGAAGGCCCACGCCGCCAGCAAGTGGCCGGGCATGAAGGCCTTCGGCACCACCCGCAGCGGGCACATCGCCCTGCAGGACCATGGCGACGAGGTCGCCTTCCGCAACATCATGGTGCGGCGGATCGACGGCAAGTAAACCCGCTCAACCCGCGTGCGGGTTCAACCGTGCCTCCGCTGCGCGGGCGTGGGCCTCAAGCCCCTCCAGCCGGGCTACCGCCGCCACCTGCCGCACCACCGCCTCGGCCAGGTCATCGCTCCGCATCCACGTCCGCACCCGCAGGAACGTGAGCACCGACAGCCCGCCGCCAAAGCGGGCCGCCCCGGCCGTGGGCAGCGTGTGGTTCGGCCCCAGGCCATAGTCGCCGAACACCTCAGCACAGCGAAATCCGAGAAACGCAGCCCCGTAGTGCGGCACCTTGGCCAGCACCGCCTCCGGGTCGGCCGTCATCACCTGCAGGTGCTCGGGGGCCAGCCGCCCCGCCACCGCCGCTGCTTGCTCCAGATCGGCCACCACCACCGCCACACCGTTGGCCAGTGCCCGCCGGGCGATGGCCGCTGTCGGCAAGTCAGCCAGTTGCCGCTCCAGTTCTCGGTTCACCTCCGCCACCAATTCCGCCCGCGTGGTCACCAAAAACGCCGCCGCGTCCGGGTCGTGCTCGGCCTGGGCCAGCAGGTCGGCCGCGATCAGCCTCGCATCGCCCGTTGCGTCAGCGATCACCAGCACCTCGCTGGGGCCGGCCAACCCGTCGATCCCCACCGTGCCCGCCAGCAGTTTCTTGGCCGCGGTCACGTACCGGTTCCCCGGCCCCACCACCAGATCGCACCTCGGGCACGCCACCCCGTGCGCCATCGCCGCAATCGCCTGCGCCCCGCCCACCGCCAGCACGCCGTCCGCCCCGGCAATGCCCGCCGCCGCCAGCATGAGCACTGACGGGTTCGGCGTCGCCACCACCACCTGCCCAACGCCCGCCGCCCGTGCGGTCACCGCCGTCATCAGCACCGTCGACGGCAGCGGATACCGCCCGCCCGGCGCATAGCACCCCGCACTCGCCACCGGCGCCACCCGGTGCCCGGCCGACCCGCCCGGGATCCTCGCGGTCACCTCCCGCAACCCGCCCCGCTGCGCCGCCGCAAAGGCCCCGATCCGCTCGGCCATGCCCTCCAGCAACGCCCGCTGCTCGGTCGGCAAACCGTCGCGAGCCCGCAGCAGTTCTGCACGCTCAATCAGCAGCGGCTCCCCCGGCTTCCGCTCACCGAACCGCTCGGCAATCGCCCGCAACGCCGGCTCGCCGCCCGCAGCCACCTGGCGGATGATCTGCCCCGCCGTCGCCAGCGTCGCCTCATCCAGCGTGTCGCGCCGGTGGCCGCCAACCGCCGCCGCGTCCACCGTCACCAGCAACTCCGCGTCGCTGGTCGGCGCTGCAGTGCGGGCCGGTCCGCCCGCCGCCGGGCCGGGCTTGGCATCACCGCCCCGCCGGCTCAGCCGCAACGCCCGCCGGTCCAGTTCCGCCTCCACCTCCGCCAGCGAGACACCCGCCGACGCCAGCTTCACCGCCAGGAAGTACAGCACATCCGCCGCTTCCTCGGTCACCCGCTGGGCCGAACTCTCCGCCGCCAGTTCCTTCGCCTCCTCGGGCAACTTGGCCGAGAGCAACCCCGGATCACCGAACAGCCTCGCGGTGTACGACCCGGCGGGCGCGCTGGTCCGCAAGCGGTTCACCCGCTCCATCAGCCCCGGCAACCCGCGCTCGCCATCACTCGCCGACCAGTCAAAGCACGTCGGTGTCCGCAGGTGGCAGAACCCCACGCTCTGGCCATCCACCCGCTTGGGCCGCACCGTCATCCGCAACGCGTCACGGTCACAGTCCGCATCCACGCGAACCAGGTCCTGCGTGTCCCCGCTGGTCTCCCCCTTCCGCCACACTTCCTGCCGGCTGCGTGAGAAGTACACGCCCCGCCGCTCGACCACCGCCGCCCGCAGGCTCTCGCGGCTCGAGTACGTCAGCCCCAGCGTGCGACCATGCTCATCGCTCACCACCGTCGGCACCAGCCCATCCGGACGGTCGGAGCGCAAACACGCGAACATCGCGTCCGCCGGGTCGATCGCCCCGGTGTACACCGCCATCCCCACCTGCACGTCCACCGGCCCATCCGCCATGCGGTCCAGTGCCGCAATCTCCTCCACCGTCCGCACGCCGCCCGCCACCGTCAGCCGGCAACCCGCCTTACGGCACACCGCCGCCAGCGGAGCCACCCGCTCCAGCGGCAGCCCGCTCAGCGTGCCCTCCACCTCCACGAAAGTGATCAGCACGCCGCCCACCAGCGGAGCCAGTTCCGCCAGTCGCTGCTCCACCGGCACCCCCGTGTCGTGCGTCCAGCCCTTGGTCACCACCAGCCCATCGCGGCAGTCCAAAGCCGCGATCACCCGCTCGCGGGGCAAATCCCGCAGAATCTCCGGTGTGGCCGCCGTGCCCAGAATCACCTTGCTCGCACCCCAGTCCAGCCACTGCCGGGCCGCCGCAAGCGTGCGAATCCCCCCACCCACACGGCAGCGTCCACCCCCCCGCCCCAGCATCCGGCGGATCACCTCCGCGTTGGTCCGGGGCAGGCCCGCCTCGTCCTTGGCGCCCAGCGCCGCATCCAGATCAATCACCGCCACCTCACCCAGCGGCGCAAACTGCGCCAGCCGATCCAGCGGATCGCCCCCATCAAGCACAAAGTGCTTGCCCTGTCGAAGTTGAACCGCCCGCCCGGACTGAAGATCGATGGAGTTGATGAGCATCGCAGGTCACTCAAAGGAACACAAACACACACTCACAGACAACGGATCGCCAGCCCCGCACCAACCAGCGCCGCCTTCACGTCGCCCACGGTGGTGTGGCCGTCGTGGAAGATGGTGGCAGCGAGCGCCGCATCGGCCCCGGCTCCGAGCGCCGCCGCCAGATCGGCCGCTGATGCCGCCCCGCCGCTGGCGATGATCGGAACGGTCACCCGCTGACGGATCGCCCGCAGCAGGTCCAGGTCATACCCCTCGCCGGTGCCGTCGCGGTCGTGGCTGGTCAGCAGAATCTCACCCGCTCCACGGGTCACCGCCTCCACCGCCCACGCCACCGCGTCCAGCCCTGTGCGGTTCCGGCCCGACGCCGTGACTACTTCCCAAGCCTCGCCGTCGGCACGCCGGGCGGCATCCAACGACAGCACCACGCACTGCCGCCCGAATCGCTCGGCCAACTCGCCAAGCAGCGCCGGCCGGGCCACCGCCGCGGAGTTCACGCCCACCTTGTCCGCCCCTGCATCCAGCATCGCTGAGGCGTCCTCAGCGCTGCGCAGCCCGCCGCCCACACACACCGGAATGCCCACCGCCGCACGCACCGCCGCCACCGTGTGCAGCGCTGCCCGCCGGCCCTCCGGGCCCGCTGAAACGTCCAGCAGCACCAGTTCATCCGCCCCTTGCCGCTGATACGCCACCGCCCGCTCCACCGGGTCGCCCGCATCACGCAGGTTGGCGAACTTCACCCCTTTGACGACCCGCCCATCGCGCACATCCAGGCACGGAACCACCCGCGCCGTCAGCCCGTTGTGCACCGGCGCCTCGCCGCCTCGCGTGCGCAGCCCCGGGCCCAGGCCCGCCTTGGCCAGCCACGCCGCCAGCAGCCGCTCACCCGCCCCGCCCGACAACTCCGGGTGAAACTGGCACGCCAGCACCCGGCCCTCCGCCTTGGCAAACGCCGAAACGAACCTGTGCCCGCCAACGGTCGTCGTCGCCCGCGTCCAGCCGTCGCTGCTGGGCCAGTTGCCCGCCGCCGCAATCGCGTACGAGTTGGCGAAGTACATCATGCCCAGCGCAAACGGAAAGTCCGCCTCGGCCACCGCCGCATTCCACCCCATGTGCGGCACGCGAACCGTCGGGCTGCTGGGCAGCCGCTTCACCTCCACCGGCAGCAGGCCCAAGGCCGGCACGCCCGGGCTCTCCTCGCTGGCGCTTGCGAACATCTGGGCCCCGAGGCACACGCCCAGCGTCGGTCGCCCCGCCGCCACTCGCTCGGCCACCGCCACATCCAGCCCGCGCGATCGCACCCCGGGCATCGCCCCGCCGAGCGAGCCCACGCCCGGCAGCACCACCGCCCGTGCCGCACGCACCACCGCCGGGTCCGCCGTCACCACCGGCGGCACGCCCAGCCGCGAGAACGCCGCGAGCACCGAAGCCAGGTTGGCCGTGCCGGTGGCAATGACCGCCAGCGGCACCGCGTCCAGCGAGGTGCTTCCAGCCGACTGGCCGCTCACAGAACCCCCTTGGTGCTCGCCACCGCCCCCGCCCCGCCGCTGCGAGCCGTTGCCTGCCTGAGCGCCAGGGCCAACGCCTTGAACGCCGATTCGGCCCGGTGGTGGTCGTTCTCACCGGCCAGCACGTCAGCGTGCAGCGTGAAGCGCCCGCTGACCGCCAGCGACCGCAGCACATGCGGCACATTCTCGCACGAAAGCGTGCCCAGCATCTCCCGCCTCAGTCCCAGGTTCACCACCGCCACCGGCCGGGTGCACAGGTCCACCACCACCCGCGAGAGCGCCTCATCCAGCGGCGCGTATGCCGCCCCGAATCGAACGATCCCCGCCCGCTCGCCCAGTGCTTTGTCCAGCGCCTGGCCGAGCACGATGGCGCAGTCCTCAGCCGTGTGGTGGTCGTCGATGTGCAGGTCGCCGCTGCATGTCAATTCCAGATCCCACCCCGCGTGCAGCGCCAGGCTGCCCAGCAGGTGGTCCAGGAACCCGACGCCCGTGCCGATGTTCACCCGTCCGCCACCGTCAAGCGTCAGCACGCATCGGATCGACGTCTCCCGGGTTGTCCGCTCCACGCTGCCGCTGCGAGTTCCTGCTGATGTGCTCATGTGCTTCGCCTTTGTTCTCGCTGCCAAGTCTGCCGATCACCGGGCCTCAAGGGCCGCGATCACCCGATCCGTCACCGCCGGGTCCGGCGTGATGCCCAGCCGCACCCATCCATCCAGGGCCGGGTCTCCGCTGAACCGCCGCCCCAGAATGCCGCCCGCCTGCAGCCGCTCCCACAACCCGTCGCGACGGTCCCCCACCGCTCCGCCGTCGCGCAGCAGCACGAAGTTCGCCTCCGAAGGCACCGCCGTCAGCGATGCTCGCTCGGCCGCCACCAGCAGCCGGTCCCGTTCCCGGCGCACCCCCGCCACCGTTTCGCGCAGATGCCCCTCGGCCAACGCCAGCGCCGCCTCCGCGGTCCGCAGGCTCAACGCCGAGATCGCGTACGGCTGGCCCACATCCGCCAGCCAGCCAACCAGCCTCGCGTCGCCCAGCGCATACCCCACCCGCAGCCCGGCCAGCCCCCACGCCTTGCTCAATGTCCGCGTCATCACCACGCCCGGCGTCGCCAGACACCACGCCGTCGGGTCCTCCTCCGCAAACTCCGCGTACGCCCCGTCCACACACAAAGCCGCCCCCACCTCGCTGCAGCGCACCGCCACCGCCTCCATCGCGCTCCGGGGCACCACCTGTCCAGTCGGGTTGTTCGGCGACACCAGGAACACCACCCGCGTGCACGGCCCGATGGCCTCCACAAACGCCTCCGTCGGGAACGCTCCGCCCAGCCACGGCACCGAGTCCACCACCGCGCCGTACGCCCGTGCGTACCTCGGCAGCATCACAAACGTCGGCGTGTGCAGCAGCACCCGGGCCCCCTGGGCGCCCGCCAGCATCGCCCGGCACAGCCGCTCCAGCGCATCGTCCGCCCCGGCTGTCGCCACCACCTGCGATGGCTCAGCCCGCAGCCTGCTCGCCAGAGCGTTTCTCAGACCCGCCGCATCCGGGTAGCTCCGCAACGCCTCCGCGTTGCACCCGGCCACCGCCGCCAGCACCTTCGCCAGCAGCGTCGGCGGCAGATCCGCCCCCTCGTTGGCATCCAGCCGCAGCAGCGGCAGGGCCCCAGCCCCCGCCAGCGCATCGGCCGACGGCGCATACCGCTGCCCGGCGCTGCTGCCCGGCCCCGGCCTCAGTTCAATCGCGTTCGTCCCCGCACCACTCATGGCACCACCTGCGCAAGGGGCGTGATCACCACATCGCTGCCGCCGGTCGCCTTCAGCAGCGGAATCAGCGTTGCCAAACCCTGCCGGGGCACCGCCGCCTTCACCGCGAAGCCGGCATCCCCGCTCAGTTGCGAGACGGTCGGCCGCCGCATGCACGGCAGCACCGCGATCACCGCCTCCAGCCACTCCGCCGGCACGTTCACCTCCAGCATCACCCGCGAGCGTGCCTCCAGCACCGAGCGGACGATCAGCGCCAGGTCCTCAATCGCCTGCCGCGTCACCGGGGCCCGCTCCCACGCCGCCCGCGAGGCGAACAGCCGCGTTGACGATCGCAGCAGCTCTTGCACCACCACCAGCCCGTTGGCCTCCAGCGTCGCCCCCGATGCCGCCACGTCGATGATCACATCCGCATCCTCCGGCGGGAACACCTCCGTCGCCCCGTACGACCGCACGAAACGATCGCCCGCGTTCCGCTGCGCGATCCACGCGGTGGCCAGCCGCGAGAACTCCCCGGTCACCACCAGCGGCCGGTCCGGCAGCCGACCGTTCACCAGCAAGTCACGCGGCGCCGCCACCACGATCCGCACCGGGTCCAGCCCCGTGTCCAGCACCTCCACCACATCCACCCCCAACTCCTGCACCCAGTCGGCCCCGGCGAAGCCCACGTCCCGCGTCCCCGCGTCCAGCATCTCCAGGATGTTCTGCGGCTTGAGCAGCTTGGCCTGCACGCCGGGCAGGCTCACCGTCGGCCGATAGCCCCGTGCCGAGGTCGACACCGTGATGCCCGCGTCGGCCAGCAGCTTCAGCACGCCATCTTGCATGCGTCCCTTGGGCAGCGCCAGCCGCAGCGCCCGGCCGCTCTGCGGGTCGGTCGCTGCGCCGCCGGGGGCAACAGCGATCGGGAGACTGCCAGGGCCGGAACGAAGGGGCGATGCAGTGGTCATGGGTGATTCCAGATTCAATTGTGAGCCAGACGAGCCATTTCAGACACAGATGAACAAACCCACCGCCGGCCCGCCTCGTCCGCTCCGTCGTTGCTTCGACAGAGCCGGGCGGGCGGGATGGTCCTGCGACGCAGTCAAGAACGACCGCGACGCCGGGCGTGGCCGGCGTCGCAAGGGAACTTCTCAGATCAGAAGGGCCTGCAAAGCAACCGGCTCACGCCAAGGCGTGGTGATGATGGTGCCGGTGGTGATGCAGCGCGAGAGTCATAGCCGAAAGAGTGTATGGCACACCACCCCGCGTCTGTCAACTCCGCGACCGGCCCGCGCCCCCGGCGGGCAACAATGCCCGACACTCGCGGCCCCCAACCCCGCCCCTGCATCCCCAAGGGGGCGTTCAACCCGCCAGACGCGAGACACGTGCGGAGGTCCACCGATGCGAGCATGGATGTTGGCAGGCGTTGCGGGCACTTTGGCAGCCCTGACAGCCCCCACCCACGGGCTGAGCCCCGACATGGTGCCCGTGCCCCCGCTGCAGCCTCAGCCCCCCGTGCCGACGCAGCCGGTGCCGCCGGCCCAGCCTGCTTCCCCTACCTCCCCTGCCTCCCCTGCCTCCCCGGCCCCATCCGCCCCCGACATGGTCCCGGTGCCCCCCTGGCCCCCGGCCCCCGCTCCAACGCCCGCACCGGCCGCCCCACCCGCACCTGCTCCCCCCACGCCTCCGGCCCCAGTTGTCCCTCCGGCCCCCGCACCGGCTCCTGCTCCCGCTCCCGCTCCCGCTCCCGCTCCCGACATGGTGCCCGTGCCGCCCTGGCCCGGCCCCGGCAACCCCACTCCCATTCCGAGCCCCGGCCCGACCGCACCTTCTGCTCTCCCACCGCCGGCCCTTCTCCCCCCAGTTCCTTCACCCCCGGCACCGCCACCGCCCGTCGTCCCTGCTCCGCAGCCTGTGGCCCCTGCACCGGTCGCGATACCGCCTTCCGCTCTCCCCGTCGCCGCACTCTCGCTCGACGGCCAGAGCACGCTCACGCTTCCGCTCACGCCGCTGGATCTCACCGACCCCGCCTGGCCCGTCCGCGTGGATGCTGCCCTTCTGCCCACCGTCCCCCTGGTGGTCAGTTCCGTCCGCCCGCCTGAACTGCTCGACGCCCCCACGTGGGACGCCACGCCGTTCTTCGTCGTCGCCGAGACGCTCGTCGCCGGCCTCCCCCGCCGCACCGTGCTCGCCATGACCGCCGACGGCCGCCTCTTGGCCGCCGATCAGTCCCTCGATGGCCACCTCGGCGACGAGCGGCCGCTCCCGCAGCCCGACTCACAGGCCCAGCAATCCGACCGCGTCCAGCGGCACTGGACCCTCGCCTTCGGCCCGGCCGCAACCCCGCAGGTCGCACGCCTGCACATCCTCACCGATGCCCCCGCCGATGGCAGCACACCGCCCATGTGCGAGATCCGCGACGCACAGGGCCGCGTCGCCGCCGTGATGGTCGCGGGCCAACCAATGCGGCTTGGCGTGATCAGCCACACCGCCGGTGCCGGCTGGTCCGTCCCCGATGCCGAGCGACTCCGCCGCCAGAGCCCCTGGCTGCTGATCGACCGTGACAACAACGGCCGCCTCGCCCCGGCCGACACCGACACCGCCGACGCGCGCGAAACCACCGCCCTCCCCGGCCCGGTCAAAATCGGCGAGGCCTGGTACACCGTCGAGTGCGACCCGACCGGCGAGGCCCTCACGCTCCGCTCCGTCGCCTCGCCCATGCCCACCAAGGGGCGTGCCGGCCTGCCCGCCGTGGGCGCCGCCATCCCCGATGTCACCCTCCGCACCGCCGACGGCCAACTGCTCCGCACCACCGACTGGCGGGGCCGCGTCACCGTTGTGGACCTCTGGGCCACCTGGTGCATCTCCTGCATCGCGGGTTTCCCCGAAACCGCCGCCCTTCGCGACGAGATCCGTCGGCTCAACGGCGGCTCCGCCGAACTCATCGCCCTGAACGTGATGGACAAGCCCGGAGCCTTCGACCGCTGGCTGCAGGACCACGGCGGCAAGCACGCTCTGGCCTACGCCACCGACGCCAACGCCGGCGACACCGATGGCCAGTCCATCGCCGCACGCTGGGGGCTCTCGGCCTTGCCCACCGTCATCGTCTTGGATCGCGACGGTGTCGTCCGCTACGCCGCCAGCGGCCAGGGGCGGGAGCACCAGCGGGCCGTCCGCCGGGTGCTCACAGACCTCGGCGTTCGCCTCAACGATCTGCCATGACCACGCCCCCGCCGCACCGGCCCGTGCCGCCGCTGGAGGTGGCCGTGTACACCGTCCGCGACGCGCATGTGGCCTTGACTGCGGGCGCCCACCGGGTGGAGTGCAACGGTTCGCCTGCCGCCCACGGGTGCACCCCGTCGCCGGCCATGGTTGCGACCACCGCCGCCGCCGTCGCTCTCGGCCCGTCCGCACAGTCTGTCCGTTTCCCGGTCGTCGCCCTGCTCCGTCCTGCAGGCGAACCCTGGCCGCCCCACACCACCGCAGACGTTCGGCCCTTGGACGAGCTGGTGCAACAGGGCCGCCGCTTGCTTGCCGCAGGCGCTCGCGGGCTGGTCTTCGGTTCGCTCGACTCGCACCGCCGTCTGGATGAACGCCACACCCGGACGCTCGCGGACCTGTGTGCCGAGTACGACGCCGAAGCCACCGTCCACCGGGCGATTGAAGAGTGCGACGACCCGGCCGCAGAACTGTGCCGCCTCCCCCAGTGGGGCGTCCGCCGCGTGCTGCTTGCCGGGTTCCCGCTCTCCCAGCTGCACCTCGCCCACGCACCCGACCGTGCCACACAACTGCTCGAACTGGCAAGTCTCGCGGCAGAACTCCGGCTCATCCCCGCCCTCTGCGGGGGCATCCGCGCTGCCAACGTCCGGCACATCCTCGGGCCCTGCCTCAACTCCCTGCCTGCGACCGCCCGCATTGAAGTGCACAGCGCCTGCACCGACGCAGGCGGCCGTCTGGATGCCGCCGCCATCACCGCTCTTCTGAATGAACTTCAGCGCTCCGCCGTACCGGACTGATTCGCACCGCCATCACGCTGTGCCGGGCAGCAGCACAAACCCGGCCGGGGCAAGCGCGCTGTGCGCCGGCTCGGCCGTCAGGCTCGGCCCGGTGGTCAGACAGTGCGAGAACCCCGGCCGCAGCGAGCCCGATGCCCACGCCCCATCCGCCCGCAGCGCGATCATCGCCACCTGATGCTCGGGTTGAATCGCATACCGGCTCGCCACCCGACGCAGCACCTCCCCCACCGCCTCAGCGGGCGTGCGGCCCTGTCGCATCAACTCCACCGCCAGGAACGACCCGCACACGCCCATGATCAACTCGCCGTTGCCTGTCGCCGTCGCCGCCCCCGCGGTCTGGTCCACATACAGGCCGTGCCCGATGATCGGCGAGTCCCCCACCCGCCCGGGGATCTTGAACCCCAGCCCGCTGGTCGTGCACACGCCCGCCAACTGGTGGCCGCTCACCTGCGGGTTCCGCACCAGCACGCACACCGTGTCGTGCGACGGTTCCGGCGACCCTTCGCCGCCCGCCTGCGCGTACCGCTCTTCCACGTTCATCGGCGGGAGAACCCCCATCTTTGCGCCGGCAGCCCGCCCGCCTGCCGCGGCACGCTCCGCCTTCCAGCGTGCATATGCGTCCCGCGACTCCCCCGTCAGCAGGTCCTCCGCATGCGGCACGAACCCCGACGCCTTCGCAAACGCCTCCGCGCCATCACCCGCCAGCAGCACGTGGATGGTGTCCTCCATCACCCGCCGGGCCAGCCTCGCCGCCGACGCATAGGACCGCACGTAGCACACACCACCGCATCGATCCGGGTTCTCCATCACGCACGCATCCAGCGAAACCCGCCCCGAAGCGTCCGGAAGCCCCCCCACCCCGACCGAGTCCACACGCGGGTCATCCTCCACCGCGCTGGCCCCCGCCACCGCCGCATCCAGAGGTGATCCCCCCTTGCACAGCGTCTCCCACGCGGCCGCATTGGCCACACGACCGAACGACCAGGTCGACAGAACCGCTGGTCCGGAAAGCGGCCAATCAGGCGTGTATTCAGTGTTCTGCATAGCTATGCAAACCGTGAGAAAAGGGGCAAATGACCGGATCCGCAACCCAACTTGCCCCCGGTCCGGGGCAGCGCAACGATGCGCGTGGTCCGCGAAAACAGCGGCCGGGTGCACCAGTGTACCGCGGAGAGCCAGAGCGTCGGCCGTGTGGCCGACGGGCCGCGGAAGCGGGCAACCTGCCGTCGCAACGGCGGACCGAGAGGACACACACGATGAGCCTGAACGCCAGTCGGCTGGAAGCAATTGCGGCGGCCACCACCTTCAGCGACCGGAACCGCCAGGTGCAGCCCAGCGAGCCCGGCTCCCTGGAGCGGGCCTTCGGCGCGGACGTCTTCAGCGAGCGGGTCATGCGGGCCCGCCTCCCCAAAGAGGTCTTCAAGACCCTCATGGGCACCATCAAGCAGGGCAAGCGGCTGAACCACGAGCTCGCCGACGTCGTCGCCGCCGCCATGAAGGACTGGGCCATCGAGAACGGCGCCACCCACTACACCCACTGGTTCCAGCCCCTCACCGGCCTGACCGCCGAGAAGCACGACTCGTTCATCACCCCTGACGGCACCGGCGGCGTCATCGCCCAGTTCTCCGGCGGAGCCCTCACCCAGGGCGAACCCGACGCCTCCAGCTTCCCCTCCGGCGGGGTCCGCAGCACCTTCGAGGCCCGCGGCTACACCGCCTGGGACTGCACCAGCCCCGTCTTCCTCAACCGCCAGGGTGAGAACGTCACCCTCTGCATCCCCACCGCCTTCGTTTCCTGGACCGGCGAGGCCCTGGACTACAAGACCCCGCTGCTCCGCTCCATGGAGGCGATCAGCAAGCAGGCCCTTCGCATCCTCAAGATCTTCGGCACCGACAAAGGCGTCGGCCGCCTCCTCACCACCGTCGGCGTTGAGCAGGAGTACTTCCTGGTCGACCGCACCCTCTACTTCGCCCGACCCGACCTGATCACCTGCGACCGCACCCTCTTCGGCGCCCGTCCGCCCAAGGGCCAGCAGCTCGAGGACCACTACTTCGGCTCCATCCCCCACCGCGTGCTGAGCTTCATGGCCGAGGTCGAGCGCGAGCTCCACCGCGTCGGCGTGCCCGTCAAGACCCGCCACAACGAAGTCGCCCCCGGCCAATACGAGATCGCCCCGGTCTTCGAGACCGCCCATATCGCCTGCGACCACCAGATGCTCGTGATGGAGGTCCTCAAGCGCGTCGCACCGCGTTACGGCCTGCAGTGCCTTCTCCACGAAAAGCCCTTCGCCGGCGTCAACGGTTCGGGAAAGCACAACAACTGGTCGATGGCGACCGACACCGGCGTCAACCTGCTCGACCCGCAGTCCGAGACGCACACCAACATGGAGTTCCTCATCTTCGTCGCCGCCGTGATGCGGGCGGTCGACCTCCACGGCGACTTGCTCCGCGCCGCCATCGCCTCGGCCAGCAATGACCATCGCCTCGGTGCCAACGAGGCCCCGCCGGCCATCATGTCGATCTTCATGGGCGACATGCTCACTGACCTGCTCACCCAGCTGGAGACCGGGGACGCCAAACGCACCATCAAGGGCGGCCGGCTCGATCTGGGCGCATCCACCCTCCCCATGCTCCCGCGGGACAGCGGAGACCGCAACCGCACCTCTCCATTCGCCTTCACCGGCAACAAGTTCGAATTCCGCGCCGTCGGCTCCTCCCAGACCTCTGCCTGGCCCAACACCATCCTCAACACCATGGTCGCCGAGTCGCTCGATTATGTCGCCAATGAACTGGAGAAGGCTCTGGGCAAGAACCCCAGCCCCGCCAAGCTCCAGTCCGAGGTCCGTGTCCTGCTCAAGAAGCTCATCAAGCAGCACAAGCGGGTCATCTTCAACGGCGACGGCTACTCCAAAGCCTGGCACGAGGAAGCCGCCAAGCGGGGCCTCCCCCACCTCCGCGACTCCGTCGACGCCCTGCCCGTCCTCAAGAGCAAGCGTGCTCTTGACCTCATGTCCAAGTACAGCGTCCTCAGCCGCGTCGAGATGAGCAGCCGCGCCATCATCGCCCTTGAGAAGTACGTCAAGCAGGTCTCCATCGAGGCCGAGACCATGACCGCGATGGCCCGCCAGCTGTTCATCCCCGCCGCCACCCAGCACCAGACCCAGATGGCCGAGGCCGTCGCCAGCACCATGGCCGCGGACGTGGACTGCGAGGAGCAGCGCCAGGAGCTCACCGAGTTCGTCGGCAAGGTCTCCCGCCTCAAGGCCGCCACTCGCAACCTCGAGACAGCCCTCGAGCACCACGATGAGGACCCCATGGCCCACGCCCAGCACATCAAGAAGCACGTCAAGCCCGCCATGGCCGATCTGCGCAGCATCGTCGATGAACTCGAGAACGTCGTCAGCGACGAACTCTGGCCCATCCCCACCTACCGCGACCTGCTGTTCATCAAGTGAACCGCTGAAAACGCGTTCTTGCCCAGCCTCCCCCGGCCCCCGGCGAACCGTCGCCCGGGGGCCGTTTGCGTTCAGTGAGACTACCGTCTCCCATGCCGCCAGCTTCACAGTCCGCGTCCCTCCTGACGCTGGTCGCCTGCGCGGCCCTGACCGGCTGCCTGCCAGGCTGCGCCAGCTATCCACTGGATCGCGTGCTGGTCGAGGTGGCCGCCGAAGACGACGGCCGCCCCATCGCCGGCGCCCTCGTCGCCGCGTCGCCGATGGACCGCCGCATTTACCCCCTCAACCCCATCACCGCTCAGGGCATCGCAGACTTCGTCCTCCGCCCCGCCCCCGAGCCCACCCCGACCGTCCGCACAGGCTCCAACGGCGCCGCATTGGTCGACATGAACCGCGGTCTTTCCGCAGCGCTGGTGATCCTGGCGCCAGGCTACCAGCAACTGGCCCTGTTCCTGCAGGATCCCTTCGGTCCCAACCAGCCCGCGTCCTGGATCAACGATCCGGCCGACCCCGCCGGCCGACCCCGGCTCAAGGTCCGCGTCCGCCCGCTGGCCCAAGGTGATCCCTCTGCACTCCCGGCCGACTCCCGCTGACCGACCGTCCCCCCCCTGACCTGCCCGCGTTGTTTGCAGCAGGGTCGAACTCCCCAAGCGATCCGACCGTCCAGCCGTTGTACGCTTACCCATCTCCGCGGCCCCGTAGCTCAGCGGTAAGAGCAGGCGACTCATAATCGCTTGGTCCTCGGTTCGAATCCGAGCGGGGCCACTTGCATCACTCGGGCGGGTGATTCCACACCGACCAGAACAGGTTCATCTCCCGCACCATCGAAGTAAACCGGCCGAAGTCCACCGGCTTGACCAGAAAACCCGCCGCGCCCGCTGCCTTGGCCTTCGAACGTTGCACTGGATCATCGAAGGTGGACATAACCACCACCGGAATCGACCGCAACACCGGATCGGCATGCATCGCCAGCAGGACCTGCTGCCCATCCAGCACCGGCAGCCAAAGGTCCAGAAGCACGACATCCGGACGGGTCACTCCGGCAAAAGCACCACTCCGTCGCAGATACGCCATACATTCCTGTCCGTCTCGAACGCGGTGCAGGTCATTGGCGACTCGGTACTCCTTCATCATCAGACGCATACCCGTGGCGTGCTCGTCATCGTGCTCCGCCAGCAGAAATGACAACGCGTGCGGCTCGTCCAGATGACGCTTGGCCCGGGCATGCACTTGCGGATGGTGAAGCTTGGGGACCATGGCTGACATCAATTCCAGTCGCTCAGGTCGCCCGGCACACACGGCGACCCGCGACCAGATCAGCATACTCAGCCCGGACGACTGTCTCCCCAAAACACCCCATGGATTCACGGCCACAGAGCCCGTGCGCACGCAGAATCCACAAGATTCCCCGATCTTGAGGGTGTCCAGTACGTCCGTTTTGCATTCAGATTGCAAAGCAAAACGGGCCGGTGGTTCCCGCCCCCCCTCATTCAGGCACCTGCCAGAGCCACGGGGCGTGCCGCCTTCACCGCCCGGAGTACCATGATCATGGCCCGCGGCCTGTCAGACATGACCCGGCCTTCGGACCTGTCCTGCCAAGCCGGATCCGCTGGTCGGTGAGTTCCCAATGTTGAGCCTCGGAGGTCCACCCGGCCAGCGCCGACCGATACCCTTGACGTCGACTGGTCGAAAGGCGGCATGCCCATGTCAGGACTCCAACTGAGTGGTATTGCCCATGCAGCCTTCGACGCTGTCGGCGCCAACGTCGCCGTACTTGACCAATCCGGCCGGATCGTGCTGACCAACCGAGCCTGGTCGGTGTTCGCCGCTGACAACGGCGGTGGTGCCCGCTGCGGAATCGGTGTCAACTACATCCACATTTGCCGGGCCGCCTCCGGCTCCGCATCGCTGGAGGGTCGTCCCGCAGCCGATGGCATCAGTGCAGTGCTGAACGGGGAGACCGAGCGCTTCGAGTTGGAGTATCCGTGCCACGGGCCGGACGAGGAACGTTGGTTCCTCCTCATCGCCACGCCGATTCGCCTCCCGGATTTCAGCGGCGCAGTGGTTGCACACGCCGAGTCCACTCGAGGGCGCGAGAGGTTCGTCGCCAGCCGTGTTCTGGAGGACGCTCACAGCGAACTGAGATCGCTCACCCTCGCCATGGATGCTGACAGAGCCACCTCTGGCATCATGTTCACGCCGCCCCAGCGACAATCGCTGCGCCATGCCCACCCCGGTGTGTTTGATTCGCTGCTTGAGCGATACTGCCGAATGATCACGTTGTACACTGATCTGAAGTCGTTGAAGCTGGAAGAACCCATTGAGATCGTCGAGGCCCTTGCCCGCGAACTTGTCGACCAGCGGCGCAGCGCCCGCGATGTGGTGGAACTCCACACCGCCGCCATGATGCTGGCCGCCGGGAACCTGCCTTCCGGAATCACCCGCTCAGCGCTGAACGAAGCCCGCGGAGGGCTCATCCGCCTGCTGGGACTGATGCTCAACAGCTATCTCTCCGGCGCAGCGGGCTCCCCCACAACCCCAATACCCCCCGCTTGCCGACCGGATCAAGTTGCACCTCTCTCTGATCAGACGACTTGATCGCGCCCCCCTCCCGCACGCTTGGCTGTCTGCAACACATGCCCCGCTCCCCAACGCCGCCGACCACAAGCCACGGTCCATCGCGGGTCGCAACCGCACTGTCCCGAAACACCCCGGCAAGATCCCCACCTTGACGCCTGCGTGTCACTCCCCCTGATCAGTCACGTCAAGCATCGGATGCCGGCGGGGCGCCCAAGCTCCGCCATGCCCGCATCTCACCAGCACCGTTGGCCGACAATCAGATGATTCTCAGTGGAGCGAAAGGGACTCGAACCCTCAACCCCGAGCTTGCAAAGCTCGTGCTCTACCAATTGAGCTATCGCCCCGAAACGCCGCCCGACTCGCTGGACGGGTCGGCTTGGGGCGAGAGTGTATTCGGTGCCCATGACGAAATCCCCCGGTTGCGGCGTTGCAATGCCCGAAAAGCCGCCGTATCTTGACAAAGGGAACTCCCCGGGACAGAGGGAACGCCCCGGACGAACCACGCCGTCGGGGGCTGCGGGCATGATCGAGCCGAGAGCCGGAGAGGAGCATCGGTGAAGGTGTACAGGTCCACGGGGGTTCTCCGCTCGGCAATCGCCTCGACGTGGTCGGTCTGCCTGCTGCCGCTGTGCGTTGCCTCGGCAGCCCCCCGAGAATCCGCATCCTGCATCGGCGTCCTTTCGATCAGCACGGAGGCTCCCGCCCCCCCGTTCGCAGGCTACGGGCAGCCCTTTCCAGCCCCCGGCCTGCAGTCCCGCACATTCGCCGTCACCGGCGGGTACACCGCGCGGCAGATCATCCTCACCGCCGCCCTGCAGAGCGCCGCCGCACTGGCCCAACCCGCCAACGCCCGCATCTGGGTGCAGCCGCCCGGCAGCCGCCCCGGCTTCGCCGTGTCACCGTTCGGCGGTCACGCCCACCCGTTCAGTTGTGCCCCCGTCTCCATCACGGGATGGTCCGTCGGCCTTCCCGGCGACGGCCTGGATCCCGCCGGGCAATGGACGCTGACCTTCTACGACCTGACCGCCTCGGTCGCCCCGCCGGCCGCCGAATCCGTCTGGTCCGACCTCACCCTGACCTTCGATGACGCCCCACTGCCCCCGCCCGCAATGCCCGATGCATCCGGAGGCGAAGCCGTCACGCTGTTCAACCTCCCGTCCGACGGCGTGCGGAACACCGCGTCCAACGGGCTGGCCACCTTCTCGCTCACCGGCGTCGGTGCCGGCGGCTCCTACCAGGCCGTGGAGGTGCTGATCACCGGCCAGCTCTCCACAGCATCCGCCCCGGGCCCATCCCTCCCCGGCCACGCTCTGATCGCCCTCACCGCGCCCGACGGCGCGCAGCACACCGTTCAACTCCTGCCCGGCGCCGGCGCTTCGCCCTCGCTGCTCAACGCGCCAGTCGCCCGCGTGCTGATCGCCCCCACGCCCCGCTCGCCGCAGGGTCTCTGGCAGGTGCGGGCATTCCAGTCTGTGGATGCCGGCGAGGGGACCGACGCCGTCTGGACCGCTCTGCACATCGTCGCCCGTCCCTACCTCCCCGCCCCGGCGCCGGCGAGCGAGAACCTCGGCACACTCACCTCGGCGATCAGCCGGCCCGCGGTCCCGGTGTCCTGTGCCGAGCCCGTCCGCTGGTTCCGCTTCACCCTCCCGGTCACCGTCAGCCTCGCCAACCGGAACTTTCTGGACATCACCACCTTCGGCAGCGCCCTCACCCCCAGCCCCGACACTGTGCTCGCCCTGTTCAACGCAGCCGGCGTACCCATCGCCATCGATGACGACGCCGGCTGCGGCGACACGCCCGACGACCCCGGTTGCGCCGGTCCCTCCGTGCTCACCTTCGGTGCGCCGGTGCGGGCGCTGCCCTCAGGCTCCATCCCCGCCGACGGCCGCTCCGGTTCGCTGGAAGCCGGCGAGTACCACCTCGCGGTGTCATCTTTCGGCCTGCGGGCCTTCCCGGGCTTCCAGGTGCAGACCAGCCCCGCCAACACCGGTCCGATCAGCCTGCTCCTGCAGCCCGGCACCCTGCCCCCGGCCACCCCGCCCGGGCAGGTCATCGACCTCGGCCTTATCGCCGCCCCGGGCCTGACCGTCACCCCCCCGCCCCAACTGACCACCGGCACCGCGTGGTACGCCTTCCGCATCGCCGCCGCCGCCGACGCAGCCCATTGGCTCGATATCGACACCGAAGGCTCGGCACTGGTCCCGCTCAACGACCCCGCCATCGCGCTCTACACCGCCGCCGGCGATCTGCTCGTCTCCGACGCCGGCAGCGGCTCGTCGCTCAACTCACACCTGACCTTCGGCCAGACCTCGCCCAGCCGCCCCCCCATCGGCGACGGTGCCCCGTACGACGGCCGCCATGGCCCGCTGCCCGCGGGCACGTACTACCTCGCCCTCCACAGCGCCGCCGACTCCGTCTTCTACCCGGTCAACTTCCAGACCGCACCGGCCGCCCTTTCCACCGGCCCCGCGGCCCTGCGCTTCGCCACCAGCATCCCGGCGCCGCCGGCCACCTGCAACCTCGCCGACATCACCGGCATCGGCGGCCCGCCCGAGATCCCCGACGGCCTGCTCACCGGCGACGACTTCAACGCCTTCATCACAGCCTTCGCAGCCGGCGACACGCTGGCCGACGTCTGCGGCATCGGCGGCCCGCCCGAGGTGCCCGACGGACTGATCACCGGCGACGACTTCGTCGCCTTCATCGCCGCCTTCGCCGGCGGCTGTCCGTAACAGCACTACGCGTTCAGGCCCCTGCCAGCACATCTACCGCATCGCGAGGCCCGGGCACAGCCACCCGGCCGATCCCCATACCCGTCAACTTCTCCGCCAGCGTCGCCCGCGCCGCATCATCGCCGTGGTTCAGCACCACCGTCGCCGGCTTGCTGCGAATATCGCCCACAAAGTTCAGCAGGTCCTTGCGATCCGCATGCCCGGAGAACCCGTGCATGGTGTGAATCGTCGCCTCAACCGGCACCTTCTCGCCGTTGAGCACCACCTGCCTGGCCCCGCCCGCGATCGCATGCCCCGGCGTGTCCGCCGGCTGGTGCCCGATCATCAGCACCCGGCAATCGGTCCGGGGCAACCCGGAGATCAGATGGTGCACGATCGGCCCGCCATGACAGAATCCCGCCCCCGCGATGATCATCCCCCCGTGCCGCAGATCGTTCAGCCGCTTGCTCTCCGGCCGATTGGTGATGTAGTGCAATTCGTCAAACTGCAGCGGCGACCGCCCCGCCCGGATGATCCGCGCCGATTCGTCGCACAGATGTTCCGGATGCCGCGCGTAAATCTCCGTCGCCCGGATGGCCATCTTGCTGTCCAAATATACCGGGAACCCGCCCAGCAGCCCCTGATGGCTCAACTCCGACAGCCGGTACAGCAACTGCTGCGCCCGACCCAGCGTGAACGTCGGCACCAGCAGCCGCTGCCGCCCGCGCCGCGCCATCTGGATGATCTCACCCAGTTGCGCCAGCGTCTGTGCCGGCTTGGGGTGCGCCCGCGAGCCGTACGTGCTCTCCATGATCAGCACATCCGCCCGCACCGGCGGCCGCACCGCCGGCAGCAGCGGCGCCACCGACGAGCCCAGGTCCCCCGAGAACACCACCACCACCTGCTCGTCCCCCTGCCCGATCGTCAGTTCCACCATCGCCGAGCCGATCACGTGCGACGCGTCCAGCAGCCGCGCCCGGATCCGGTCATCCCCCGGCACCGGCGAGAACGGCACCCCGTACGCCATCGGCGTGATCAGCGGCAGCGTCCGCCCCACCTCCGCCAGCGTGTACGCCGGCGGCACCGCCGCGATCGACTCCCCCGGGTTCGTGTCATCCTCTTCTTCAAACTCGATGATCGACTTGCCCCCGCCCCGCGACCGCAGCCCCCGCCCGGCCTTCTGCGCCGCGTTGATCCGCTCGTAATACCGCACCTTCTGCACCCGCGCCGAGCCCTGCAGCACCGGCGGCAGCAACTCCGCCGTCGGCCCCGTCACCACGATCGGCCCCCGATACCCGTCGCGCACCAGCAGCGGCAGCCGCCCGCAGTGGTCCACGTGCGCATGCGTCACCACACACCCGTCGATCTCCCTCGCGTCAAACGACAAAGGCTCAAGGTTGCGGGCCTCGTCCGCCGCCGAACCCTGGAACAGACCGCAGTCGATCAGCAACCTCACCCTGTGCGAACGGTTGGCGGCGCTGGTCCGCAACCCGCGGATCTCCAGCACCGAGGCCGATCCAGTCACCTCGCCCGCGGCACCGTGCATCGTCAGGCTGATGTCCATCGCCACCGCTCAGCGCTCCGTTCCTGCCACCGGGCCGATGGCGCACCGCCCGCTCTCGCATTCCGCCCCCCGCCCCGTCAGCCGCAGCCGGTTGGCCGCAAACCACGAGTACCCCATGTCCGCAACCCACCGCAACCCCGGCCACCGCGTCCATCCCAGCAGCCACGGCATCCCCACCGCCGCATACGCCAGCCGAAACACCTCCATCCCCGAGACGACCTCCCCATCCCCCCGCACCCCGTGGATCGACCCCATCACCTGCTCCATCGTCCGTCCATACCGCGACGGATCGAACCCCTCCGCCGCAATGTCCACCAGCACCAGCCGGCCCCGGCCCCGATCCAGCCGTTGCAGCAACGCCCCCTCCCGCTTGCACAGCGGGCACAAGCCGTCAATCAGGATGGTGAACGGCCAGGCCGAGGCTGGACGGCTGACCGGGGTGGAGGCGGCTTTCGCGGGGCCCATACGGGGTCTTTCGGTTGGCCGCGGCGGGGGCTTGCGGCACAAGAAACAAGGTGGCCCGTGAGCATATCGCCTGATTTGGTGCCAGCAGTTGTGCTTGCACATCATGAGTTATCGGTCGTGCAACAGCCCCCGTACAAACACCCCCGCATCCACCCCCTCCCCGATCGCCTGCACCAGCGCCGATCCCACGATCACCCCGTCCGCGTCGCCACTCAGCCGAACCACGTCCGCCCGCGTCCGCACCCCAAAGCCGGCGCACACCGGCACCGGCGACACCGCCTTGAGCGACCGCAGATACGCCCCCGGTTCCACCTGCACCGCCTCGCTGGCCCCGGCCCCGGTCACCCCCGCCACCATCACCGCGTACAGAAAGCCGTCCGATGCCGCCGCGATCTTCGCCGCCCGCTCCGGGGGAGTCACCGGCGACACCAGTTGCACCAGCCCCACACCGGTCCGATGCAACGCCGCCCGCAGCCCGGCGGACTCCTCCAAGGGCAGGTCGGGGATGATCAGCCCCGCCACCCCGGCCGCCGCCGCCCGCTCGGCCAGCGAAGCCAGCCCGCCGGTAATGAACGTGTTCAGATAGCCCATCAGGATGATCGGCGGCAACGCCGGCCCCCCGCTGGCGGCCTCGCACTGCAACGCCGTCAACTGCTCAAACAGCCACCCCAGCGACGCGCCGTTGGCAATCGCCGTGCGGCTGGCCTGCTGAATCGTCACCCCGTCGGCCATCGGATCCGAAAACGGCACGCCGATCTCAATCGCCGCCGCATGCGGAGCCAGCGACCGCACCAGCCCGGGCAGCGCCGCCAGCGTGGGATAGCCCGCCGTGATAAACGGCACCACCGCGTGCCCGCGGGTGCGGGCCGCGCGAATCGCCTGCGCGATCGACGCACCCGGCGATGCAGACCCCGCGTTAGGCAAACCAGTCACTGAAGCGTTCGACATAGCAACTCCCGTCACCAACCCGCTATCCATCCACCAGCCACCAACCACCAGGCCGCCCCGGCCTACTCACGCCATCGGCGCATGCTTCATCAAGATGGGCATGTCCTTGTCCCCCCGCCCGCACAGGTTCACCAGCGCCGTCTTGCCGGGGTTCGCCTTCGCCCAGTTCCGCACCGCCGCCAGCGCGTGCGAGGGCTCCAGCGCCGGCAGAATGCCCTCATGCCGACAGCACGCGTTCACCGCCTCCAGCGTCTGCGCATCAGTCGCCCGCACGTACTTCACCCGCCCGATGGCGTGCAGGAACGCGTGCTCGGGCCCCACCCCCGGGTAATCAAGGCCCGCAGAAATCGAGTGTGTGTCCGCCACCTGCCCCGCCTCGTCCTGCAGCAGCATCGAATAGCACCCGTGCAGCACACCCGGCCGCCCGTGCGCCATCGTCGCTGAGTGCATCCCCGGCTCGTCTGACGTGCCCCCGGCCTCCACGCCGAGAATCTGCACCTGACTGTCGCCCAGAAAGCCGTGAAAAAACCCGATCGCGTTCGAGCCGCCCCCCACCGCCGCGAACACCGCGTCCGGCAGCCGCCCCGCCTGCTGCAGCATCTGCGCACGTGCTTCAGTCCCGATCACCGACTGGAACGTCCGCACCAGCCAGGGGAACGGGTGCGGCCCCACCGCCGAGCCCAGCAGGTAGTGCGTCCCCATCGGGTCGCTCACCCAGTGCCGCAACGCCTCATCAATCGCCGCCCGCAGCGTCTGATCGCCGCTGGTCACTGGCACCACCTCCGCGCCCAGCCGCTTCATCCGCTGCACGTTGGGCGCCTGCCGCTCCACATCCTGCGCACCCATATACACGCGGCACGGAAACCCCACCCTCGCACACGCCGCCGCCGTCGCCACCCCGTGCTGCCCGGCCCCGGTCTCCGCGATGATCCGCTTCACGCCCAGCCGCTTGGCCAGCAGCGCCTGCCCCAGCGCGTTGTTGATCTTGTGCGCCCCGGTGTGCGCCAACTCCTCGCGCTTCAGCCACAGATCAACCCCCCACTCTTTGGACAGCCCCTCCGCCCGCATCATCGGCGTCGGCCGACCGATCCACACCCTCTGTTGGTCCCGCAACTCCGCCGCAAACGCCGGGTCGACGAACGCCGCCTTGGCCACCTCTTCCAGCCGCGTGATCGCCCCCATCAGCGTCTCGGGCACGAACCGCCCGCCAAACGGCCCATACCGCCCGCGCGCATCGGGGTACTGCCCGCTCAGCAACTTGCCCAACTCCTCCTGCGGGTTGCCCAGCCCGCTCACCGAGAAGTCCGCTTCCGGATTGCCCGCCTTGGTCGCTGCTGTGCTGCTCATGCCATCGCCTCCGCATCGGCCGCGCGAACGGCCGCAAGAAAGTCCGCGATCAATCCGGCGTCCTTCCGCCCCGGCGCCGTCTCCACCCCCGAGGACACATCCACCGCAAACGGCCGCACCACCCGCATGGCCTCCGCCACGTTCCCCGGGTGCAGGCCGCCCGCCAACATCGTCCGCCGCCCACGCGCGAACACCGCCGCGCGACCCCAGTCCACCGTCTGCCCAACCCCCGACTTCGGCCCCTCCAGCACGCACAACCCCGCGTACACGCCCTCATCGCTCACCCCATCCGCCCCCATGCGATGCACCGGCACGAACGCCATCCCCGGCGCATGCCTCGCCAGCACCGCCCGCACCACCGTATCGCACGACGCGTCCGCCTGCACTGCGGTGAATACGCCCAACCTGGCCGCCTCTTCCACCTCCGCCGCCGTCGGTGCCTTGAACACCGCCACTTTGGCCACCGTCGCCGGCACGCCCGCCAGCGTCGCCTCCGCCTGAGTCACGCTTACCCGCCGGGGCGACTCCGCCAGCACGCACCCCACCGCGTCAACGCCACACGCCACCGCCACCGCCGCCATCGCCGCATCACTCACCCCGCACACCTTCACCCGCGTCCGCCCCGTCCAGCCCGCCCCACCCCGAAGCAAGGCCGCCCGCCGCCCGGCGGAGATCATCCCCGCTGCCAGTTCTCCTGCGTCCGCCGCACGCATCAGCGCCGTCCCCACCAGCGCGCCGTCATACCCCGCCCCCACCGCCCCGGCCACATCCTCCGCACTGTGCATGCCCGACTCAGCGATCGCCACATACCCCGCCGGCAGATGCGCCGCCAGCGACGCCAACGACGCCGGCGCCACCCCCAGCGTCGCCAGATCGCGGCTGTTCACACCCACCATCACCGGAGCCCCCCCGCGTGCCCCACCCGTCCCTCTCGCCCCCAGCACCGCCCCCGTCCGCTCCAGATCCGCCCGATCAAACGACTCCACCAGCGCAAACAGCCCGCACTCTTCCGCCGCTGCCAGCATTGCCCGCAGCGAGTCGTCACCCAGCATCCGCGTGATCAGCAGCACCCCGCCGCACCCCGCCAGCCTCGCCTCATACACCTGTGCCGGATGCACCAGAAAGTCCTTCCGCATCACCGGCACGTCCACGGCCGCCGCCGCAGCCGCCGCGTGCGTCAAGTCCCCGGCAAAGGCCGACGGCTCGGTCAGCACCGAGATCACCCCCGCACCCGCCTGCGCATACCGCCTGGCCTGCGCCGTCACAAACCCGATCGCGTCCGAGTCGTCACTCAGCCGCCCCTCGCTGGGCGAGGCCCGCTTCACCTCCGCGATCAGCACAAACGGCGACCGCTTCAGCCTCGACGGTCGGGGCGAGGCCAGCGCCCGCTCCCGCAACCTCGCCAGGTCGGTCTCCGCCAGCGTCGCCTGCGCCCGCTGCCGGCTCAACTCCGCCATCTTTGCCAGAAAATCAGCCACCGCCGCCCTCCCCGCCGGCCGCCGGGCCAAACTCCTTCGCCAGGCGGTCCAGCAACTTCGCCGCCCGCCCGTCGTCAATCGCCGCACACGCCATGTTCACGCCGATCGGGGCCGAGCCCGCACGCCCCGCCGCCCACAACGCCAGCCCCGCCGACATCACCACCGCATCCCGATGGGCCGACTTCTCCCCCGCAAACACCGCCCGCATCGCCCTGGCGTTGTGCTCCGCGTTGCCACCTTTCAGCTCCCCCACTTCGCACGAACGCAGCCCCAGCATCCCCGCATCCACCTTGGTCCGCTCCACGGCGCACGGCGTCACCATCAGCACCGTCGCCGGGCTGGCCGGCGTCGGCTCGTCCATCCCGTTGTCCGCATGCACCACCAGCACCCGCCGGATCGGCATCGCCGCGAACGCCCCCGCCATCACCTCCGCCGCCTTCATCGAGTACGCACCGATTAGCCCATACCCCGGCTGCGCCGGGTTGGTCAGCGGGCCGAGCATATTGAAGATCGTCCGCACCCCCAGCGTCCGCCGCACCGCCGCGATCCGCCCCACCGCCGGGTGATAGTGCGGCGCAAACAGAAACGTGAACCCCGTCGCCTCAAAGCACGCCGCCGCGCGGGCCTCATCCAAGGGCATCCCCAGCCCCAGCGCCGCCAGCACGTCCGCAGCACCGGATTGGCTGCTGATCGCCCGGTTGCCATGCTTGATCACCGGCAGGCCCGCCGCCGCACACAGCAGCGCCGCCCCGGTCGAGAGGTTGTACGTCCCCAGCCCGTCCCCGCCCGTGCCCACAATGTCCACCGCCTCCGCCGCCCGCTTGGCGTCCACCGCCGGCCGCCGGGCCATCGCCCGCATGCCCATCGCAAACCCCGCCACCTCCTCGGCGGTCTCCCCCTTGGCCCGCAGCGCCGCCAGCAACGCGCCGGCCACCGCCGGCTCCACCGCCGCATCGCTGCCGCCACCCTGCCCACCCCCCGCGGCCAGCGCAGTCACCACCTCGCACGCCTCCTGCATGCTCAGGTGCCCGCCATCAAGCACACGTTCCAGCACCGCCTTCATGCCAGCGCCCCCGACGCGGTCAGCGGGTCCTGCCGGCCCCGCAGAATCTGCGTATTGAGAAAGTTTTCCAGCATCGCCGGCCCCTGCGGGGTCAGCACGCTCTCCGGGTGAAACTGCACCCCCGTGCACGCCAGCGAACTGTGCCGGATCGCCATGACCTCCCCTTCGGCCGTCTTGGCCGAAACCGTGATCTCCTTGGGCAAGTCATCCGGCCGCACCAGCAGCGAGTGGTACCGCCCCACCTGCAAGGGCGAGGGCAACCCTGCGAACACGCCAAACTGGTCATGCGTGATCATCGACGGCTTGCCGTGCATCAGCCGCTCCGCCCGCACCACCTTCCCGCCGAACACCTCTGCCATCGCCTGGTGCCCAAGGCACACGCCCAGCACCGGAATCCGCCCCGCAAAGTGCTCGATCATGTCCATCGACACCCCCGCCTCACGCGGGTGCCCCGGCCCCGGCGAGATCACCAGATGGCTCAGCCCCATCCCCTTCGCCTCGGCCACCGTCACCTCGTCGTTGCGCTTCACGATCACCTCCGCCCCCAGCGTCAGGAACACCTGCACCAGGTTGAAGGTGAACGAGTCGTAGTTGTCGATCATCAGCAGTCGTGCCATCGTCCGGTTCCTCTCGCGCTCTTCGCTCTGCTCCACTCCGCTCCGCTCCAGCCCGCCACCCGGCCCTGTCATCTCACAAACCTTGCTCCGCCAGGTCCATCGCCGCCCCCAGCGCCCCCACCTTGGCCAGAATCTCCTGGTGCTCCCCCTGCACGGTTGACGCCTCCACGATCCCCGCCCCGGCCTGATACGCGTACCGCCCGTCGCGGAACATGATCGTCCGGATCGCGATCGCCTGGTCCATGTTCCCGCTCCGCGAGAAGTAGCCCACCGTTCCCGCGTAGAACCCCCGCCGCACCGGCTCGCACCGCTCGATGATCTCCATCGCCTTGACCTTCGGCGCCCCCACCACCGTCCCGGCCGGAAACGTCGCCGCGAACAGATCAAACGCGTCCGTCCCCGGCCGCAGCCTCCCCTGCACGCCCGAGACAATGTGCATCACATGGCTGTACCGCTCGATCGACCGGTACGGCTGCACCCCCACCGTCCCCGCCTCCGCCACCCGCCCCAGGTCGTTGCGGGCCAGATCCACCAGCATCACGTGCTCGGCCGCCTCCTTGGGGTCGGCCAGCAGTTCCGCCTCCAGCCGCTTGTCCTCCTCCTCGGTCGCGCCACGCTTGCGCGTCCCGGCAATCGGCCGCAGCGAGGCCACACCCTCATGCAGTTTCACCAGCGCCTCCGGTGATGATCCCACCAGTTGCGTCCCGCCGATGTCCAGGAAGTACATGTACGGCGACGGGTTCAGCAGCCGCAGCGCCCGATACACCTCAAACGGCTCGGTGTGGCACCCGCCGGAGAACCGGATCGACAGCACCAACTGAAACACATCCCCCGCCCGGATGTGCTCCTGCACCGTCGCGAAACGCTCGGCAAACTCCCCCGCGCTCAGGCTCGGTGTCGGCGGCGCATGCCCACGCCGGATCGGCTGCGCCGGCATCGCCGCCCGCAACGCCGCGATGATCTCCCGCCGCAGCGACTGCCGCTCCCACTCCTCCCCCGCGTGCAAGAGCGCCATCCGACGCGTCGAGTGGTCGAACACCAGCATCGAGGCCGGCGCCGCCAGCAGCACATCCGCTCCGCCAGCACCCGGCCCCCCGGCCCCCGCCGCCGCCACCGTCGGCAGCCGCTCCACCCGCCGCACAAAGTCGTACCCGATCGCCCCCACAAACCCGCCGTCAAACGGCAGCCCGGCCACCGTCGGCGCCAGCCGCGGCGCCGTCGCCATCGCCGCCCGCAGGCCCGCCAGCAACTCCGCGCCACGAACCTCCGGCCCCGCCAGCGTCCGCTCGCCCCCCCGCCCGTCGGTCAGCACCAGCCCGCGTTCATCCAGCCGCACCATCCCCGCCAGCCCGAAGCCGATGAACGAGTACCGCCCCAGCCGCTCCCCGCCCTCCACCGACTCCAGCAAAAACAGCGGACGCAGCCCGGGGCTGCCCGTCGCACCCGACGCCGCCGCCCGCAACTTGGCAAACGCGGACACCGGTGTATCCAGATCGGCGGCAATGTCAAACGGCGGCTTCATCACACACACTCCAGCACCCCCGCCCTTCCCGCTCCGGCCCCCTCCTCCACGCCCCCTTCCCACGTTCGGCCCCCTTGCATCGGCCACCGCCCCCCCGCCGCTCCCGCCCCGCCGGCACGCCGCACCCTCCGCCCCCGCCCACCCCCATCCCAACCCCTGCCGCCCGCCTTCCCGCCCCCCCCCGGCCGCCCCGCTCCAGCCCGCCAACGTCCAGAAAACAACGCGGCCACCTGAATCAAGCAGGTGGCCGAGGGGAACATCCGGGGTTGCAGGGAGGAATCCGAGCCGTCAGGCTGCAACCGGAGAAGATCCGCTCAGGGCCACCGCGGCATGCCACCACCGCCACCACCACAGGTGGTGCTCGGTGCCGTGCGTGTCGAGATGGGCCAAGCGGCCGGTCATCGCGACAATCATGCCATCGGCGGCGAACTTGTCAAGCCAGCCATCCGGGGAACCCCTTCCTGCATGCCGGTCCTCACAGTGTGTGCATACGCAGCCCGCCCCGCCCGAGAACCCCGCCGCCACCCCGCCAACATTCCCCACCGATCCCCGCAGCCTGACCCGATTGAATTCAGTCCCCCGAGCCGCCTGTCCCGTGAAACCAATCCCCCCGACCGGGAATAGAACAGAGTGTGGCGATCGGCCCGTACCGAAGTCGGTGCGCGCTCATCGAGCCCACCTTGCCCCGCAGTCTCGTTCCGCCCCTGCCAGTCGAGCCCACCATGCATCAGGCCCTCATGACTCCCCGCTGGTCCGCACGCCCCCGGTGGAGTCGCCCCTCGGCCCTGCTCGCGTGCATCGCCGGCCTCGCCGCCGCGTGGTCGTCGCCGATGGTGCAGGCTCAGCAAGCCGGCGGCAAGGCCGGTGACGCCGCCAAGCAGCCCGCCCAGCCCACACCCCCGCCGCCCGCGCCGGCTCTGGCCGATGTCCCCGCCACCTTCTCCGACGAGAGCACCGTCATCGAGCGCGGCCGCACCGCCGTCATCCCCTTCTCCGCTGAGTCCGCACCCGCCGACCGGACGCTTACCGGCGCCACCGAGGACACCCGGATCGCCACGGTCATCCGTCCGCCCGAGATCCTCGCCGGGCAGTCCATCGGCTTCGTCCGCCTGCTCGGCGTGCAGACCGGCCAGACGACGCTACGGGTCGGCACCGGGCAACTCCGCCTCACCGTCGTCGAACCCCGCTCACCCCGCCCCGGCGCGTTCGAGCAGCCCCACATCACCACCCCCGCAAGCGGGTCCACCGCGTGGGGCGTCATCGGCGTCGGCGTTGAGTTCGGCGTCCTCCCCACCACCGTCTGGCGCGACATCCGCCTGGTGCTGCCCGGCGGCCAGGTGCTCGAGCCCGTCGCCGTCACCGGCGACGACCGCGGCCCCATCCGCCACGCCACCTTCAGCGTCGACCTCGCCGCCATCGGTTCAGGCATCGTCGAACTGCGGCCCCGCGTGCTGGCGCGGAACGGCGAAGCCCTCGACGGCGAGCCGGTCGTGGTTCGCTCAGTCGTCCCGTCCGCTGATGACCTGCGGGTCATGGAGGCTGAGGAGTGGCAGGATGCCGTCCGGCCCGAGCGCTTCCAGCGCGGACGGGTCACAGTGGTGCGCGATCAAGCCGCCTCCGGCGGAGCCTTCACCAACCACCCCAGCCCCGACCCGCCGGTCTGCTTCACGTGGGAAGTCGCCGAGGCCGATGCCGGCGCCTGGTACCAGATGGTCGCGACAGTCGCCGGCGACTTCGCCGGCGGCACCTACCCCGTGATCGGCGTCGTCGTTGACGGCAACAACCTCCCCGCCACCAACGGCCGCCTCGCCGGCGCCGCCTGGCACCGCATCCCGGTGGGCACGCCGTTCCGGATTCCCGCTGGCTGGCGAACCGTCAGCCCACGCTTTGAGAACGACCTCAACGTTGGCCGACTCGCCAACCGCAACCTCCGCATCGATAAAGTCGAGATCCTCCGCCTGCGCTCCGGCCGGGCCGGCAACGTCGGCCGCAGCCTGGCCGCCGCACCCGCCGGCGCCATGCAGGGGGACATGCAGGCCGGCATGCAGGGCGGCATGTCAGCCGAAACCCCGACCGACATGGGCGCGATGGCCTCCGGCATGCAGCCCGCTGGCATGACGGACGCTGCCGGCCAGAGCATGCAAGGCATGCAGAACATGCAAGGCATGCAGAACATGCAGGGCATGCAGCCGGCCATGGCCGACGCCGCACCCGCCCCGGGCACCGCCGACCTCTCCCCCACCGCCTTCGGCCTTCGCAACGAAACCCTCGGCGCTGATTACCGCTCCGCCCGCATCGCCTGGCGCAGCGTGTTCGACGGCGACCAGGCAACCGGCCCGGTCGAACTCGAGGCCCGCGCGTTCTGGGAACGCATGGACCAAGTCGCCCCGCCCGTGGTGGACCTGGAGCTCAACGGCCGCCGCATCATGACCCAGCGCAGCACCGCCGCCCGCTTCTGGGTGGACCCCGCCTGGCTCACCCCCGGATCCAACACCCTTCGGCTGCTGGCCAGGTGGAACGACGGCCGCCGCGCCTTCTCTGAACCGCAGACACTCCTGTGGAACGGCCCGGACCTCTCCGGCGGCAAGCCCGGCCCCGGCTTCTACCGCTTCTCGCTGCACGACGACGCTTGGGACGCCACCGTCCGTTCCCGCTCCAGACTTGACAGCAACCAGCGCGAGTACCGCGTCTGCGGACTGCATGCCGATGTGATCGCCCGCCTGACGCTGCCGGAGGACCTCACCGGCCGGTTCGCCATCCTCCTTGAGGGCCGGGGCCCCTCCGGCAACAACCCGCCCGAGGTCGCCGTCGGCATGGAGGTCGCCGGCACCGGGGCCCAGCCCGTCGGGGCGGTACGCATGTCCGCCACTTCCACCATCCGCGAGGTCGGACAGGTGGACCTGGCCGCCGGGGCCAAGGCCCTCACCGTCGGCTTCGGAGGCGAACGCTACCGCGCCAACGCGCAGGGCCGGGGCGAGCCGGGCTTCTGGCTTGAGTCGGTCATCCTGCGGCAAGTGCCCGAGCCCACCGCGGCGCAGGCCTCCGCCGCCGCCAAGCCGACCCTCCGCGTGCTCTACCCCGCGCCCGGCGCCGCCTGGCAGGTGCACGCCGCCGACGCGATGGTCGTCGAGGCCTGGCACCCCGCCGGCATCGATCGTGTGGAACTGCTGCTGCCCGGCCAGGAGCCCGGCCAGGGCACAACGCAGTCGATGCTCCGCCGCACCGGCCCGGTGCTCCTCCCGGTGCTGCCCCGCAACGCGCCGCAGCCCCTCGAGCCCGGCACCCACGTCGCCCGGCTGATCGCCGTCGCCGTCGGCGGTGAACGCACCGTCAGCGAGATCTCCTTCACGCTGCTGGCCGCTGCACCCGCTGAGGGCACCACCTACCAGCGTGCCCTCCGCGTTGCCGATCGCTTCGCCTTCGGCCCCGACCCGACCACCCTCGCCGGCATCCTCACCGCCGGCCCCGAGGCCTGGCTGGCCTCGCAACTCGCCGGCCCCGCCACCGACGCCGACCGGGCCGCGCTCAACAGCGCATCCACCCGCTTTGCCAACTGGCGCAGCAACGAGGACGTTCCCAACCGTGCGCTCATGACCGCCCTGCTCAGCCACCGCCCCGCCCGCGACCGCTTCGTCCTGTTCACCCAGAACCACTTCACCACCTGGGGCCGCAAGGTGGAGGCCGACCGCAAGATGATCGAGCACGCCGAGTTCTTCCGCCTCGGCGCCGCCCCCTGGCCCGATCTGCTGTTGGCCAGCGCCACCAGCCCCGCCATGCTCATCTATCTGGACCAAAGCGGCAGCTACGCCAGCCGCCTCAACGAAAACTACGCCCGCGAACTGCTGGAACTGCACACCGTCTCGGTCAGCGGCGGCTATGAGCAACGCGACGTCACCGCCCTGTCCCGCCTGCTCACCGGCATGGTCGCCGCCCGCACCGCCGACATCACCCCAGCCGGCGTCCAGGAGGTTCGCCGCAGCGAGTTTCGCTTCGACCCCAACCTCAACGACGGCGGCCCGCAGCGGGTCTTCGGCCTCCAGTTCCCTCAGGTCGATCCCTCCGCCCGATTCGACCGCATCCTCACCATGATCGAGGCCCTCGGCCGCCACCCCCGCACCGCCGAGTACCTTGCCCGCAAGATCGTTGAGCACTACGTCGGCTTCCCGGCCGACCAGACCCTCGTCGACGCTTTGGCCACGGTCCACTTCACTTCCGGCGGCGACCCGGCCGCCATGCTCACCGAATTGCTCCGCCAGCCCAGCTTCTGGAAGGCGGCGCCCCGCCTCGCCCACCCCACCGACTACGCCCTGCGCCTCTACCGCGCATCCGACCGCACCGACCCCTCGGCCAGTGGCGGCATCCTCGGCTACCTCCGCCGCACCCGCCAGGGGCTCTTCGACTGCCCCACGCCCGACGGCCACCCGCCCGAGGACAGCGCGTACGCCGACACCAACGCCATGATCCAGCGCTGGAAACTCGCCCGCGACTCCGCCCCGGCCCTGGTCACCGTCATCCCCGCACGCCTTCGCGCCGCCTCGGCCACCACCGATGCCGCCTGGGCCCAGCGGGTCATCGACACCGCCGCCGTCCGCCTGACCGGCCGACCGCTCGGTGAACGCTCCAACGCCGCCGCCCTCCTCCTGGCCGCCGACCTGACCGGCACCCCCGACGAGCGGGCCCGTGAACTGGTCACCTTCGTCGCCCAGGCCCCCGAGGCAAGCCTCCGCTGAAGCCCGCCCCCGCCCGCCACCCGCCGAACCAATTCATCGCCAAGCGAGATCCGCCATGCTCATGTCCCGTCGCTTCTTCCTGCAGTCCACCGGCGCTCTGGCCATGTACATGGGCGTCACGCCCCTGCTGGCCGTGCCCGGCGGGGCCGCGCTGCCCCAGATGCAGGTCCGCCGCAACAAGACGCTGGTGGTCATCTTCCTCCGGGGCGGAGCCGACGGCCTGAACATGGTCGTGCCCTTCGGTGACGAGCACTACTACAAGCTCCGCCGCCAGATCGCCATCGCCTCGCCGGGCTCAGACGACCCGCTCAAGGCCATCGATCTGGACGGCTTCTTCGGCCTTCACCCCCGCATGGCCTCCTGCAAGCCGCTGTTCGACCGCGGCGTCGCCGTCGCCGCCCACGCCGTCGGCTACTCCCGCAACACCCGCTCGCACTTTGAAGAGCAGGACACCTGGGAAACCGGCATCGTCGGCAACACCGTCAACTCCGACGGCTGGCTCAACCGCCACCTGGCCACCAGCACCGGCAACGGCCAGGTCCGCGCCGTCAGCATCGGCGACTCCCTGCCCCGCATCCTCCACGGCAAGGCCCAGGCCTTCGCCGTCCGCGGGCTTGATGATCTCGTGCTGCCCACCGGCCGCCTCCCGGCCGAGAAGGTCGCCGCCGCCCTCGAGCACGCGTACTGCACCGACCGGCCCGACAAAGCCGCCGCCGACGCCGCCGACCTGCTCGCCCAGACCGCCGGCACCACGCTGGAAGGGCTTGAAGAACTTCGCGTCTTGACCAAGCAGGAGTACAAGCCCGCCGCCGAGTACCCGCGGGGCAGCCTGGGCACCAAGCTCATGCAGGTGGCCCGGCTGATCAAGGCCGATGTCGGACTGGAGGTCGCCGAGGTCGATCTGGGCGGCTGGGACACGCACCAGAACCAGGGCACCGGCGGGCGCGGCACGTTCGCCGATCTGGTCGGCCAGCTCTCCGATTCGCTGGCCGCCTTCAACAAAGACCTGGGCGACCGCATGGACGACGTGGTCGTCGTCACCCTGACCGACTTTGGCCGCACCGCCGCCGAGAACGGCACCGCCGGCACCGACCACGGCTGGGCCAACGCCATGCTGGTCATGGGCGGCGCCGTGCAGCGGGCCAACAAAGCGGCCGCTGCCGAGGGCAAGCCCCGACTGGTCGCCGGCCGCTGGCCGGGCCTGGCACCCGATCAGCTCAACCAGCGTCGTGACCTGCTGCATACCACCGACTTCCGCGACGTGCTCGGCGAACTGGTTCGCGTGCATCTGGGCAACCAGAACATCCAGACCGTCCTGCCCAGCCACACCTTCAAGCCGGTCGGGCTGGTCACCGCCTGAGGGCCGAGAACCCGATGAGGGATCGGCAACATTTGCGCACCGCGACAACCGGATAACCCCGCTGGGCTGTACATCCGCACTCGGCGCGTGGACCGGCTGTCAGCAGACGCCGACGTGCTGTGAGTGCGACTCCGCGAGATATTCCGCCTGCCCAGGCAGCCCCGCCCTTGCGGGTTGGGCCAATGGTGCGTGTGGGACGCGGTAGCCAGTCTGGTCCACCCCGTCGGGCTGGAACAGCTTGAACCGCGCCATCTGCTCAGTGCAGGGCCGTGGCCTGACGGCCCAACAGAATCACCCGACTCGGGCGGGGCCGGCAGCGCAGAGATTCTGCCGCTGCCCCTTCGCGTCACCACATCGGCCTCTGAAGCGCCGCTGGCATTGCCAACGCCGCTGGGCGCGGGGCCGAGCAACGCGGGCTACTTCGGGCCCGAGTCGGCCTCGGCCCATGCGGTGCTGGGTCTGGACCGCTTCCGGGCCGATCAGCGCTTCGCCGGCGTGGCCGGCGTCGGTTACACCAGCGTGATCATTGATACCGGGATCAACCGGCTGCACCCGTTCTTCGGGACCGACGCCAACGGCGACGGCACCGCCGATCGGATCGTCTACCAGTGGGACTTCGCCGACAACGACGCCGATGCGTCCGACCGCAACGGTCACGGCTCAAACGTCGCCAGCATTGTCGGCGGGTCACATGCCCTCTATGGCGGCGTCGCGCCCGGCGCCGGCATCATCGCATTGAAGGTGTTCGGCGACAACGGCTCGGGCAGCTTCTCGACGGTCGAGAAGGCCCTGCAGTGGGTGCTGGCCAACGGCAAGGACTACAACGTTGTGTCGGTCAACCTGTCGCTGGGCGACGGTGGCAACCACGACGCACCGCAGGCTCGGTACGGCATCGGCGACGAACTGGCAGCGCTGGCGGCCCAGAACATCTTCATCGCGGCGGCCGCGGGAAACTCGTACTTCAGTTTCGGCAGCCAGCAGGGCCTTGCATACCCGGCGGCGGATCCGTCGGTCTTTGCGGTGGGGGCAACGTACACGGCCAGCGAGGGCGGTTTCACGTACGGCACCGGCGCCCGGGCCTGGACCACGGGTGCGGGGCGGATCACGCCGTTCAGCCAGCGGCACGAACGGATGACGGCACTGTTCGCACCGGGCGCACCGATCAGCGGTGCGGGGGCCACTGGAGCCGGGCTGGTGGCCATGCACGGCACAAGCCAGGCCAGCCCGATGGTCGCCGGCCTGGCAGTACTGGCCCAAAGCCTCGCCTCGACGCTGCTGGAGCGGACGCTGACGCTGGCGGAACTCAGCTCCGTGCTGGTAGACGCCTCGTCGAGCGTCGTCGACGGCGATGACGAAGACGACAACGTCGTCCACACTGACCTGACCTTCCGCCTGGCCGACGCGTACGCCATGGGCGAAGCGATCTGGGCGATGCGGCCCCAGACAGATCCGGCACCGGATCCGACCACCGATCCCGGCAGCGACCCGCCGCCGGATCCGGCCCCGAATCCCACTCCCGATCCGGGAATGGGAACGCCGACCCCGAACCAGCGGCCGATCCTCCATGGCGTCCGGCTGCTGCCCGGCCGTGCGCCTGTGGGCGTGCCGGTGGAGATCTCCTTCCGCACGCTGCTGCGATATACCGACGTCCGCGATGCCGATGGCGATACGCTGAGCTTCCGCATCGCCACCATCACCGGCGGGCTGCTCATGTTCCAGGGCGACATCGTCCAGCCCGACTTCATCTTCGAGCCGGACATGACGCTGACGTTCATCGCACAGCACGGCGAGTACGGGCCCAGGGAAGTGCTGACGATCGCCGCCAGCGACGGAACGATCGAGTCTCAGACACTGGCGACGGTCAGCGTGGTGGCGGCTCGACCGCCCCTGACAGCCCAGTCGCTGCCGGGCAGCCGTTCGGACGCAACGTCAGCCATTTCGGCAACGCTGCCCGAGTTGCGGTCGAGTTCCATCATGGCGACATCCCGGGAGCACCTTGAGACGGCCGCTGCACCGGCGGGAACGGCAACGGACCGGGCGTGGTGGCGAACAGCCCCGGTTGCCGGTCCGCTGGCGGACTGGAACCCCTCGATGAGCGGCCTAGCGGCCGGCTGGCGGACGGGCAGCGACTGGCGGCTGTGAGCGGCTCGCGATGAATCAGGTTGTTGGTTCGCGGTCAAAGAGCTTCCAGCCGACCAGGAAGCCGATCAGTCCGATGGCCACGAGGATGATGCAGGGCAGGGCGATCTCAGCCAGGCTGTGCCCGCGCCAGACGCCGCCCTCGATGGCCAGAACCGTCCACTTCATAGGCGAGATGTCCGACAGACGCTGCATCCACTCGGGCATGACAAACAGCGGAACGGTGGCGCCGCCGATCATGGCGAAGACCATCATCACGCCCCAGCCGACACCCGAGCAGGCGCGTTCGGTGCGGCCGATGGACGCGATGAGCATCATCAGGCCGGTGAAGCCCAGCCCGGCGCAGGCCACCGCGACCGCGAGAGTGAGCGGTGCCGCGAAGCGGACGCCAAAAGGGGGCAGCATCGAGACACCCAGCAGCAGGCCGGTGACGCCGGTGGTGGTGACAAAGCAGCCCGCGGCCTTGCCGAGCAGGACTTTCCATCGGGCAATGGGGGCGACGCGGAGGCGGGCCAGCGTGCCGCCGGTGCGTTCAGAGACCAGCGACACGGCGAAGCCCATGCAGGCGCCCATGACGGCCCAGATGATGCCCTGCGGAAAGGAGACGGCATAGGCGTTGGGTGGTCCGGCGCGGAGGGGACGGATCTCGGAGGTGACAAAGCGGACGGGCTGGAAGGTGAAGCCGTTGTTTGTGGTGGCGGACTGATCGCGCGTTGACGAGGGCTGGCCAAGACGGCCGGCGACGGCATCAAGTTGGGTGAACAGGCCGGTGAGAATCAGCCGGGTGGCCGGATCGACCGATGACGAGGCGGCCAAGGCGGAGCGGGCGGCGGCGGTCTGGGCTCGCATGACGACAGGATCGCGCATGGAGGCGACCAGGTCCACAAATGCGTACTTCTGAAGCACGCCCTGAAGCATGCCGGACTCGGCGGCGCGGGACGGGTCGACACCGACTTGAACTTCGGCGGGAGGGCCGGAGAAGACCGCCTCGCGGGCGGCCCCGTAGCCGGGGGGAATGACCACGGCGGCCACAGCCTTGCGCAAGAGCACCAGGGCCCGAGCCTCCTCGACGGTGTTCACGCGGCTGAGGTTGAATTCATCGGCGGACGCGAGGGCCTCGGCGAAGCGACGGGCGGCGGGGGAATCATCAGCAACCGCGAGGGCGACTTGCAGTTTGGGGGCGGGGCCGCCCCCTGACGAGAAGATGGTGCCGAAGAAGACGGCGAAGATGAGCGGAAAGAAGAAGGTGAAGAAGAAGCCGGCGCGGTCACGCACCAGCAGGCGGAGGTCCTTGGTCAGCAGCGCCCAGATGATGCCCATGTGCTGGCTCGGGTGAGGTGGGTGGACAAAGACAAGGACGAGGACGAGGGAAGGCGAGGGGACGCGGGACGGGACGATCAGTCGCGCAGGGTGCGGCCGGTGAGCTTGAGGAAGACCGATTCCAAGTCGGGCCCGGCCACCCGGGCGGAGACCAGTTGCGGGGCGGCAGGGTCGCGGCCGTCGCGGGCGAGGGCGGCGCGAAGCGTCTCCAGCGGGTCGCTGGTGGTGATGCGTTCGACCGGCGAGTCGGCCCCAGGGCGGGGTCGGGCGTGGAGCAGTTCAACAACCGAATCACCCCCATGGGCGGCGATCAGGCTGGGGATGTGGTCCACAGCCAGCAGGCGTCCCTTGTCGATGATGGCGACGCGGTCGCACAGGCGCTGTGCCTCTTCCATGTAGTGGGTGGAGTAGATGATGGTGTGACCGGCGGAGCGAAGGTCCGCAAGGATGCGCAAGATGGCGTTTCGGGACTGCGGGTCGACGCCGGCGGTGGGCTCATCCAGCAGCAGCAACGGCGGCTTGTGCAGCAGGGCGGCGGCGAGGTTGAGGCGACGCTTCATGCCTCCGGAATAGCCGGCGGCGCGGTGGGCGGCGCGGTCGGCCAGGCCAACCAGATCGAGCACCTCGGCGACCCGCCGGGTCAGTTCGCGACCGGTCAGACCCTGCAGGGCGCCAAAGAAGCGAAGGTTCTCAACGCCGGTGAGCTGGTCATAGATGGCCAGGGCCTGCGGGGCAACGCCGATGAGGGCGCGGACCGCGGGTTCGGCGGGGCTGTGGTCGGCGCCATTGTGGCGAAGGACGACGCGGCCGGAGTCCGGCACCAGCAGCCCGACGGCGATGGAGAGGCTGGTGGTCTTGCCGGCGCCGTTGGGGCCGAGCAGGCCGAGGCATTCGCCGGCGTTGACCGAGAGGGACAGCCCATCGACCGCGCGGACCGACGCGAAGGACTTGCGCACGTCTTGCCAATGCAGCATGGGCGGGCCCTGGAACGGAGCGACCGAACGCGGGCGTGTCAGGCGGGCAGGGCGGCGAGGGTCTCGCTGACGTCCTTCCAGGTGGACTGGATGCGGGCGGGCGAGAAATCGAAGCTGATGCCGGCGGCGGTGAACAATTCTGTCAGGGGCTTGGAGCCGCCGAGGCTGAGGGCGGCCTTGTAGTCGGTCAGGGCCTTGGCGGGGTTGCGGCGATAGTTGCCATACACCTGGAGGGCGCCGAGCTGGGCGATGCCATACTCGATGTAGTAGAACGGGGAGCCGAAAAGGTGGAGCTGGCGGTGCCAGAGATGGGCGAGTTGCTGATCCAGGCCGGACCAGTCCACGGCCCCGCCGAAGCGCTTCATGAGGTCCAGCCACGCCTGAGTGCGCTGGGCGCGGGTGTGGCCGATGTTGGTGTAGATCCAGTGCTGGAACTGGTCGATGGTCGCGATCCACGGGAGGATCGAGGCGATGCCCTCGAGGTGGTTGCGGCGGGCGCGGTCGGCGTCGGCCGGGGAGTAGAACTCATCGAGGAAGGGATAGCTGGTCAGCTCCATGGACATGGAGGCGACCTCGGCGAACTCAAGCGGAATGTCCGAGCGATACGCAAACAGCGGCTCAGCCCGTGAGAGCAGCGAGTGGAAAGCATGGCCGGCCTCGTGGACCATGGTCTCCACGTCGCGCTGGACGCCGGAGGCGTTCATGAAAATGAAGGGAATACGCATGCGGTCGCGGTTGGCCTGATAGCCGCCGGGGGCCTTGCCCTTGCGGGATTCCAGATCCAGACAGCCGCCGGAGGACAGGGCGGTGAACAGATCGGCGAGTTGGGAGTCCATCCGCCGGAAGACGCGCAGCGAGCGGTCGTACAGGTCCTGCCCGCCGGAGAACGGACGCAGGGGCGGCCGGCCCTTGGGGTCCACGGCGGTGTCCCACGGGCGGAGGGCGGGCAGACCGAGCAGTTCGGCCTTCTGCTTCTGGATGGCTCGCAGCGCCGGGACGACGTGCATCTCAACGCCGGTGGCGAAGGCCTGGCAGTCGGCGGGCGTGTAGTCGAAGCGGCGGCGGGCCTTGAACGCGTAGTCGCGGAAGTTGGCAAAGCCGGCATTGCGGGCGATGCGCTGGCGGAGGTCAACGAGCTTGTCGAAGATGTCCTCGACGGCTTCGCGATCAGCCAGGCGACGGCCGGCGACCAGCCGCCAGGACTCCTCGCGAACGGCACGCTCGGGCTCCTCCAGGAAGCGGGACATCTGAGGGAGCGTCTTCTCTTCACCCCGGTAGTTGACGGTCATGGCGCCGCAGAGCTCGGAGTACCTCTGCTCAAGGACGGTGGCCTCGGTCTCCAGCGGAACGTTCTCCTCGCGGTACAGCTCGACGGCGGCGCGGAGGTCACGCAGGAAGACGGCGTAGCGGGCCTGATCAAGCTGGGCGACAAAGGGGCTGGAGACGATCCGGCGATCCAGCTCGAAGGAGACCTTCTTGAGGTCCGGCTGCACATTCTGGACGAAGTCCAAGTAAGCCTGCTTGGTGGATGGGTCGTCGGTGCGGCAGGTCATGTTGATGTAGAGCTGGCTGCCGGCCTCGGAGACCACCGCGTCAAGCTCGGAGCGGTCGTCGATCAGCCGCTGGAGGCACTTGGAGCAGTGCAGCTCGCGGGTGAGCAGTTGCTTGTACAACGGCTCGAGCTGGGACCAGTCGGCGCCGTTGAGGGAGTCGGTGACAAAGTCGGACGCTCGGGTGAAGGGTGGGAGCATGGCAGGTGTGATGAGGGTCGTCGCCCGGGGGGCGGAGGGGCGGGGGGCGGGGGTCGTCGCTGCGACGGCGAAAACGAAGCACCGGGCAGGACAGGATCAGAACGGAACCGGGGTGACCGGGGCCAGAGCGTAAGCGGGCGAAGCCGAGAGGCTGAGGGCCCGCGGGGTGGCGCGGCGGGTGCGGGCCGGGGGTGCGGGCAGGGGGTGCGGGCTGGGGACATGAACGCTGGCGCCGTGAGGGCTGGCGGCGGCCGGGTCGAAGTGGGAGTACAGGGCGAAGGGCGACGGAGCGGCGGCAGTCGCTTCGCCATGGCTTTGCGAGGGGGGGGTGTATGTGGACAAACACGGTCCAGGCAACATGATTGAGGGGGTGGAGTGGGCGGTGTCGGCTGCCGCGAGGGGTGTGCCATGGATCCAACGCAGGGGTGTGCATGTGGCCACCACATGGGTGGCGCTTTCTAGACAGGACATGGGTTACAGGTCCGCACCCTTTGGCAAAGGAGCAATCCGATG
>JAJTDF010000163.1 GCA_021294835.1 Planctomycetaceae bacterium
GTTTCAGCCTTCGCCTTGCGTCCGCCTCGCTTGGTGGGCTTGGCGGCCACGGGCTCATCGTCGTCCTCGCCGATGTCCTCGCCGTCCAGGTTGCCGCTGACGCCGATGGGCGGGAGTTGCTTGTCGGGGATCTTGGCGTGGGCCTCCGGGTTGTCCTTGGCCTTGCGCTCGCCGCTGGTGTACCGCTCCAGGAGCCGCTCGCCCTTCTCGGTGAGCTCCAGGCGGTTGACGATGACCGTGCCCGCCTCGTTGACGGGGTTCGCCAGGAACCCCTGCTGCATGAGGAACGTCGCGGTCTGGGCGGTCGGCAGCGGTCGGCAGTGCCGGTCGAGCTGGCCGATCGTGCGGGGCGTCTGGCAGAGTTCCAGCACGCGGACTTCGAGCTCGGTCAGTTTGCGGAGCATGGATGCTGCGGACATGGGCGGTCTCCTTGTCGGGTCTCACCAGCCATCGTGATCGAAACAATGCCGGGTTCGTATGCCGCTCACCCAGGCGCGTCGAGTCGGGGCCGGGGGGTTCAGGCTTGCAACCACGATCCGCACGAAGGATCGCCGTCGGCCATCGCCTTGAGGATGCCCATGCCAAGCGGCGACACCCGCACGTCACGCCCATCGGGGAGCCGGACGTGCCCTTCCGGGGGTAACGAGTTTGCACAAGTTGCGGCGGCTGTCAGCTTGCTCATTTTCTTCGCGTGCTCGATGGCGATCGTGCCCAGCCGGGCCTTGGCGACGACATGCGGGGCCGATGACACGATGCCAAGCCGAGGTCCAGTGGGCGGCTGAACCCACCAGTGATACCTCGGCTTGCCGCACTCCCAGCCGATGGCCTTCTTGCCCCACGTCCACCCCTCCGGCAGCACTGACGCCAGCCAGTCCGCATCGTTCGAGATCGGGTGGCCGTCCAGCGGTTGGTGCTGCCTGTCCACGTGGAACCACCTGCCGTGCCCGTCCTTCTGAAAGCCAAACCAGCTGGCGAACCAATCCTTCATCTCCTGGTGTGTCATGGGCTTCTCGACTCTGGGCTCACTCATCGCCTCGACTCCATCGAGTTCCGGCACAGGTGCAAGGTCCGCTCCAGCGCCGTGCGGTACGCGGCCACACCGGCCTGGATGGTCCGGGCCTCGGCCAGTTCCTGCTCGAACACCGCCCAAGCGTCCTCGGCGAACCGGCGGGATGGCGCCGGGCTCCGCCCGTCCAGGCCGGCGATGATGGCCAGCACCACGGGCGGCCGGTGCAGGTAGAGCGCCCAGTTCTGGGCGTACCGCGCCGGCGGCTTGGCCTCGTCGTGCACGGCCAGCAGCACCCGGCAAATCTGCCGCGGATCGGCCTCGGCGAACCACGCCTTGATCCGCTCGCGGTGGTGGGCCAACTGCTCAGACGCGGGCAGGTCCACGCGGTTGATCGCTCGCAGGCAATCGAGCATCTCGGCCGCCGAGATCGACTGCCACTCGTGCCGGAGGGACATGGCCGTCAGCGCCGCCCGGGCCTGGTCGGCACCGATGGGCAGGGCCTTGAGGGACCGGAGGATCTCGGCGGTCTGGTCGGCGGCCCAGCGGGTGCGGGGCCAGAGCGTCAGGGCATGGGCCACCACGGCTTCAGCGTCGGCGGGCATCATCGGCGGGCTCCTTGGGTTTCCTCGGCGGCGACCTGGGCAGAGGCAGCGGCCAGCACGGCCAGCATCGGGTTGGGCTCGTCGTCGGGCGGGACGGTGGCGGGGCGGGCAGCGTGCCGGAACGTCGTCCCACGCCGCCCGGCGTCGTCCTGGGCGCGGGCCAGCCAGGACGTCAGGAACCGGCTCGGGCGGGTCTTGTGGCCCTTGGGCCCGGCCGTGATGCACCACGCGGCGGCTCTGGCCAGTTCGGCGTCGATGTCCACCGCCGGGTACGCCGCCGCCCACGTCGCCCGCTGCTGGGCCGAAACGCCGACGAATCGGGCTGGCGAGGCATCGCGATCGAGCGTGATCGGGTCGGCCGAACGCGGGGGCCGACTCGGCGTTTTCGCCGAGGTCGGGCCAGACAGTGCGCTAGCACTGTCTGTGTCTTCTTGTCTTACTCTTCCTCTTCCTCTTCCTCTTCCTCTTTCTCTGTGCGGGGACATTGAGGGGACGTCCCCCGCTTGTCCCCCCGTTGTCCCCGGGGACACTTGGGGGACACTGGCGGGACATCCCTCCCGCTTGTTGCGTTCGCGCTGCTTGGCCTTCTTGTCCCGCCACCGCTTGCGGATGGCCCCGACGTCGTCCTGGTTGTCTCGGACCCGGGGCAGCACGGCGCCCTCCTCGAAGAACTCCACCCAGCCCACCGCCTCAACCGCGGCGGCAAAGCCCTTGAACGTCGCCGCGTCCAACGCCTCGGGGGTCAGCAGGGGCACGACACCATCCTCCCCGTCGGTCTGGCCGTACTGGACGTCCAGCGACCACAGGGCGTGCAGGGCGCCGACGATGGCCACCACGGGCTTGCGGGTCTGCGCCGCCATGGCAGCGACCCGAGGGTCGTTGGCCAGGTTCACGCGGACCTTGACGTAAAGCGATTCCATCAGGTTGTCTCCAGTTGCTTCGCCCGGCTGCCGAAGATCCCGCCATCCGTGAGCGACGGGCCGTTGATGATCAGAACCTCTGGTGCCGCCACCGCCCCCGCACCGTCGCGTCGGCCTTGGTTCACCAGCCCCTTGGTCACCGGACACTCCACCCAGGTCCACTTCGAGGCCGGGTACATCTCCCGCAGCTCCGGCTCGTCGTAGTACGAGACCACCACCCGGGCCGCCTTGAACCGACCCAGCACCGCCGCCAGCCGCTCGTGGT